>JBJEXC010000033.1:0-10018 GCA_051885355.1 Alphaproteobacteria bacterium | reverse complement strand
GAGCCTATTGTTGCGTGGGTTATCTGTTCCTTTTCCAAACCCTTGTCCTTCATTGTTATAGTTGTTGAGCCATTTGGATGAAGGGAGTAGTAATAGCAAGCATTTACACTTGATGAGAAAGTAAAAAAAAGAATAAGAATATAGGTTAGGATGTTAGTCATTTAACCCTAATCCCATAAAAATAACACACAATGTTTATGATTCTGACGAAGATCTTTATATTTCCTAAAGTTTTTCCCTTTCTCAATTAATTTATAATGTTCATACATTTCTGGATTAAATAAAGGTTTAGAAGGTAAATAAATCTTTAATGTATATGTATCATCTTCGTATTCCATTTTTTCAACATTACCTATTGAATGAACAAGAGTAAAACAATCACGAAAGTCAACTATATCACCACAATAATCTGGACACACTGAAATCTTATAAAATATTGGAAGAAACTTACTTCTTCGAAATATGAAATTTGCTCCAATTTTATTAACGGTTAAAAAATATTTTGATCTATAAATATTTGATAGTATAAATAAAAATATACATAAAAATATTTTAAAAAAAAGTTTCATGTTAATCACCTTTTATAAATTTTTTCATATTATACCAATCTTTTATACTTGGAAAGTAATCGGTCATTTTATCAACCGTGTATTCATTACTACTTTTCTGTAAGTTTCTTCCATAATTAATATGCTTATATGCTTCTTCTGTTTCTCTATATACACCGTTAGATATATATTGATACATATCAAAACCAAAATCCAACTTTGAATTTGAAATAATAGAATTCTCTGAATTCATACCAACCAAAATGTTACCAGCACCACGGAAACTTACAACATCACCATTAAAAAGAGCGCCATCATAATGCTTTTCCCACTTATCTTCAGTTATACCTCCAATAGTTTCTGCTAATTTATTTTTAATATCATATGTCCCTTCCTTCCTACTTTTAAATAACCAAACAGGTGCTATTTCAAGTGCAGCTTCTTTAACAAGACCATTTATATAATCAGTAAGATCTTTATCAAAATGTATAGTATTATTATAAGCAGGACCTACTAGTTCACCATTTTTATCATATTTAATAAATGAATCATCAAAAAGAGTTTGTCCTACAACTTCTCCATTTTCATCATAAATATTTTTATCACCATCAGCCTTAGCATCAATTATAGTTCCCTTAGTCCTATCCTCATTCATTCTTACGACCGTACTATTCTCCCCATTAACAACATTATTCTTTCCTATCGTATTACCCAATACTGTCATAAATGTTGCCGCATTACTCATTTGATTCATTAGCCAATCCCTGTTCGTTGCTCCTCCTTCTTTATTTATACTATCTCCGCTCATAAAATTCAAGAACGAATACATTCCACTTGCATATCCTCCCGCATTATCTGATATATCATCATTGCCTGTAAATTCATGAGAGCTTTCGTGACCATATGTCCTTACAAATGTATCTGTATCCGTTGCACCTCCATTTGCTCCGTTTATATAAATAGTTCTGTTATCTTTATCATATTTTCCATAAAGGTCATCTTCTTCGTCATAATATATTTTTACTCTTTCATCTTCTGTAGCTTTCTGTATATCATTTACATTTTGATTTCCATCAGACAAGTTATTTATTATCTTTCTGTCTGTCCTTATCGTATTAGCACCTGCCACAGCATTAGATTTCCACACATCTATTATTTCATTTAATTTTATTTTATCATTAGTTAATACTTGATAAGCCGTTACAAAAGGATTTACTACTGTGTTAGTTATCCCCGCAGCCATTTTTATAGTATTCCCTACTAAATTCGTATGATCCTCTATTATACTCCTCCAGCCCTCTCCACTAAACACCCTATTGTCTATAGTCATACTTCCATCTAAGGCACCAGTGATTTTGTCCTTTGTAATTTCTTGAGCTTTGGATACATCCCTGTTTAACCCTTCTAAATCAGAGTTAGTTTTCCCTCCTACTGTTATATTACCTGAACCTATCGTTGCGTGGGTTATTTGCTCCTTTTCTGAACCCTTGTCCCTCATAGTTATAGTTGTTGAGCCATTTGGATGGAGGGATGTTTTACCTTTGTCCGTAGAAACACCTACACTTGTATTAAATCCAAAACCAGATTCGGAACTTTTATCAAAGTCAACCAAATCTTTGTATTCAAGCTCGTTTGTTGTTAAATTCAAACTTTCGCTTCCGTCAATAAGACCTCCTACAAGAGTAGATTTTCCCTCAACTGTTATATCAACATTTTTCGCGGTCAACTCCGTCTGATCATTAACCCAAGCGCTGTCGTGATTTGATTTACCTGTATTGAAACCGCCACCTCCTGAATTCTTTCCCGTGCCGTTACCACCCGAAATACTTACACCGAAATTGCTACCTTTCGCATAATCGGTATCTTGTTTTGATTCAACCTTTAAATCTCCGCCAACAGACATTATCAGATTTTCATTTGCATTTACATTTGCACCAATAAACTCACTATCTCCGCCAGTTTTTACAATGATATTGTCCGCTACGATATTACTGTTGGTATAGTTTGTGCCACTTGCCCTGTTGCTTGCTTTATCATAGCCAGCATTTACTTGCACAGAATTATTTCCAACAGAGGCCCCCGCTGATATATGTTCATCTGAGGATTCTGAGCGATAAGTATTTTCGCCCGCAATCACACTCAACTTATTCATTATGTCATAGGAAACTGTATTATCCGCCACTACATTTGAGCCGATTTGAGTCATATTATTGCCAGATTTAAAGACAATATTTTCACCCATTATATTACTTCCCACAGATGTGGAAGTTTCACTGGTTTCTGTATGCTTGCTTGTATCATAATTAAGCGAAGCCGAAGCATATACTCCCGTTCCAAAGGAAGTCCCCGCTGCCGTTGCCGCCCCTGCAATACTTGATGTCATAGCAAGCTCCGCATTCACCAAATTAACCATAGCCATAGATAAATTAAATTCTGCATCCTTTACCACTTCATCACTTGCTTCTCCTCTATCACGGGCTTCTTTAATCCTATTCAAAGAAGATTTTGCATCATCCACTGCCTTACCTGCTTCATAAAATGCTTGTGCTGCCAATGCTGCATCAACATATGCATTTCCGACACTTACTCCTGCTGTTATCTTAGTTTCTTTATCAACGGAAGTTTTATTCGTTGTGCTTTTCGCATCCGTTATATTTATATCATTTTCGGTACCTAATAATGTCATACCCCCAATCAAATTAGATGCGGTTATATTGATATTATCTGTCGCTCCTATTTGAAGGTTGCCACCGACATTAAGGTTGGATGATACAACATTTTTAGAAATAGTTTCTTCTTCGTGGGAGGATTTTTCACCTACTTCTGCACTGACATTAAGTTTGCCTCCACTTGCACTGAAATCAAAATCTGGATCTGTAAGAAGCTCCACAAAATTACTCTTCTCATGTTTTTCGTAATGGCGAGTTGTTTCCGTATCATTAAGGATATTGACGGAGGAGGAGGCATCAGTTTTTTTCACACCCTCATCAGTCAAAGAATATCCTGCGAGAATATTTGCATCGCCACCAACATTTACATCACTTGCAACAACATTCACATCTCCCCGAGAAATAATGTTAAGCCCATTCACAATATCAACCGAAGTTCCCTTCGCCCGTTCACTTTCATCAATCACGGTATCATTTTTGGAATACAATCCGCCAGCATAAGATTTTGTAGTTTTAGAGTAATTAAACTCCGTATCCTTTACATCCAAGATATTGGTTTGCCCACCTACATCAAACAAAGCATCACCCCCGACCGACACATTCGCACCTGCAAAAGTTGCATCTCCAGAAGTTGAAAGTATAAGGCTACCACCTGCATTTATTTCACTTGATTTGTTTTTACGAGTTTCCTTTATCTCAATTTTTTCCTTACTTGAAATTCCACTTGAAGAGGAAGTATGTTTTTCCTCCCTATTAAATAATTCCACAGTATCAAACACGGCGGTATCCGCGGAAATGCGGACATCACCGTTGCTACTTTCTATATTTGCGCCACTATTTACAAGAGTATTTTTTGCATTCAAGGATACACCATTTTCACCACTTATCAAAGATGTTGAACCAGCAATTTCCGTATGGCGTTTTACATTCGGACCCTCATAATCATCGCTTAAAACCTTTGTTTGATTTATGATATTGTCCGCATCAACTTGCACTGTTTTACCAGAGATAGTTCCCGAAAGATTAAGTACATTATCCGCATTTATCTTCACACCACCGCCAGATGTAAGTTTCGCAGCATTTTCATCATTTCCGAAATTAAGTAAAGTTTTCGCATCCACATTTAAAAGGTTTTCTGACTTTATATCACCATAATTTGAAACAAAATCAGATTCAATTCCTACATTAAAGCCAGTTATTTTTGAACCATTATTATCATCAATACTATCAAGAGTTGCCTGCGACAAATAAAGTTCTGGAACTAAAACTTTTTGCCCACCAACCTCACGCTCCACATACCAAATTATATCATTACGAAGGGCGGAAATCTGCTCTTGGGTAAGCGTCACACCAACCTTTAATCCAAACTCCTCATACATATCCAAAGCATTGTCGTAAAGGGCTTTCATCTGCTCCGCATCGCTTCCAATACTTCCATTATTTTTCAAATAATGCTCACCCGTTGCCTTTACAATCGCATCCATCACAAGTTTAGTTTCATACGCAGGATCCCCGATGATTTTATTTGTATCAACACCGTTAAAAAGAGCACCCTTTCCATCAAAGAAATAATCACTTCCGACATAATCGCGGGCATCAATAAATGGGACATTAGTTTCTACCAAATACCTACCATCATCAGCAATTTTAAAAAGTCCGTTATCACCAACAGGAAGGTTTACTTCCACCGAAATTTTTCCATCTACTATATTAGGATTATCAACACTTGCAACTATACCAGATGTCGGATTAACATCTTGATCGTTTTTCAACACATCCGACTTTATACCTAAATTTCCACCTGCAAGTATAATCGCTCTTTGCTTTGAATAATAACGTTGTGTTTGATATTCAGTCCTGTTTTTCCTTCGTTTTTTACCATGTTTACGACTTACTCTTTGCATAAAAATAGGAAGCACCACAACATCACTTATTGTTATATTTGAAAGCGATTGAGATTTTAAAATCATATTCTGTTTTGATGAAAGTATAGAACTTTGATTAAGTATATTTTCAGCATTAAGGATTAGATTTTTTCCACTTACAATTGCTCCTGCTATACCATCAAGATTTACACTGGATATTCTATATCTTCCCAATTCTTTCCATGCAGTTCGCCATCCGTCAACCTTATCTCTTATCTTATCATAATATAAACTTACACCATTTGCCCCAGTATTTATATCAAACGATTTATTTACAATATTATTTGCATTTATTTCTATGTTTCCACCTGCTTCAATCCGCCCTGCAAGATTTACAAAGTTATTAAAAAAATTATTACTAAAATCATAATCAAGAAAGGTATTTTTATATTCATTCAAAGCATTACTTTGCACAACAGATGTATTATTCAAAACTCCTATATCATCATCAATTTCATCATTAAAATCTTCCTCACCAAAGGTATAAGAAATATTTTCTCCACTTGAATCTTTAATTGTAAAATCATCTGTGCCACTATATGAATATATCTTTTTTATAACAGTTTTTGAAATGTCTTCACAATCAGTTATATCCAAATCACATTTTTCATATTCGGGATTTGGAATCTCTTTTTCTGTTATTGTTTCTGTGCCAAGTATAAATGTATAACCGTTATACTCATACTTTGCCCCAGCAATCGCATCATCAGGAAATGCATCAATAGGAAGTTGTATTTCATCTCCATTTTTAAGAATAAAAGTCAGTGCCTCTTCTCCATCATCATCCATAGCAAAACTTAAATTACCACCCGAAACATTACCTAAATCCTTTTCCTTTTCAACATACGGATTATCATAAATTGTATCTGGATTTACCGCCACAAAATTATTATCAATATCATCTCTACCTTCCACACTTAAATCACCACCAGCATAAATATCCGCCTTGTAATTGATAAGGTTGTTTGCTACCTTCATCCATATATTACCACCCGCTAAAATCCCGCTTGCGCGATAGTTGATAAGGTTGTTCGCAACCATTACTTCCATATCTTTGTTTGATAAAATCTGTCCGTAATTATGTATGTCATTCGCACTCAAAAATAAATTATTCCCTTTTATTTTTCCAATATTTTTTATTTCATTTTTTGTATCAATATATATATTATCCGTGGCAACTATGTTTGATTTATTTTCTAAATTATCCGCATCAATCAAGATATTATTTGCAACAATATTTCCGTTATCAGCAGTTATTTTGGCAGGAGTTTTCATTATCACATTGTCATTCGCAATCGCATTTTTTACCTTTATTTCTCCCGCCGAAGTTATCTCTATATTTCCATTCGCAACAACATCACTGCCAAGATTTACTCCAAACCCCTTGCCCGTCGCAACCACATATATATTGTTCGCTTTCATTCCTCCAAGGGCGGATACATCAACTGCTATATCACTTCCTATTTTTTCAGATGAGGTAATTGAAAAATTTTTCCAATCAAAACTTTCATCACCTTGAAATATCCTTAAATCTTCCGGCGTTTGAATCTCCCCACTTATCTTTATCACATTTGATACAAGATCCGCAGAACTCGCCGAATAAAGTCCAAGGTTTCCTACACCTTGCCCTTCTATCCTTAATACAGCATTTGGCGAGATTGTAAAACTTTTTATATCCCCATTTTTTATATTTGAACTTCCTGTGATAAGTGAAAGTCGCGAGGTATTTATAAACCCACATCCCGCACATGTTATTCCGTTCGGATTTGCAACTATATAATCTGCCTTGCGTCCATAGATTTCTGTCGTTCCCAACAAAGAAGTAGCATTCCCCGATACCACTTCGTTAAGTATTACTTTCGCCGCTTCTCCATCACGAAAATTTCGGTTAAATTCTATATGCTCACCACTTAATTCCGACTTGTAATTAAAATTATAATTTTGCAAATTCAGGTTGTTGATTATCAACCCCTCTTGCCCTACATTGAAATCATTAAACTTGTTGACCGATACCCCCGCTTCACTTGGCTTCGCTACATTCAATACAGGAATGTTGTTTGATGATGTTATTTGCGTTGCATCGTTTGAAACAGGATTTATTGGCAAACTTTGCGCATTCACTCTTGTGAAAAATATCGGTGAAAATATCAGATAAAATGAAATATAATAGACTAAAAATCTTACAAAAATTTTATTATTAATATACGATTTTCTTCCAATTTTGGACACTTTTAACCCTATTCAGTCTATTTTCTAAACAAAATTTACTACCTATATCCCATTTTTGCAAGCATTTTTTTATTTATGAATTCTTTCCTATCACCCAGCAAAATCAAAAACTTCCAATAAAAAAAATCCTCCATACAGAAGGATTTTTCAAACTTTGGTGGGTGTTACAGGACTTGAACCTGTGACCCACTGATTAAAAGTCAGTTGCTCTACCAGCTGAGCTAAACACCCAAAGTAAAATACTTTATAGCAATATATAATACTACAAAAATGTATATAGTCAAGTATTTTTTATAAAAATATTATTTATCTCTTATTTCTTTCCATTTTGCCCTGTTTTTTTCGTGTTCTTCAAGAGTGCTTGCGAACTTATGTCCCCCATTTCCATCAGCAACAAAATAAAAATAATCAGATTTTACAGGATGAAGCACAGCCTTTATACTGTCAAGCCCAGGATTTGCAATTGCTCCAATTGGAAGCCCCTTTATTTTATAGGTATTGTAAGAAGTATCCACCTCCAAATCCTTTTTATAAAGTTTGCGACCCATCATATTTCCATATTTATTTGTAAGAGTATAAATTACAGTAGGATCACTTTGAAGTCGCCAATTATTATTAAGCCTATTTATAAAGACGGAGGCAACTAACCCTCTTTCTTCTGGAAGTCCTGTTTCCTTTTCCACTATAGAAGCAAGTATTATGGCCTCTTTTTTATCTTTCAAAGGAAGGTTTTCATCTCTTTTTGCCCACTCTTTATCTATAGTTTCCTCCATCGCCTTTTTCATTTTCAAAACTAAATCATTTTTAGAAATAGTTTTATTATATGCGTATGTTTGAGGAAGCAAAGAACCTTCCTCTGCAAATTCTGTAATTTTGCCTTCCAAATCATCACGGCCATCTAAAATTTCATATATTTGTTTTACGGTTAATCCCTCAGGAATAGTAATATATTTGTTATACATTCGTCCGCTTGTAATAACAGATTTTATCTGGTTAAGTGTGGAAGATGGAAAAACTTCATATTCACCAATTTTTATTTTATTTTGGTTCCATGTAAGATACATCCAAAGTTTAAATAAAAATTTTGAATTTATGACTTTGTCATTGTAAAGTTTATCCGCAACAATAGAAAGTCTATCCCCTTGATTTATTTCAATTATCGTTTTTTCACTTTTGCTGACAGGTATAAAAAACACATATATCAAAAAATATATAGCAAAGATCAAAAATAATAGAATACCAAATTTAAAAAATTTTTTTTGCATAATAACCTCTGATAAATTATTTAAATTTCAAAACCCTATTTCTTTCTTTTGCTAAATAAGTGTTTTTTTCATAAATATTTTCTTCACCATTTTTTAAGGCTTCTTCATAATACTTAATTTTGAAATTTATTTTTTTCATATTTGATTTAAGTAAAGACATTTGCTCTTCCACACGCTTTTTTTGCATTTTAAAAATTTCCAATCTTTCCTTCAAAGATTTATTACCTAATTTGCATAAATCTATGTAATACTTTATATCCTTTAATGGAAGTCCAGTTGATTTTAAACATTCTAAAACAACAAGCCAATTTAAGTCAGTATCAGAAAAATACCTTATTCCAGATAGATTTTTTTTAACATTTGGTAAAAGCCCTTCTTTGTCATAAAAACGTAAAGTATGTGTTGTAAGTCCTGTTTTTTTTGCAACTTGTCCTATTGTATAAGCCATTTTTTATTTTCCTTTTTTTATTTCACAGTTATACATTTTGCCTTAAAGTTAACTTTAAGTCAATAGAAAATAAAAAAATGCTTGACTTAGAGTTAACTTTAACTTGTAAGATAAATTTGTAGATTCGTTATATTAACAAAACAAAGGAGAAATAAATGAATAAAAAATTTGCAATAGGTTTGGCAAGTATGCTTTTATCAACACAAGTTAGCGCACAAAATTTGGATAAATCAAAGGTATTAATTGCCTATTATTCGTTAAGTGGTAACACAAAGGAAATTGCACAACAAATCCAAAAGGAAACTAATGGAGATTTGTTCAGTATAGAACTAAAAACACCATATCCAAGCGATTATGATGAACAAACAAAGCAAGCAAAAGAGGAATTACAAAATGGAACTCTTCCTCCACTCAAATCAAAGGTGGAAAATATAAGTGATTACGATACAGTATTCATTGGAACACCTGTGTGGTGGGGAACAGCCTCAACACCTGTCAGAACTTTTGTATCTGAAAACGATTTAAAAGGAAAGAAAATCATTCCTTTTGTAACTCATGGTGGTGGCGGAGAAGATAAAACTGTCACAGATTTAACTGCACTTTGCAAAGATTGTGATGTAGAGCAAAATGCCTATGTAACCTATGGAAAAAGTGTAAGAAATCTTTCCTCTTGGGTAAAAGAAGTAATGGCAAAAAAGTAAATAACAACTAGAAGTCGATAATTTTTATCTACTTCTATTTTTATAAATCAGTTCAACTTGAAATTGAAAAAATCATTATTTATAAAAAATACTTGAATTTATGAATAAAAGCATTTATACTTAAAAAATCTTTTTGGGTGATTAGCTCAGTTGGTAGAGCAACTGACTCTTAATCAGTGGGTCGAGGGTTCGAATCCCCCATCACCCACCAAAGTTTGAAAAATCCTCCGTTT
>JBJEXC010000032.1:0-10167 GCA_051885355.1 Alphaproteobacteria bacterium | reverse complement strand
CAGACAGGGTAAGGCTAGAAATAATGGTGCGTTGATTGCAAGGGGTGAATATATTGGTTTTGTTGATAGTGATGATTGGATTTTACCTGATATGTATAAGGAACTTTATGAAAGGGCAAAAAAAACTGATGCGGATATAGTTATGTGTGATTATTCTAGGTGTCGTTTTGTTGGTGATAAAGTTTCAAAAAAATCCCGAATAGATAAAGTGTTTTTGGAAAAGGATGTTTTTGATGTTGCGGGACTTTCTTCCTTTCCAAATAAAAAAAGTTTTTTTTGTGTGGCTGTGTGTTGGAATAAAATTTTCAAGCGTGATTTTTATTTAAAAAATATTAAATTTCCTGAAAATATGATTTTTGAGGATACTCCTGTTATGTTTAATGCTTTTATGAAGGCTGAACGAATTTCTGCTATTGATAAAAATTTGTATTGTTACAGAATAACTAATCAAAATTCGTCTTCGTTATCAAAAGATAGTCGTGTTTTAGATTTGTTTAAAGCGGTTAATTTAACTTTGGATAATTTAAAGGATTTTGATTGTAATTTATTTAAAGGTTTTATTATTGTGTCAATTGTTAGGGATTGTATCCATCATTTAAGGGGACTTAAGGGGGATTTGAAAAAACAATATGCTTTGCAATTAAATGCTGTAATAAATAAAATTAACAAGTTAAATTTATATAAATATATATCCTTGAAGGATAAAATAAGATTATATTTAATTATGAAAGGTGTATAAATGTCAAAATATTATATAGTTTCTGGCGGATTTGATCCAATCCATGAAGGTCATATTGAAAATATTATTGAAAGTAGAGAAAATTCGGATGGTGTAATTGCTCTTTTGAATAGTGATGCTTGGCTTGTTCGTAAAAAGGGGCAAAACTTTATGTCATTTGATACAAGAAAGATTATTATGGAAAATATTAAGGGGATTATTGATGTGATTTCTTTTAATGACGATGATGGAAGTTGTTGTGATGGGCTTAGAAAATGTCGTGAAAAATATCCTGATGATGAATTGGTTTTTGCAAAGGGTGGTGACAGGACTGCTGACAATATACCGGAAATTCCTGTATGTAAAGAATGTAACATTGATATTAAATATAATGTTGGTTATAAAATTTCGGGAAGACAGAAACCTAACTCTTCCTCTTGGCTTTTGAAAAAATGGAAAGAAGCAAAATAAAAGAAGGAAAATTAAAATGTCAAACAAAATAAAGGTGCTTTTTGATGGTCAGTTATTGGCTCGTGCATTTAGGCAACAACAAACTGGTATCTTTCGTGTATGTGATGAAATTTTTAAGAAGTTGGCAACCAGTAAAGATATAGAACTTTACTTTTTAATGACTAGTGAAAGAAGAAGTTCAAAAAATGGACCTGAACAATATTTGGAAAGTAGAGGGTTGGCACATTTGATTCCTAATATTGTAAGAATGCCTAAACTTTTAATGTCTACTAAAACAAGAAATTTGTATCATAAAATTTATGGTGGAATGTTAAGGAAAGTTTTGCCTTTTGTTTATGGTAAAAAATTGCATAAGTTTGATATTTATTTTTCTCCTTTTCCTGCAATCTCACCAGTTGTTAAAAAATGCGGTTTGAAGACTGTAAGTTTTTTTTATGATATTATACCTATTTTATATTCAAACTTTGCTACTGTTTATAAATCTCAATCTAAAAACTTCAGACCTTTTGTTGAACATATAAATTCTGATTTTATATTTTTTGATTCAAGATCTGCAAGAGATGATTTTTTAAGGTTAAGATTTCCGTTTGATTTTAATAAAACAAAGGTTTGTTATTTGGCTGCTGATGAAAGATTTTGTAAAAGGTCAGATGAGGATGTGGGTGCTGTTTTAAATAAATATAAAATACCAAATGCTCCATATTTATTTTGTATTAGTGAAGCAAATCCAAGAAAAAATTTTACACATATTATAAGGGCGTTTATTGATTATGTAGAACGAACAAAAGATAAAAAATTAAATTTGGTAATTGCTGGAAAGAAACTTGCTGGTTATGACTATTTGCATGATTGTTCTGATAAATTGGAAAAGTATAAGGATAGAATTATTTTAACAGGTTATGTGGAGGATGAAGATTTGCCTGCTTTGTATAGTGGTGCAAGTATTTTTGTGTATCCATCTTTGTATGAAGGTTTTGGACTTCCTGTGTTGGAGGCAATGCAATGTGGCATTCCTGTGATAACCGCTGATAATTCTTCACTTCCTGAGGTAGGTGGCGATGCGGTTGCTTATGTTTCTGGATTTGATGTAAAGGAAACATCAGATATGATTGAAAAGATTCTTAATGATAAAGAGTTTTCTGATGATTTGATTAAAAAATCTTTGGAAAGGGCAAAACTTTTTTCTTGGGATAAAACAGTTGATATAATAATAAATGAAATAAAAAAAATAGGAGTATAAAAATGGAAAAACAAAAAGTTGCTATTATTACAGGTATTACTGGTCAAGACGGTGGATATTTGGCAAAATTTTTGCTTGGAAAGGGATATAAGGTTATTGGGCTTGTTCGTCGTGGAGCAACTGATACTTATGTAAAATTAAAAGAACATGGAATTTTGGAGCAAATAGAATTCGCAGATTTTGATTTGTTGGAATTTACTAATATTTGTAGAATTTTGAAAAAATATCAACCTGATGAATTTTATAATTTGGCTGCACAATCTTTTGTTGGTGTTAGTTTTGAAGAACCTATTTATACAGCGGAGGCTGATGGAATGGGGGTTCTTTATATCTTAGAAGCAATAAGAGAATTTTCTCCACATACAAGATATTATCAAGCATCAACAAGTGAAATGTTTGGCAAGGTTCAAGAAATTCCACAAACAGAAAAAACTCCTTTTTATCCAAGAAGTCCTTATGGTGTTGCAAAACTTATGGCTCATTGGATGACAACTAATTACAGGGAAAGTTTTGGACTTTATACTTGTTCTGGAATTTTATTTAATCATGAAAGTCCAATGAGAGGTAAAGAATTTGTGACCCGCAAAATTACTTCTCATTTTGCAGAAATGTATTTAGGTAAAACTGATAAACCAGTTGAACTTGGAAATATTAATTCTAAACGCGATTGGGGTTTTGCTGGTGATTATGTAAAAATGATGTGGTTGATGTTGCAACAAGACCATGGTGATACTTATGTTATTGCAACAAATGAAACTCACTCTATTCGTGAATTTGTAGAAGAAGTTGCAAAGGTTTGTGGTTGGGATGTTGAATGGAAAGGTGAAGGTGTTGATGAAGTTGGTGTTGATAAAAAGACTGGTAAAGTGCTTGTAAAAATAAATCCTAAATTCTATCGCCCTGCTGAAGTTGATTTGCTTATTGGTAATCCTGAAAAGGCTGAAAAAGTTCTTGGTTGGAAACGTGATGTAGATTATAAATCACTTTGCAAAATGATGATGGAAAAGGATATTGAAAGAGCAAAAGAAGGAACTTTATAAGAGGCTTAATATGTTAAAATATAATGTTTATCAACCTAGTTTAACAGGTAATGAAAAGAAATATGTCAATGAATGTCTTGATACAACTTGGATTTCTTCTAAGGGTAGATTTGTATCAGAGTTTGAAGATAAATTTTCAAAATATATAGGTGTTAATTATGGAACTGCTGTTTGTAATGGAACAGTGGCAATCCATTTGGCTTTGGTTGCACTTGGTGTTGGTGAAGGTGATGAAGTGATTGTTCCAACATTTACTTATATTGCATCTGTAAATCCTATTGTGCAAGTTGGTGCAACACCTGTGTTTGTTGATAGTGATGAAGATGATTGGCAAATGTCCCCTGAGGATATTGAGAAAAAAATTACACCTAAAACAAAGGCGATTATTGCAGTTCATCTTTATGGACATCCTTGTAAAATGGATAAGATTATGGCTATTGCAAAGAAACATAATTTGTTAGTTGTTGAAGATTGTGCGGAGGCAATTGGTTCTGAATTTGAAGGTCAAAAAGTTGGTTCATTTGGTGATGTCGCATGCTTTTCATTTTTTGGAAATAAAACTATGACATGTGGTGAAGGTGGTATGTGTTTAACAAATGATCCTACTATTTATGACAGACTTTCACGACTTAAAGGTCAGGGATTGGCGAAGTTTCGTGAATATTGGCATGATATGCTTGCCTTTAACTACAGGATGACAAATATTGCGGCGGCGATTGGTTGTGCTCAACTTGAACAAGTTCAAACTTTTATTGATAAAAAGCAAAAGGTTGCAAGTTGGTATAAGAAGTATTTGAAAGGTGTGCCTGTGAAATTTCATGAACCAAGGGGTAAGGTTTTTCATACTTATTGGATGAATTCTATTTTGGTTGAAAAGGGTCAAGATAGAGAGGCTCTTCGTAGTTTCTTGCGTGAAGCGGGTATTGAAACAAGACCTACTTTTTATCCGGTTCATACTATGCCTATGTATTCTACTAGATTTACATCGCATAAAGTGGCGGAAGATATTGCTCTTCGTGGTATGAATTTACCTTCTTATCCTGCTTTGGAAGAGGAAGATGTTAAATACATTTGTGATAAGATAAGGGAATTTTATGCAAAGTAAATATGTTATTGTTGGTTGTGGAGGGCATTCGAAAAGTGTTGCTGATGTGATACTTTTTAATAAGCCTGATGCTGATATAATATTTATTGATGATAATGCAAAACAAGGGGAGAAAATTTTTTCTTTTCCTGTTGTTTCCGATTATAAAATTAATGATGAAAAAGTTGTTCTTGGAATTGGTGATAATAATCTTAGAAGGATTATGTATGAAAAATTTCAATCTAATTTAGATACTATTATTTCTAATGATGTGTATCAAGGAAAAAATAGTAATGTTGGTTTAGGGACTTTTATTGCTCATAATGCTCATATTGGACCATTAGTAAGAATTGGTAATGGTTGTATTATAAATACGCATTGTGTTTTGGATCATGAAGTTATAATTGGAGATTTTTCACATATATCTGTGAATGCTACATTGTGTGGTAAGGTGAAAATTGGGAGTAATGTTTTTGTTGGTGCTGGTGCTGTGATAAAAGATGGAGTGAATGTTTGTGATGATGTTGTAATAGGTGCTGGTGCTGTTGTTGTAAAGGATATTAATGAAAAGGGAGTATATGTGGGTTGTCCAGCAAGAAAAGTTAAGGAGTTAAAATGAAAATAGCTGTAATTTGTAATACATCTTCTGTTGGTGGATTTAGATATTTATATAATTTATTGCTTGGTATTAAACAGGTTTCACCTTCTATTATTATAAATGTTTTTTATAAAGTTGGTGATGTTTCTTCATCAGTTTTTGAAATTGAAGGGTTGAAGTCAAAAGGAGTATGTTTTACAACAGTTACAGATAGTCAAATAAATGGACAAGAAAAATCATTTATGAAAAGTATAGAGGATTATGATATTGTTTTTTATAGTTGGCCTTATAGTATAAAATGTTTAGACATTAATAAGCCTGTATTTTTTATTCCTCATGATTTTATTTATACACATAGTTTTGGACTTGATGGATTTGGATTTTATGATTATAATATGTATAATTCTAATATATTTTATCATAATATGTTTATTTCTAATAATGCAATTCCAATAGTTTCCAGTGATTATATTAAAAATGAATTTAATAGAGTATTTCCTAATAGTTTGTATAAACCAAATGTTGTATATTTATCAACATTAAATGATTATACAAAAAAATCAGATGAGGTTGTGAAAGAATTTTTAAAGAGTAAACAAATTGATTATGATTATGTATTGTTTGCTTCAAATAATATGCCACACAAAAATTTAGGAAATCTTTTAGGGGCTTGGTATTATATTAAGCAAAAGTATCCTAATTTAAAGTTATTAATTTCTGGGTATGGTAATAATAATATAGTTGGAAAAATTAATACTCCATACTATATGGATCATATAGATATTGATAATAAAGATTTTGATGTAAAATCGGTTGGACTTTTAAATAATGAAGAGTTTGCAATGCTTATGCAGGGGGCTAAAATGGTTGTTAATTCTTCATTATGCGAGGCTGGTAATGGTAGTGGTCTTGATGCTTGGCAACTTGGAGTCCCTGTTGTTATGAGTAATATTGAACCTTTTATGAATCAAATGGAATATCTTGGAGTTAAGGCTGAAACATTTGATCCGAGAAATTCTTCTGATATTGCAAGAGCGATAATTTATTTATTGGATAATCCAAAGGTGGCTGAGCAAAATGTAAAAGATTCTATGTCCGCTATGCAAAAATATACTTGGAAGGATGTTGGAAAGCAATACCTTGATATTTTTAAGAAGTATTTAAAGGATTATAGCGTTAAAAAATATTTGGCTATTCCTTTAGATTCTTGTAGTATGAAGAATTTTGAAAAAGAAGGTGTTATTAAAATTTTAGATACATTATTGGAAAATATCAAAGATTTGAATTTGGAAATTTGGTCATATTCGTATAATATGGAATATTGTCGAAGAGTATTTAAAATTTTGACAGATAAATATATGGATAGAATTAAATTTTGTGATGAAAAGTTATGTGGAACATATTATTATCCTATTTATAATAAAGGTTTAAAGTATCTTTTGAAAAGTGCTTTTTATAATGTCGCTTATGTTTTAACAAAAAATATAAGATATAGGCAAAAAAAACAAAAGATGAAGGACAAACTTATTCAAAATAATCCTGTTTATTTATTACAGGAGAAATTGCTTCAAAAATCTATAAAAAATTTTTCTAAAGCATCTTATTGTTATATTCCTACTGTTACTTTAAAGTTTGGTAAATATTTTTCTTGTCCTAAGTTTTTGCAAATTCATGATTTATTTACAATGATACCGGAAATGGAAAAATTATTTATTCCTGTAGTGTCAAATATGCCAGAGGAAAAAACAGAAAAAGAGATAAAGTAAAAAAAATGTTATTTCTTGTTATACAAAAAGAACATGGAATTATTGCTAAGGACTATTTAAAGTTGTTTGAAATGGAGAATAATTAATGATTAATATTGCATTTATAACTGATGATAATTATATATTTCCAGTAAAAGTTGTGATAAAATCTATTATTGCAAATAAAAATATTGATACGAAATATAATATAAATATTATATGTGTAGAAGTAAGTGATGATAATTGTAAGGTGTTGAAGGATCTTGAAGAACTTGGAAATGGTAAAGTTTTTATTAATCTTATAGATAAAAAGAATATATTTAAAGATATAAAAATGCCTGCCTATGTAACACCATCGGCTTTGTTTAAGTTTTCCTTGGCAGAGATACTTAATGACATTGATAAGTGTTTGTATATTGATAGCGATACAATGATACAAAAGGATTTATCTGAATTGTATAATATTGATATAGATAATGTTTATGCTGGTGTTATTCAAGATTATCATACTATTTATTATAAAGAGATGAATAAAAAATTAAATCTTGGTGGTTATTTTAATAGTGGTGTGATGCTCTTAAATCTTAAAAAAATGAGAGAGGATGGCATTGCTGAAAAATTAATAGCACAAAAGAAAAAGGAAATCGAAACAAACACTGTTGTTTTTATGGATCAAAATGCATTAAATGTTGTATTTGAAGAAAAGGTTAAGTCTTTGCCTCTTATTTATAATTATTCCACAGTTTATAATATTGATGAACTGATTATTTGTCTTCCTGATGAGATAAGAAATAATTTACAATATTATAAGGATAATGCAGTGATTGTTCATTTTTCTGGTGGTATGAAACCTTGGAAAATACTTCGTTTGGATAAGCATTTTATTTCATTTTGGAAGTATGTTGATGGCAATGATTTCTTACAAATTATGGATGTTATTCATAATACTATACAGCAAGAAAAAAATAACTTAACTTTATTATTTGAAAATAAAATTAATGTATTGGAAAAAGAAATATTTATTTTAAAAGGAAAGAAAAAGTATCCAAAATGGTTTTGTAATTTAGTTTGTTGTTTTATAATAAAGAAAAAGAATAGACATCATTTTAGAAACAAATACTTACATTAATTGTAATGATATTGAATAATATAAAAAAATTGTGTTTAATAAAAAGGGGGAAAATATTTCCCCTTATATTTTTATTCCTTTGGGTATTTATTTTTTATTTCAGTTATTTTTGTTTCCCAATTATTTGTTCCATTTATTTTATCCCAATATAACATATCAAATTGTTCAGAGATGGAAGGATATTCTTCCTGTCTTTTATATGTATAAGATAGTTGATGTGTTGGTGTTGGAATATCATTTATTTCTTCTATGATAGTTCCCTTTGGAAATTCATTTATTATACTTGAAGATTCTGTATAGCTTAT
This sequence comes from Alphaproteobacteria bacterium, assembly GCA_051885355.1. Classification (GTDB taxonomy): domain Bacteria; phylum Pseudomonadota; class Alphaproteobacteria; order Rs-D84; family CACZYB01; genus CACZYB01. The sequence goes on along the minus strand of JBJEXC010000032.1, from coordinate 1,837 downwards.
TTGTCCGTTTATTTCTGTTATTTTATACATTGTTTATGTCCTTTTTTTTAAATAAATATATTACGCAATCTCTGTTTATATCATTTTTACTTTCTAAATTTATAATATCACCTTTTTTTACATTGAATGATAATGTGCTTCTTGAATATCCTGTAGCACTACCTTCAAATAGACCTAATACAATATCATTAAGGCGTAGGCGTGTTAAAGCCCCATTTCTTAATCCTGAACAAAAAAAGGCAATTCCATTAAATGGAACTGTATAGATATATGATGATGTAGGAGAAAATATAACATTTGTTGTTGTATCTATGTATGGTTTGTCGTTTGAATCACTTATGCTTAATTCATTTATATACATATATTTATCTGTTTGAAATGAACCGACTAATCTGTATGCAACGAAACCATGACTTGCTACAATAGATGTTGACATATTTAAATCATCATTGCTGATAATCATATCTATGGTATGATCTGCTTTTATAATGGCGAAAATATAGTATTGTGTATTTTTAGTGATAGTAATATTTTCTTCAAGTCCACCAAGATCTGATCCCATTTCCCAATAAGTGTTTATATTTTTAACAATTGGTTGGGTTAATTTTATATCATACATATTGTCAGAAGATCTTGCTTCACCGCAATCTATTTGTATAGATGAGTCAGATACTTTTGTTATGGTGAAACCTTTTATATAATCCTTTGGTAAAGCGATATATTTTTTTATAACTTTTATTGTATTTTTAGGATGTAGGGCTTTTGTAGTATTTTCTTCATTAAGAGCTTCCTCTTCTGTAGCAAATTGAGTAGGACCTACATTTGTTTCAGTTGCAAGTTGTGTTGCATTGGAGCAGTCATCGTTCATTATACCTTTTGTTGTAATGCTTTCTTTTGATACATTACTTAAATCTTGTTTAGCAATATTTCTGCTTGCAATATCTTCACAGGAAACATTTTCCATATTTGATTTTGCAATTCCTTTATCAACAATTTTTTGCATAGGGATATTTTTTAAGTCTTCACGAGCAAGAGGGATGCCTCCTGCTGTCATATTATCGTGAACTATAGCAGTTTTTTTTGTTGTATCTACGGTAATTTCTCCTTCAAGTCCCGTAAATAGTCTATGTTCATCTGTTGAACCTCTACGAAATTGTATAGATGTTGTCATTTTACCTCCATTTTTGTTTAGATTGTATCGTATATCAAACCAATTTTTATTGTTTGAAATTTTGCTAATTGAAATTTTAAGGAAGATAGTTTTGTTTAGTTTGATATACGAATTAAGATAACTAATATAGATACAATTATCCCATTAGTTGAAAATTACTATACACTATTTTTTGTGAAAAGTCAAGAACAATTTTAGAACATTATTATTTATACCGTTTGCCATTCTTGTAACCTTACGATGTTGGGTAGGTTTATTTCAAAAATTAATCCCCCAGTTTTTTTGCTGGGGGAGTTTATTAATCTTTATAATAATATGGTACTTCATCTTGACTAATACTAATACTTTTTTGACAGCCACCTGTGCATATATAATTATAGCAACCACCTGTATTTTCCTTATATGATATTAATAATTTATTTCTGCATTCACCTGTACATCCTTGCATAGATGATAGTTCTTCATAAAAATCATCATCATAAAGTTGTGAGCAATCATTATATAAAGCAACTGAAAATCTTCCTGTTCTTCTATCACAGCTTTCAAATTTTCCAACATATTCATTACTAAATTTGTCTGCAAATATAGCAGATAGTATATACTCATATTTAAAGCATTTAGAGCAGGAAGTTGCTCTATCATTACCTTTTTGGTAAGTTCCAGCAG
>JBJEXC010000031.1:0-2120 GCA_051885355.1 Alphaproteobacteria bacterium | reverse complement strand
CGGGTCAATAAGAAAATCTGTCCTCCAAAAAGTATAATTGGGCTTAATAAATCCATCTTCTTCAAGGATTGCATTAACAATGATTCTTCCCTCTTGCGCATCCCAAATCTTGCTATAATCGCTATTTTCAAATTTCATATTCTTATCCTCCTATTTTAATTATCCAACAGTAGGCAGTTTGAAGAGTCCATTGAACTGCGACTTATTTTCTTTTAGTACGCAAGGTGGAATTGGTGACATCTTCTTGATATAGATATATACTCCACCGACTGCAGGCACATAAGCATATTTTGCCTTTTCGTATTCGTCATCTCCTTCATTTGAGTCGTATGGAAGGTCGATATCGGAATCGGCAAAAGCATTGATTGCCTTAACAAGCATCTTCCCTTCTTCATCTGCTTCTACGAGAATATCTCCTTTAGTTGCTCCCGTAAGTGCCGTATCGAGTGTAATAGACCATACTTCAGTATCGCCCACTTTGGCGGAAACTACTTTTGTTATTGTCCCAGATGTCATTGTATCTCCAATAACCGCAGGTGCAACGCCAATCTTATCTCCAACAAAAGGCTTATGTTTGAATTTGTCTTTAATAATTCCGATAGTCTTACTATCTTCACTAACACTTTCAACAAGAAAAGTCTTGAGGAGATAAACAGATGGGTTTGCGTAATCGGCATCATATCTAATTTCCATAAGGTCTCCCGCAAACATCTTGAAACCAGTACCCTTAGGAGGATTCATTATAATACCACCATTATACGGATAAACAAGTTCATTTTTAAGACCCTTGAATTTAGCAAAGACTGAACGCGCACCACCGAACTCACCCTTCGTCTGACGAAGAATTGTTCCTCTAAATGTTCCTATGATTTCGCTCATATCCTAAAATTAATTGTTGTTTAGACTCTGTGAATCTGCAAATTTCTTTGCATCCTTAATTTTGCTCATTATTCTCTTCTTGTCAGCGGATTCATTAGAATTTGCTGAGTTTGGAGTTACATTTGTATTTACCTTTGATACTTTTTTGTTGTACATTGTAAGATACTTTTCGGAACGGGCATCTACATCAAAGTTCTCTACATCAAGATTTACTTCTTCAAGCAAAGAATTAATCCAAGTGACATCAGTAACTCCTTTTTCCTTCATCTTCTCTATAATATCCGATTTCCTCTTTTCAATTAGACTTTTTTTATCCGCATCCGCAAGTCTTTTTTCAAGTTCGGCGAGTCTTTTTTCAACTTCCGATGGCTCTTTATTGGGTTTTTCTTCTTTAACCTGTGGCTTTGGAATAGGATTTTTATCCTTAAAATCTTTAATGCCGAGAGAAACATCATTCCTAATGTTGTTATCTGCGGTTTTGAAAATAGGGAAGATTTTTTCTACGAAGTCGGCAAGTTCCATATCCTCATTTGCAATAATTGGCAATAGTGTTTCTGCTTGCTCTTTAATGCTTCTTTCGGATAAATTGAGTTTTTCTCCATTTGGCGTTAGCCTTTTTGCAAGTTCTTTGCAAACATCTTCAATAGTAAATTTCATATTTGAACAAAATTAATTAAACCTCAACAAAAATAAACTTATGTGATTTAATATGATTAAAAATAAGTGATTAATCTTAATATGGTGTTTAGATTAATATTGGAAACAATTTATTTTAATCCCACATTAGCATATTTTTGCATATAAGATTTTAATCTATGGCGAGTAAAACCAAAATAATTCAACCTTACCCTGGCTTTCAAGAAAAGTTTGTCAGGAGTAATGTTGATGTCGTTATTGGTGGTGGGCAACTTGCTGCTGGAAAGACCTTCTCTGCAATTCTATGCCTTGCAGAACCTTCACGAGACTCTAAATTCCGTGCGTTGTTTTTGCGAAACAACCTTGATGACTTGAAATCAGGTGGTGGCGTTCTTGATAGTTTTAGGGAGTGTTTTGGTTCTGCCGTTAAGGTTACTGAAAGCGGAAACCCCCGTGTTGAATTTCTTGAAAGCGGCTCTTTTGTAGATGTTACACATATCGCTGACCAAGATAAGAAAAAACTTGAACAACGATTTAAGGGTAGGCAGTATGATTTGATTTACTATGATGAATTAACTGGATTTACTTGGGAGACATTCTCGTTT
>JBJEXC010000030.1:0-2128 GCA_051885355.1 Alphaproteobacteria bacterium | reverse complement strand
AAGTTTTTTTGTTCATGGTCTTCGCTTCCTCCCTCCCGAGGAAAAATGTATGGAGGAGAAATTATGAATGGAAAAAAGAGTCAGCACAATAGGAGTGAAACGACCGCGGTCACCCCTTCGGGGGGTTGGGGGTGACCGCTTGCTGACTGAAAAATACCCTCAAAATTATTAACTAAAACAAGAAAGGAAAAATCAAAATGAAAATAAATCTTAATAACAAAATCTTATTACTTGGATTGACTGTCGCTTCTGTATTGCCTAATCATGCTAACGCTGACCTCTTTAAATGCGTCGCTTGCTCCAATAAACCCGCTAACTCTTCCTATACCTCTTCCGGTAATGGCTCAAATAATTGCTCTTGGTCTTGCAATAGCGGATACACCAAAAAGGGAAATACCTGCTGCGCTAACCCTCCCGCTAACGCTACCCTTAACGCCAATAATTGCGGATGGAGTTGCAATGGGGGGTATAAACTTTACAATGGCAATTGCATAGATGAAAATACTGTTATTTGTGGAAATAACCAATTTCGGGTTGGCAATGATGCCTCTGCTGTATGTTGTAATAAGAAAATAATTTTTACTATGTCAAAATACTCTAGAACTTGTTCAAATTGTAGTAATGCTTTAGAAACAATAACAAAGAATTCAGAGGATGGTTTTTCTGCACTGTTTACTCATCCGACTATGTATATAACTAGTTGGGATTTTAAATGGACATATAATAATCAAAAATATAAAGCATCAGTTGTTTCAAATACAAACAGAGATTCTGTAACAGGTTATGTATGTAATGATAAAATATTGTATAAATCTTATTCTGACAATAAATATAAAGAAATTAAAGGAACTAAAGATAAATAAAAAAGGGGGTGTATGCCCCCTATTCTTTTTTGGCTCTTACACTGTAAGGGCAACCGCAATAATCTTGTTCGTATATTTGTTGTTGTTTTATGATTTCGTGGGTGCGTTCTTGCAAACCTTGTTTTCGCCAATTTATATCAAGATAAGGAATGTGTATCATATTTGATACAGATTTTCCTATACGATTGACTTGGTCCAAATTTTTCCAGCGGGAAACGGCAAGTGTTGATGTAAAAGAATCAAAACCATTATCGCGTGCAAAAATTGCTGTCTTTGTTAAGCGAAGTGAAAAACAAGCATCACATCTGTGTCCGCGTTCGGGACAAGATTCAAGTCCCTTTGTCACCTTTAAATACTCCTCTGGTTTATAATCTGTATCAATAAAAGGAATGTTGTAAAGGTTTGCAATTCTTAATACCTCTGATTTTCTATGCTCGTATTCTTCCTTTGGAAAAATATTTGGATTATAAAAAAACAGTGTTGCATTTATTTTGTTTTTTGCGAGGAATTCAACAACTCCGCAACAGCAAGGTGCGCAACATACAAGGACAAGAATTTTATCTTTTATATTTAAAATATCACTACTTAACATTTGACAGATTCCTTTTTATATAATATTTTATTAACAAGAGTATATTTGTAAAGGAAAATTTTCTATGAAAAAATTGTTATTGTTGGGAGGATTTATTTTCTTATCTGCTCCTGTATTGGCTAATAATTTTACTATTTATGAGGATAAATATCATTCTGTGGTAGTTGATGGATATTTGGCTGGATATACTGTTTATAATGATAAATCAACTGAGGGACAAAACAAAGTTGATTTTGCTGGATATGGAGAAATACATTTTACAGCAGAAAAAAAAGTTGATGCAAATAATGTTTTTGGTGCTTATGTAGAACTTGAGACAAATCCGTATCATACAAATAAGAGTAGAGTTTTTGAAGAGACTTATATATATGGTGAAGGAAATTATGGTAGGTTTGAATTAGGTAGGGCAAAAAATATTTCAAGGAAGATGCATATATCGGCGCCTGATGTTGGGCTTCTTGATATAGATGGTTCGTATAGTTTGGATTATCTTTCAACACCTGATGATTTTGTGTTTATAAGTTCTACTGCGATTACGACTGATAAAGAATCAAATAAGATTAACTATGTATCGCCTAGGTATTATGGATTTCAGATTGCGGGAAGTTATATTGCTGGGGCAAGTGATTTGAATGGTGATAACAGTTTGGATTATGATAAGTTTAAGCGTGGT
>JBJEXC010000029.1:0-2184 GCA_051885355.1 Alphaproteobacteria bacterium | reverse complement strand
GGAGAACTATTAAAAGACCCATTCAAAGGTGTAAAGATGCCTAAAAAGGGAGAAGCAAAGGTTACACACCTAAGCAATGAGCAAATGGACAATGTATTATCCGCTGTCTATTTAGATTTTGAGCCGCAAGACCCTATGTATGTAGGAATACTATTGGCTTTCTATGCGGGTTTAAGGCGTGGTGAGATTTGCGGATTAAGATGGAATGATATAGACTTTTACAAGCATACAATTACAGTTAGGTCTGCTGTTGGCGTAAGTAGTGGTAAAGATGGGGATTATACTAAAAATCCTAAGAATAGAAGTTCTAATAGAACATTCCCTATGTTGCCCCAGTTAGAAGAAGCATTGAAGCAAAGAAAGGTTTTACTTAACCCGCTCGATAGTTGGTATGTAATTGGTGAAGAAGAACAGTTTATGCGACCTCAACAATACAACCGCTTATTTAGTGAGTTTGTAGAAAGAAATAGCTTAGTTGATGCCTATGGTAAAAAGATTATGCCGCACGGACTAAGACATAACTTTGCTACTGTTGGTATTCGTGCGGGAATGGATATTGCAAGCTTGGCACTTATGATGGGACACGCAAGCAGAGCAATGACCTTAGATACTTATGGTGATGCAAATGCAGATGCCCTTACCCTTGCAAGTGTGAAGCTGAAAGATACATTCAATGATAATACTGATTACTTTAAGCTTGAAGAAGAACAAGAGGAAACAGAGGAAGAATAAGCACTCACCCGCTCCCGCCGCAAAATATTATAAGATACTTGAAAATCGTTTGTTTTTTTGATAGAATTAAGACAAAAAAATAAATTGAAAGGATGGTGCAGAATGAAGAAAAGTGTTTTGCTATTGTTGTCTTTAGTCCCTGTCGTTGTAGGATGGTTAGTTAATATCTTAATCTTAGTCCCTGTAATTGGAATGGTAGGATTTTACCTGCTCCCTCTGCTCACTACAGTCTTTTGGTTTTACCTTGGCAAGCAGTATGCCAAAAGATGGAAAGTTGTGCCAGCAGTATTGATGGCTCATACAGTTGGTATTTGTTCATTGTTGATTTACCTTTGGCAGTTTTTGCTTGAAACAGATGTAACAAGAAGTTTGACATTGGCAGCTTTTTCTCAGATGTTTTCTGCTTCTACTCCTTTATATTTAATTGGCAGGATTGCAGTTCTTTTTGAAAGCCAACCTAATTATGCAGGAAGAACATCAATGGTTGCAATGCAGGTTATTGGTCTTGTTTATATGATTATTGTTTTCTCTATTGGTATTTATACAGAGAAGAAAAAGATTAAAAATACTTAAAATGTTTATAGAAAAAGGGAAGTCTTAGCGACTTCCCTTTTTTATTATTTCTTTTTATACTTAGCAAGCATCTTATCTCTGAAAGACATCTCCTGTTCAGGCTTACCCTTGATAATCTCAGGGAAGAACTTATTAGCAAAAGCAGAACGGATAGTAACAAAAGAAATATCTTTCTCCTCGCCTTTCTTTTCGCCTTTCTTATAAGTTTCTTTCTGCTCAAGAATGCTTACAAACCATTCGCCCTCATCATTAGCCTCAACATAGTTGTCGATGAAGTCAGCACAGATTTCATCAATAGATGTAGGCTTAAAGCCAGCATCAACACGATACTTCTTTTCTACAGTTTCCCAAACGAAATTACCCTTTTTGTTCTTAATGGGGTTTCCTGCTTCATCAAGCTTCTTTACCTTGTGCTTAATTACAGTATATTTCTCTGCCATAGTAACAACTCCTTTTAGTGGTTTTTCTTTTGGATATAAGCATTATAAGCGATTAGTAGCAATTTGTCAATCTATGTGTTAGTAGTCATTTTGACCTTTTTGAGAAAAGTAGTTATTTTACTTGACATTACAAGGAAATAGTAGTATATTATTAGTAGTGATAATGACGAACGGCAATAAGACTACTTATAAAGGAGATATTAACAATGTGTATGTATGGTTACTGTAGAATAAGCCAAAAGAAGCAGAGTATTGAAAGACAAATTAGAAATATCAAAGAGGCATACCCCGAAGCGGTAATTATTGAAGAAGCCTTTACAGGAACAAAGATTGATAGACCCGAATGGAATAAGCTTTATAAGAAAGCCAAGAGCGGAGATACAATTATCTTTGATAGTGTTAGCCGAATGAGCAGAAATGCAGAGGACGGATTTAATAC
>JBJEXC010000028.1:0-11620 GCA_051885355.1 Alphaproteobacteria bacterium | reverse complement strand
ATAAATTATGGGAGGAAGTTTTTATCATGGTCTTCGCTTCCTCCCTCCCGAGGAAAAATGTATGGAGGAGAAATAGAATGGAAAAAAGAGTCAGCACAAAAGGAACGAAGTGACTGCGGTCACCCCTTCGGGGAGTTGGGGGTGACCGCTTGCTGACTGGAAAAGAACCCTAAGAAAAAATAGAAGGAGAAATTTAATATGAATAAAAATATTTTTATGCACGCTATGAGCCAGCCCGGCGCCCGAAACCGAACGAATAAGGACTTAATTTTTTAACGGCGTTAGTTAAAAAATTTTTAGTCCGTATCGTAAGGTTACAAGGGTGGCAAACGAAAATTCCACAAACATATAAATATGTTATTGAACTTTTCGGGCTGGCTCATAAATAAAAAAGAAAAATTAAACAATTAAAAAGAATTAAAGGAGGAAATAAATTATGAAAATAAAACTTAACAAATCAACCAGAAAGTAATTGTGAAGACAATTACAGGCGACCCCCAGTGGGGGGTCAGGGGGTCGCCAAAGACAAGGAGGAGAGTGCAATGATGAACTATACTCGAGAAAGAATTAAAGGAGAAACTGATATGAAAATAAATAAAGAAATATTTTGTGTGGGGCACAGCGAGCCGGCCGAATTTTTCGGCCGCCGGCCGGCTCGCATACTTAACAAATCAACCAGTTAGTAATTACGAAGTTAATTACGCGCCATCCCCCATAGGGGGGTGTAGGGGGATGGCGAAATGGGAACCAACTTACCTCCCGAGAAGAATTAAATTAACGAAAGGAGTTTATGAAAAATTATGAAAGAAAAACTTATGTCAGCACAAAGGGAACGAAGTGACTGTGGGCGCCCTACAGGGGCGGAGGGCGCCCACCTGCTGACTGAAAAATGCCCTCAAAATTATTAACAACTAAACGAAAGGAAAAATCAAAATGAAGAAAATGAACAATATTTTATACCTTACTACCGTAGGCGTCATATCATCTATAACCCCTACCTCATCCAACGCACAAACCTTCTACCAGTGCTTGCCGGTGGCATCAGCCTCAACTTGCGAAATGGGTAAGTATTTAGAAAATGGAACTTGCAAACTCTGTCCTGCAGGTTATTACTGTCAAAACAATCAAAAATACGAATGTGCTGATGGATATTATCAAGATGCCACTGCTCAATCTAGTTGTAGACCTTGCACTGGTAGTTATAGTATAGAAGAAACTTGCAAATTAGCACGCCATTACAGTTATTCATATGGTGCTGGAGGATGTTATGATGGAAATGAAAGCAAAAATTATGCTATCAAAAATCAATCAAAAACAATATCATATGGAGATGTCTATCATTCTCCATCCTATTGTAACAGTAGTTTATATTACGATATTAAAGGAGAAGACAAAAGAGATTGTAAAGGTTACCAACAATGTTCTTATGATTTTATTAAAACTTATGAAAAAAGTGCAAAACTAAATGGTTTAGTTTTATATAGCGACATTTATGAAGAAGCAAAAAATTTAGGTGGAGGTTCTTCAGATGTTGGATTTAAATTAACTTGTAACAAAAAAACTGGAGTAAATGACGGAGTATTAGTTTATTATACATTAGTAAATGATAATAAAACTTGTGCTTCTGGTTACTCATTATTTGGGGGTTGTAATTGTGGAAAAATAAAATATTACTAGCATAAAATCTCCCCCTTTTTTGAGGGGGATTTTTTATTTCCTAATCCAGTTATCAATCAACTCATTAAATACAGATTTAGGATTTACACCTAAAGCAAAACATATTTCAACAAACTCTATGACATCAAGTCTTCTGTCTCTGTTTTCAATTTTTGAAATAATAGGTTGAGGTATCCCTAAACTTTTTGCAAGGTTTATCTGACTTATATTATATTGTTTCCTCTTTCTTACTAAAATATTTATTAAGCAAGAGTAATTGCTAGAGTAAATAGATTTTTCCATTACATTTCTCTTTTTTTATTAATAATTAAGTGAAATGTAAAAGAAAATTATTTAAGAATTTTTATATTGATTTTTTTATTCTTTCTATAACCTTTTCGCGCCCAATTAATGGAAGAAGTGCAGAAAGTTCAGGTCCATATTCAATACCCGTTAAGCAAAGGCGAATAGGATGATATAAATCTCGTCCTTTTTTTCCAGTCGCTTCCATAATGGCAGTTGCCCAGATTTTCATAGTGTTTTCATCAAAATCTCCAACAGGTAAAGATGACAAAGCATTATTTAAGAAAGTCTTTTCCTCACTTGAAAGGGCAGAAACTTCTATATCTCCATAAACAACCTTTACCCAATAAGAAATATCAGAAAGTTTATCAATATTTCCCCTTACCATATTCCAAAATTTTGAATCTATGCGTCCGTCTATGGCAATAAGTCTGTCCTTCACATCATCAAAATCAAGCACGCGAAGAAGTTTGCCGTTTTCCTTGTAAAAAGTATCCATATCAAACCTGCTGAATGCGGAACCATAGTTTGAAAGGGAAAAAGTAGAAGCAAGTTCCGACATACTTTTGTGCATTTTTCCACCATTTGCAGAACCAAGTCCAACAAGTATGTTTGCAATAGTCATTGCCTCTATTCCGTCATTTTTAAGGTTACGAATAGAAATGTCGCTTTCCCTTTTTGAAAACTTGTGTCCCTCGGCATTAAGTATCATAGGATAATGTGCGAATTGAGGAATAAACTTTGCACCCAATGCTTCAAACATCTGTATCTGCATAGCGGTATTTGTAAGATGATCTTGACCACGAATTATATGAGTAATCCCGCTGTCCATATCATCAATTACAGATGGGAAATTGTAAAGATATGTGCCGTCTTCACGAATTATGACAGGGTCAGAAAGGTGTTTCATATTGAATTTGCATTCACCTTTTACTAAATCATTAAATATCATATCACCTTCGTTAAGTTTGAAACGCCAATAAGGTTTGCGCCCTTCTGCTTCTAACCTTTTCTTATCTTCTTCTGTAAGATTTAGGGCACTTCTGTCATACACAGGTGCAACCTTTCTTGCAATTTGACGCTTGCGTTTTGCTTCTAACTCCTCTGCAGTTTCATAACAAACATAAACACGACCTTCCGCCTTTAACTTTTCAAAGCATTCATTGTATCTGTCAAATCGAGATGATTGATGAAAACTTTCATCCCATTCAATGCCGAACCATTTTACATCTTCTTTTACAGCATCAATGTATTCTTGTTTGGTTCTTGATAAATCAGTATCATCAATACGAAGTAAGAATTTAGCCTCATTTCCCTTTTGTCTTTCAGATAATAAGAAAAGCCAATTAAATATAGCAGTCTTGATGTTGCCAATATGAACATAGCCTGATGGGGATGGTGCAAATCTTACTTTTATCATTTTATTTTAATCCTTAAATTTAATGTAAAGTCAAGGATAACTCTTAAATATTAAAAAATCAAGGGATAAAATGTTAAGAAATTTAGTTATAAATTTATGTGGAAATGAAAAAATATTTTGTATATATTTATTAAATAGGTTTTAAAGGAATAAATACCTATTGAATAAAAATTATTCTTATATATAATGTTTTGGAATAAATTTTTAAAATGGAGAAGTTAAAATGAAAAAAATTTTTGTAAATTTATTATGTATGTTTGTTCCTTCTAAGGGATTGAGACATAAAATAAGAAACAATTTCCATAAATCAGAAAATATTTCTTTTACATTAAGACCATATTATAATAAGGGAAAAAATAATAAGATTGTTGTTATAAAGGATGGTAAAAGAAAGACTCTTTCAAGATTTGAGAAAATTTCTAATCTTAAGGTAGTGTTTAATGGAAACGATAATTTAGTAGAGATTGAGTTTCCTTTTCATTCTTCGTGCGAAAGTTATATTAATATCAGAGATGAAAATAACAAAGTGCATATAGGTAAGAATTTTTCTGGTATATTTTCTGTATCAATTTTAGGAGTTAATAGCACTTTTAAGATTGGTAAAAACTTTGCAAGTTCTGGAAAAATGACTGCTATTTTAGTAGATAATAGCCTTTATATAGGTGATGATTGTATGTTTTCTGCTAATATTTTATTTCATGGTGATGGTCATAGTGTTTTGGATTATGAAACAGGTAAAGCGTTAAATATGCCTAAATGTATATCTCGAATTGGTAATCATTGTTGGATTGGTATAAATACACAATTTACAAAAAATGCTATTATTCCAGATGATTGTATAGTTCCTTTGGGTGCTGTTGTTACCAAGAAGTTTGATACACCTCATTGTATTATTGCTGGAAATCCTGCTAAAATTGTGAAAGAAGGAATCAGTTGGGATAATATTTCTCCTTGTAAGTATGAAAAACAGGAATTACATAAAAAATATAAAAAGTATGAATAAATTGTAAGTAATAAAAAAATCCCCCATAAAAAACTGGGGGATAATTTTTAATACATACTTGAAAGTATATGTCGATAATTTTTTATATCCTTGATAACCTTTCCAGTTCCAAGTGCAACACACAATAGTGGGTTGTCTGCTATTGATACAGGAAGCCCAGTTGCATGACGAATTGCGAAATCCAAATTTCTTAGGAATGCACCACCACCTGTTAAAACTATACCCTTATCTACTATATCAGAGGCAAGTTCAGGAGCTGTGTTTTCAAGGGCAGTTTTTACTGCATCAATGATTTCGCGGACTGGTTCTGATAAAGCCTCCGCAATTTGGGCTTCGTTTAATGTAAGTTCACGAGGAATACCGTTCATTAAATCGCGACCCTTTATTTCAATACAACGACCACCTTCGTCATTATCAGGAATTGCGCAACCAATTTCTTTCTTTATAATTTCAGCACTTCTTTCACCAACAAGAAGGTTGTGATTTCTTCTTATGTAATTAATAATAGCCTCATCCATTTTATCACCACCAACACGGATAGAGCGAGCATATACTATGCCACCAAGGGATAAAACAGCGACTTCAGTTGTTCCACCACCAATATCTACAACCATAGAGCCAGTAGGTTCACCGATAGGAAGTCCAGCACCAATTGCGGCTGCAACAGGTTCTTCGATAAGATAGACTTTTCTTGCACCGCTTACCTCTGCTGATTCTTGAATTGCTCTTCTTTCAACAGCAGTTGAACCAGATGGAACACAGATTACAACCTGTGGGAAAGTGAAAGTTTTTCTGTTTAAAACCTTTTGTATGAAATATTTTATCATAGCCTCGGCAACTTCAAAGTCAGCAATAACACCATCCTTTAATGGGCGAATTGCTTGGATATTTCCAGGGGTTCTTCCAAGCATTTTCTTTGCTTCCTCACCAACGGCTAAGATTTCCTTTCTTCCGCGTTCTTCCTCTGTGATTGCGACAACGGATGGTTCATTTAAAACAACGCCCTTATCTTTTACATAAATAAGGGTATTTGCAGTTCCTAAGTCAATACCTAGATCATTTGAAAATAATCCTGTAATAGATGATAACATAATAATTCTCCCCTGTAATTTCGATTTTTTTATATATTAAAATAAACCTTTAAAAACTACAAGGAAAAAATATAAAATATGTAAGATTTTTAATACTATTTGTAAATAATTACATCTGCATTGCTTAAAATTATAAATTTGTCTTCTATTATTATAGGTGTAGTATCAATAACAGAAGTTAGTTTTTCCTTGTTTATAATTTTTCCTGTGTATGGGTTAACCCTTATCAATTCACCATTGGAAAATGTAAGAATTACTTGGTTATTTACTAACAATGGGTCAAAAGCAATTGCTTTTTTATCCTTTACATCAATTTTTTTGGACCAGATGATTTTACCGTTTGTTATATCTATTGCATTTAGGATATTGTCGTTATTTATATCAAACATAAATGTATTTGAAAGGGTTGGAGTTGTAATTCCGCCGATAGGCAATTCCCACATCATTGTGCCATTTTCTATATTGAAAGCCTTCATATCATCATTATAGCCCTTTACTATAACAATTTTGCCATCGGTTACTGGGTTTGCAACTATATCTGACATATTGTTAAGGCTTTTTGTATTTATTTTGTGCAATGCTTCAAGCCAAATTACCGTATTATCATCACGCATAAGCATATGAACTTCACCATTTGGGAATGCGACAATTAAATTATTGTTTATGCACATAGGAGTTGAACCCTTTACGAATGTGTTAGGCTCTTCCATAGTTTTATGGATAAATATTTTATCGCCAGTTTTTGCATTTATTACGAAAAATTCGCCTGCGTCATTTGAAAAATAAAGTTTATCATCGCAAATTTGAAGTCCAGATTTAAGTGGGGTATTGAAATATTTGCTGTAAATTATTTCGCCATTTTCTGGATTTATTGCAACAAGTTGAGATGTATTTGTGATTGCATATAATCTGTCGTTATCAAGGGCTAATGCACCGTATCTTAGATATTCGTTATTTGTAAGGCGAGGATTAGACCATAAGGTTTTACCAGTGGCAAGTGAGGTTGCTGTAATTTTTAATTTTCCGTCTATGGTAAAGACTGTATCCTTATTTGCAACTGGTGTATAAAGGATTTGGGCGGAACTTGTCTTTACACCAATATCATTTTTTGCGAATCTGATTAATTTCTTTTTACCGCCTATGTGACCCAAAGTATTTGAGGCATTTCCAGAAGAGGAAGTCCACATTTCATTTATATATGGGCGATTAAGGAGGATTTTTTCATCAGTTGTGGTATTTTTTTCATCTATTTCCTTTTCAAAAACAGAAACGCGTTCGCCGGTAATTGGCTTTTTTGCTGTTTCACAACCAGCAATAAAAAAGGCAAGGATTAGAAAATAAAATTTTCTTTTAAACAATGTTGATGTAATCATATTCTAACCCTCCTTTTATTTATTATTTTGCAGTTTGACTTTTTATAAAATTAAGCATATTAAGGCTTTGTGATTTTATACCAACAGGAGCCTTTTCATTTTCAACAATTCTATCGAATGTAGTTTTTGCTAAGTTTGGATTATTTTGTGAAATGTAAATAACACCCAAAACATATTGTGCAGAAAAATAAAAAGGTTTGCTTGCTGATATTTTTGAAAGAAGTTTTATTATTTCTGTTTTGGTTTCTTCTGTTATATCGCTTTGTGCAAAATTAAGGGTTGCAAGTTTTAGAATTGCTAAATCCTTAAATGTAGAATCGGTTGCCTTTGATATAATAGTTTTTAGGGTTTCTATTGCCGAAGGGATGTCCTTTTCCTCTATTTGCATAGAATAGATATTGAAATATGCAATATCGCGATAGCCATATTTTGCCCTGCTTGCAAAATCCTTTAATTCCAAAATTTTACCAGCGGTTGAAACAGATGGATTTGACATAATACGTTCAAAAGTTTCTGCTTGCTTTACACTGGTTTTGATTTTGTTGCTTTCATATACATTTTTGCTGATTGTGATTGCAAGAACTATGACAATTATACTAATGATATAGTATTTATATTTGTTCCAAAAAAGGATAGCCTTCTCATTTCGGACTTCTTCGTTAACTTCACGAATAAAAGCCTTTTGTTGGATTTCTATATATTGGTCTTTTAATGACTTTTCTTTGTTTTGCATAATGCCCCCTATTCTTCCTCTGATTGTGGATTTAATGAATTTATGACTTTCTTTTGAAGTTGGATAAGTTCAATTATTCCTGTTCTTGCCATAGATAAAAGTTTTAAAAACTCGTTTTCGGTGAATGGAACTTTTTCTGCGGTTCCTTGAATTTCAACTATACCACCACTTCCTGTCATAACAAAGTTAGAATCGGTTTCGGCATTGCTGTCCTCATCAAAATCCAAATCAAGCATTGGGGTTCCGTTGACTATACCACAGGAAACTGCTGCGACATAATCATTTATTGGAAGTTCATGCAATTTATATTTATTTTGCAATTTTTGCATTGCTTGGTAAAGTGCGATAAATCCGCCTGTGATAGAAGCGGTTCTTGTGCCACCATCTGCTTGTAAGACATCGCAATCAACTATTATTTGGCGTTCGCCCATTTTTTCCAAATCGACAACAGCACGAAGGGAGCGACCTATCAATCTTTGTATTTCAAGGGAGCGTCCGGATTGATGACCTTTGATTACTTCCCTTTCAATTCTTGTTTGGCAAGATGTAGGAAGCATTGCATATTCGGCTGTGACCCAACCTGTGCCACTGTGTTTTAAAAACATAGGGACTTTGTTTTCAATTGTTGCTGTGCAAAGAACGCGTGTGTCGCCAAATGATACTAGGCAAGAACCGTCAGCAAATTTGTTCACACCCGCAAGAAGTTCTATTTTTCTTAATGATTCATTTTTTCTTGAAAGAGCTCTCATTTTTTATCCTTGAATTATAATTTATTTTAGGTATTATATAGTTATATAAAATTTTTTTTAAAAAGGCAAGTATGAAACAGAATCTTATGAATTCTTTGATGATTTTGTCGGAAGCGGTAGATGAACTTAACCGCGTTTTTTCTTTATATAAAAATGTAAAAAGGGAGGAAGCATCTATACAAAACGATGATTTTAAGGCTGTGCAAACAAAGTTAAATGCCGAAATTGACAGTTTAAAACAAAGTCTTATGTTTGAGCGTGATAAAATTGCCCGTGCGAATGAGGAAATTAAATCCTTATCTGTTGAACTTAAAAATAGTTTATAATTTTTGCTTTGAGGAGAGAGAATTAAAAAATGACAACACTTAATTTTAAAATAAATGAAAAAAATTATTCTGTTGATTGTGGTGTGGGGCAAGAAAATCAAATTCTTTCCATTGTAAAAATAATTGATGAAAAGGCAAAATCGCTCGCAAAAATGTTTGGTGAAGTTGACAGTGAAACTCTTCTTTTAATGGTTTGTATTTTGGCATTTGGTGAATCTGAAAAGGCAAAAACAAAACTTGCTTCGCTTGAAGAAGATATTAAAAATATGAATCAAGATAATGTGGATATGGAAAAAATCAATGCTGTTATAATAGAACTTGCAAAAAAAGTTAAATCTATATCCTCGTCTATTAAAAATGAAACAACACTTAATCCTTAGGAGATATTATTATGGTTGATAAAGTTAAAGATAAAAAGAAAACTTCCACAGATGAAAAAGTGAAAAGTAATCACAATTCTTCATTTTCTGTGTTTCAAATAATTATATTTGCTTTTCTTTTTGTGCTTATGATTTGGATTATTGGATTTTTAAGTTTGGAAATTGACAGTCAGAAACAGGAAATTAAAAAACTTCATTCCGAATTTGATTTAAGAAAAAAAGATAATGAGGAAATTTTCAAATATTATGTTGATAAAATTCGTGATTTCCAAAAAATTGATATAAAGGATCAAGTGCAAGCCTTTGGTAAAGATATAAAGACTGGTTTGCAACAAGTGCGCGATCTTATGTTTGATAAGGAAGATTTGGAAAAAGTTAATACCAGAATTGATGCCCTTGAAGAATACAATAATACTTATAGGGGAACAAATCTTGTATTTCTAACATCAGTTGGACTTCTTCGTGATGTTATAAACAGGGGACAAAGTTTTGTTGTTGAGTTGAATACCTTGGAAATTGTTGGTGGAAGAAATGAAATTGTTGTTAATGCAATAAAGACTTTGAAGCCTCTCTCTGAAACTGGGGTAAAAACATTTGCTCAATTAAAGGCGGAATTTGATGAAATGGCTCATGATATAGTCTTTATATCAAATAATCCTATTGATGAAAATCCTACTTACAAGCAAAGATTTTTGCATAAGATGAAATCTCTATTTAAAATAAGGAAAATTGACTTAACTGATGTTCGTGATAATGCTGATACAATAGTGGCTCGTGTGGAGGCTTATCTTAAAGACAATAAACTTGATGAGGCAGTAAAGGAATTGGAAAAGTTAAGGGAAATTTCTCCTTCTGGATTCGCTTTTGTTCAAAATTGGTATGATAATGCAAAGGCAAGAATTGAAGTGGATAATATTATGAGTTCTGTTTCTTCCTTTGCAATAGAACGCGCTTTAAATGACATTTATCAAGGATATCCAAAGTTAAAATTACAGGAAAAAGCAATACAAACTTTAACTAAAAGTGCGGAAGAGATAAAGTCTTCCTCCACTTCTAAACAGGAGTAAAAAATATGTTAAAACAGGCTTTGAAGATATTTTTTATATTACTTGGGTTTTCAATAATTGCTGTATGGATTTCAAATAATTATGGCACGGTGGATATTTTTTGGCTTGGGTATTCGGTGCATACTTCTGTCCCTGTGTTACTTTTTATTATGTGGATTGTATTTGTAATTGTTGATAAAATTATGTGGGGATTAGGTTGGATTTTAAAACCATTTAGAAGAAAGAAAATTTCAAAAAAGGCAAAAAGCAAAGAAATTCAATCAAATGATTGGAATAAAAATACTTAAATAATTGACTTATTAAAATTGTTTTTGTATCATTGTTTCATTAAATTTAGGAAAGATGGCAGAGTGGTCGAATGCACACGCTTGGAAAGCGTGCATACCGCAAGGTATCGGGGGTTCGAATCCCCCTCTTTCCGCCAAATAGTTTTTTGTAATTGGAGAGAGTAAAATTTTAAAAACTACCCATCAGATATATAAACTTTCATGGCTTGTTTTAGATAAAAAAAGTGAAAAGATAAGTTTTATTTTAAATCATATATTTGGGATATTAAGGGGTGTTGCTCTCTTTTTTATTCCTTTGATGTTTTCACGACTTGTGCAATCTTTATCAAATGACACAGACTCTATTATTTTTAATTTCTATATGGTATTTATATTTTCATTTTTAAATATATTTTTCAATTATATAAATACTTATTTTAATGAATATCTAAGATATATTTTATCAATTAAATTAAAAAATGTATATTATGAAAAGGTGTTTAATAAACCTTATTCTTGGCATATACAAAATAATTCAGGTTATTTTTTAGCATCACTTAATGATGTTGCAAAGTTAATAGATGATTGGGTTGTAAAAATATCAAATGATTATTTAAATAACTTTATAGCATCTTTGTTATTTATTATTTACACCTACATTAAATCGCCTGTTATGGGATTATATTTCACAAGTGGAAGTTTTATTATCAGTTTATATCTTTATATTGCATACAAAAGGTGCCAACATCTTGTAAAAGAAAGAAATCTTTCAAAAAATAGTTATGAAAAGTCATTTACTGACTTTATATACAATATACGCAATGTAAAAAAAATGAATCTATTAAAATTTGTTATTGCTATATTAGGTAGAAAGTATTTAATTTATTCGGATAAATCTAAATTACGAAGACATTATATTGCAAATTCTTTTTTTATTTCCAGAATTGCTTTATTGTTATTATTTATGTTGCCAACAGGGTATTTTATTTATCAATATATTAAGACAGGAGAAGGGTTAAATATAATTGTTATGTTGATTTCCTCACGAAGTTCATTTGAAAGTATTGTTAGGGAAATCAAAAATTTTATTGAACATATATTAAACAGCAAATCTCATATTGAAAATTTAACAAAGGTTTTAAAGGATGAAATAGATACAATGCAAATATCTTCTTATCATAAGAAAACCATCCGTAACTGGCACAAGTTTGTCTTCAAAGATGTGTCGTTCACCTACTACAAAAAGCATTCGA
>JBJEXC010000027.1:0-49117 GCA_051885355.1 Alphaproteobacteria bacterium | reverse complement strand
ATTTCTTACCTCCCCAAGGTATGGAAGCACATTCTGCCATGATGGAGTAGTAGCCGCCACCATTCCCAAAGCACAAAGAAGATTGTAAAGTTGGAACGAACCCAAAATTTTCAAATTAAAATGATAGGACTTTCCAAATAATTCCACCTCTACCTTTTGCCCTGTAAGTGAAATTTCTTGTGATAGTATTTTAAGTTCCTTACCATTTTTACCGTATGAAAAAACTTTTATTCCTCTGTCATCACAAATCTTTTTAAGATAGTCAAACTCAGGTATATCCGCATTTAATACTGCCACCCCATCAGAGGATAAATTTTCACGGAAAAGTTTCGATTTTGAATAAAGATATTTTTCAGCACTTCCATAAAAATCTACATGATCAGTTCCAAGATTGGTAAATCCCGCAGCCTTTATCTTTATATTTTCCATACGAAATTGGTCAAGTCCATGGGACGAAAGTTCAATCGCCGCATTATTAACACCTTTTTGTTTAAAGTATTTTAAGAATTTATAAACCTCCCCATTAACAGGAGTTGTATAATCAGCATCACTATACTTTATAATTCGCTTTTTCGAATACACATTTTCAGCAATAATCCCAATAGTTCCTGAACTTATAGCAGGCATACCAAGCAACGCCCAAATTTGACGAGTAAAATCAACCACAGAAGATTTTCCACTGCTTCCAGTAATCGCAACAATAGTATCAGGCTGAGTCTTATTGTAGAAATTGTAAATAATATCAGCAAATGCCCGCCTTGTGTTTTGAACCTTTATCACAATAATGTTTTTTTCATTTATAAGATTTGTTGTTTTTTCATCAAAGTTGTAACCTTCTTCAACAATAACAGCCTTTGCCCCGTTAAGTATAGCATTATATGTATAATCAGCCCCATTTACATTGAACCCCTTTATACCAATAAAAATACTACCATCTATAATAGTATTTGAATCAGATGATACCCTGTAAATAGGAGTCGCCGGAATTTTATCACTATCAAATCCCGAAGATTTAAGAAGTTCGTTAAGTGGCATAGAATGAGGAGTAAGTTTAGCCCTTATAAATTCCTTATCCTTTTCATACATAGTCCCGCAAATTATAATACTGTCCCAATTACGCGATGTATCAATTACTTCCTCAATAGCCTTATACCTATCAGGAATAATAGTAGCCTTAGGACAATTTGCAAAAAGCAAATCTCTTATATGCTTAGGGTCCTCACCTCTTGGATTATCGTCAACAATGACAACAGTATCTGCATACTCATTTAATACTTGCCCCATTTCAATACGGCGAATATCTGGTCTGTCACCACTGCATCCAGCAATACAAATAAGATTATGTTCAACATAAGGTCTAAATTCTGTTAAAAGTTTTTTAAGCCCATCACCATTATGCCCAAAATCCACAAATATTTTTGCCCCATTTGGCGAAGTCCCAACATATTCAATTCTGCCATGCTCATTTTGAAGTTGTGATAAATAAGGTAAAACTTTTTCCCAAATATCACCAACATTGCTTATAAATAAACCTAAGGCACACATAAAATTATATACCTGAAATTCTGTGATAAGGTTAAGGGTAAGATTATACACTTTTCCAAACACAGAAATTTTCACTTTTTGCGATTGATTTTCAATTTCATATTGCAAAAGCCTTATATCAGCATTCTCACTTTTTCCATAGGAAATAGTTTTTATTCCGCGAGATTTGCAAACATCAATAATTTTCTTTGCTCTATCTTCATCAATATTTACAACAGCAACCCCGTTTTTATCAAGGAGTTCGGAAAAAAGCCTAAGTTTAGCATTAAAATATTCATCAATAGTTTTGTGATAATCAAGGTGGTCGTTTGAAATATTTGTAAAACCGGCACCTTCAATTTTAATACTGTCAACTCTGTGTTGTGAAATTCCATGGGAAGAGGTTTCAAGGGCAACATTTGTGATTCCCTCTGATGCCAACTTTTCCAAATTTTTATGTAAATCAATTGCATCAGGAGTAGTCAAACTTTTTTCCCCAATATCATTTGATGTTTGTATTCCAACAGTTCCAATACTTGCACCCTTTATCCCAATAAAGTTCCACATTTGGCGTAAAAAATTTACAATAGAACTTTTTCCATTTGTGCCAGTCACTGCCAAAATATGCTCTGGCTTATGCGGATAAAAAATATTTGCAAGTTGAGATTCTATAAGCCTTACATTTTCAACAAATATAAATGGCACAGAAGGGTATTTAGAAGTATCAATTTTTTCTTTATTTTCATTATCTGTAATAATTACAACAGCACCATTTTCAATCGCGCTATGGATAAAATCAGCCCCATTAAATTTTATCCCCTTAATTGCAAGAAAAATATCGGATGACTTTATTTTAGCAGAATTATTTTGTATTCCACTTACTTCTATATTTTCATTAAAATTAATAGCGGTATATTTTATACCATTTAAAATTTCAGATAATTTCATAATCCATTCCTTTAATATAATTATTATAGTTTATAGGAAAAAAGAACAGTTATCAATAAAAACTTTTGCCTTGTCTATTAATACAAAAAAGTATATTATAGTTTTATAACAAAGGAGAAACTATGCAACATTTAGAAAATTTTGATTTAATAAGAGTTTTTAATATAAAAGCAGTTGAAAATAATTTAAAAAAGGCATTATATAAATTTAGTGATAAACTTGGTGTAGTGATAAAATCAAATGCCTATGGCTTTGGATTTGAAAGAATTTTACCACTTTTTTCCTCATACAGGATTAAAAATTATTTTTGTCAGGATATTATTGAAGCATTAAAAGCCAAAAGAATTTTAGGCAAAGATAAAAATGTTTATACCTTTTCAGGTGTGCAAAACGGACAAGCACAAACCTTTATTGATAATGAAATAATTCCTATATGTGTAAATTTGGAACAACTTAAATATTACAATAATGCCTCCGCAAAATGTAAGAAAAAACCAAAAACCGCAATCCATTTTGATACAGGAATGAACCGCACAGGTCTATCAGAGAAAGAGGTTATTGAACTTTCCAAAAATTGGGAAACTTATACTGGCAATTTGGATGTAGTTTTGTATGTAAGTCATCTTCATAGTTCCTATAATAAAAAGGATAGGGCAAATATCATACAAATTAAAAGGTTTAAAAAATTTACTTCATTTCTACCTCATAGACCTTGTTCCCTTTCTGCCACAGGGGGAAGTTTCCGTCTGCCTTCTGAGTATCATTTTGATATGGTCCGTGTTGGCTATGGTATTTATGGAATGCTTCGCGAAATGGAAAGTGTCATTTCCGTTTATGCAAAAATCCTTCAAGTAAGGGAGGTCAAAAAGGGTGAAAAAATCGGTTACTTTGGAGGTTGGACCGCAAAGAAAAATATGAAAATTGCAATTCTAAATATAGGGTATAAGGACGGATACTCCCGCTCCCTTTCAAAATCAAATAAACTTTATGATAAAATAAGAGCGAAACTTCACAGCGGTGCAAATTTCACAACTTCCTATATGACAATAGATAAATATAAATGCCCAGTCGTTGGAATCATATCTATGAATAATACTATGATTGATGTATCAAAAGTTCCAAATGAAGACCTTTCACGACATAAGTTTGTAGAGGTCATAGGTGCAAATGCAAACATTATGGATTTCAGGGAAGCAAACGGTTTTATCCCATGCGATTTGCTTTGCTCTTTAACAACAGCAAATCCAAATGCACTTGATGTGCCAGAAAGCGAATTTCAAAAATTAAAAACACAATTAAGAATATAAAAAAACTCCCGCTGAAGGGAGTTAATTTTTACATATCCTTACGCAAAGTTTTCACCATATTGATAAGTCCATTTGTGGAGGAATCATGAGTAGTTATCATCTCATCCGATTTCAAATCACGAACAATATTTTTTGCAAGTTGTTTTCCAAGTTCCACACCAAACTGGTCAAACGAATTTATATCCCAGAAAACACCCTCTACAAAAGTTTTATGCTCATAAAATGCAACAAGCATACCCAAAATTTCCGGAGTAATTCGCTTAATCAAAAATGTATTTGATGGACGGTTTCCAGTAAATTCCTTATATGGTAAAAGTTTTTGAATTTCAGAATCACTCATACCTTGCACCCTCAATTCCGCTTCTGCCTCTTCTTTGGTTTTGCCTTTCATCAAAGCCTCCGTCTGCGCAATTCCATTTGCAAGAAGTTTTACTTGATGCTCTCCAATTTCATTATGTGAAAACACAGGAATGATAAAATCGCAAAGTATTTTCTCTGTTCCCTGATGAAGAAGTTGATAAAACGAATGTTGCCCGTTAGTGCCTTCATCCCCAAAAACAATTGGCGAAGTTTGATACTTTATAGTATTACCATTTTTATCAACCGATTTACCATTACTTTCCATTACAAGTTGTTGCAAATAAAGTGGGAGATATTTAAGATAGTTATCATAAGGCAATACCGCCTCGGCAACCGCTCCCATAAAGTTAATATTCCATATTGAAACAAGCGCCATTAAAACAGGTATATTTTTATCAAAGTCAGTATTCCTAAAATGCTCATCTGCAAGATTTGCACCACCTAAAAACTTTTTAAAATTATCAACACCAATTGCCATACATATAGGAAGTCCAATTGTTCCCCACATTGAATACCTTCCACCTACATAATCCCCAAATGGGAAAACTTGAATTTCAGGAATTCCAAATTCCCCAGCAAGTTTTTTATTTGTTGAAAGTGCACAGAAATGATTCTTAACTGCCTTTTCCCCCAACTTTTCAACTAACCACTTTTTCGCACTGTTTGCATTAGTCATAGTTTCATCAGTGGTAAAAGTTTTACTTGCCACAACGAACAAAGTTGTTTCCGGCTCAATTTTCTTTAACACTTCACTTATATCAGTTCCATCAATATTTGAAATAAAATGAAAATTGATAAGCGGAGTTTTGTAAGGTTTAAGTGCTTCAATTGCCATTTTCGCCCCAAGATAAGAACCACCGATACCTATATTTACAACATCTAAAATACGCTCTCCGGTTGCACCTTTAAACTTACCATCACGAACATCATTTACAAATTCAGCCATTGCATCAAAATTTTTCTTTATATCATCAATAACATTTACACCGTCAACCTTTATTGATTTAGTCAAATTATCACGAAGTGCAGTGTGAAGCACAGCCCTCTTTTCAGTAAAGTTTATCTTTACCCCATCAAACATATCACGAATTTTCAATTTCAAATCCAAATTATCCGCCATTTTGATAAGGTAATCCAAGGCCTTTTTATCCAACTGATTTTTGGAATAATCAAAAACTATATCACCAAGAGAGGTAGAAAACTCCTCAAACCTTTTTGGATTATCCAAAAATAAATCCCTAATTGAAATTCCATTTAAAAATACACTATGCTTTTTAAGCAAATTATAAGATCCAGTTTCTTGAAAATTCATTTTATCTCCTTTCCATTAGTTTTACTAAATTATATTAAAAAATCTTGATTTTTGCAAATAAAAAGTATAGTTTCAATATATAAAGAAAAGAGGAATTTATTATGTCAGAAAGTTCATATTCAGCAAAAGATATTCAGATTTTAGAAGGTCTAGAGCCAGTCCGCCTTCGTCCAGGTATGTATATTGGTGGAATTGATGCAACCGCACTTCATCATTTAGTAAGTGAAATTGTTGATAACTCTATGGATGAGGTAGGTGCCGGCTTTGCAAATGAAATTTGGGTCGAACTTTTACCTGATAATACTATTACAATTACCGATAATGGAAGAGGTATCCCAGTTGATAATCACCCAAAATATCCGGACAAATCCGCATTGGAAGTAATACTTACAACACTTCACAGTGGTGGAAAATTTTCAAACAAAGTTTATCAAACATCTGGCGGTCTTCACGGTGTAGGGTCCAGTGTTGTAAACGCCCTTTCCGAATTTATGAATGTTGAAATTTCCCGTGATGGTAAAATCCATAAACAAACATATTCTCGTGGTATTCCAACTTCAAAGTTAGAGGTCATTGGAAAAACAAAAACTACCGGCACAAAAATCACATTCAAACCAGATGCTCAAATCTTTGGTGAAAATAATATTTTTAAACCTATCCGCCTTTACAGAATGATAAGGTCAAAGGCTTTCCTTTTCAAAGGTGTAAAAATAAATTGGAAATGCGATGAAAATTTAATTACCGCTGATATGAATATTCCAGCCGAAACCATACTTTGCTTTCCAAATGGAATAAAGGATTTCTTGGAGGAAACTATAAAACCTCGCCCAAAGGTTGTTGACGAAGTTTTTTATACCGAATCCCCACTTGCTGGTGATATGGGAAAGGTCGAATGTGCGATTACATGGATTGACACCCCACATGAAGAAGGAAACGATGGCGGTTTTTTCAATTCCTATTGTAACACTATTCCAACACCAGAAGGTGGCACACACGAAAATGGATTCAAATCCGCAATTAACAGAAGCCTAAAATCATTTGCCGAAATGGTTGGTAATAAAAAATTCACCTCTGTTATAACCGAGGATATTTTTGATGATGCAGTTGTAATTCTTTCACTATTTTTCAAAAATCCACAATTTCAAGGTCAAACAAAGGAAAAGTTTTCATCGGCGGAGGCAACTCGTCTTGTCGATAATGCAATAAAGGATTACTTCGATTTCTTTTTAACATCTAATCCAGCAAGGGCAAATTTGCTCCTTGATTACATAGTTGAAAAGGCAGAGGCAAGATTAAAACTTAAAAAATTAAAGGAAACAATCAGAAAATCCCCAACAAAAAAACTCCGCCTTCCAGGAAAACTTGCTGATTGTTCAAGTAAGGACAGAACTGGCACAGAAATTTTTATAGTAGAGGGAGATTCCGCTGGTGGCTCCGCAAAACAAGCAAGAAATCGCCTTTTACAGGCAATACTTCCACTTCGTGGAAAAATTTTAAATGTTGCAAGTTCTAGTTCTGAAAAACTTAATGCAAATAAGGAAATTCAAGATATAACTGAGGCAATAGGTTGCGGTGTAGGGCGCGATTATAATGAGGACAAACTCCGCTACGATAAAATCATAATTATGACCGATGCCGATGTCGACGGTGCACATATTGCATCTTTGCTTATGACATTTTTCTTTGAACAAATGCCAACCTTGATTGAAAACGGACATTTATATATTGCTCTTCCACCACTTTTCAAAATAACTGATGGTAAAACCCATTATTATGCAATGGATGAGGAAGAAAAAGATAAAATCATCGCTAAACATTTCAAGGGTAAAAAGGTTGAAATCAACAGATTCAAAGGTTTGGGCGAAATGATGCCATCCCAACTTAAAGAAACAACAATGGATCCAAAATCTCGTGTCCTTCTTAAAATAGAAATCCCACCAAAAACAGAGGAAGGATTTGAGGACTTGAAAGAAACAAAAACCTTGGTCGCCAACCTTATGGGAAAAAATCCAGAATACAGATTTAGATTTATTCAAGAAGGCGCAAAATTTACTACTGATTTAGATATTTAAAATATAAGAAAAAAGGCACTCATAAAGACTGCCTCTTTTCACTCAACAAACAAACGAAAGAATTTTTTAAAGGTTTCCTTCTACAAATTCCCAATTTATAAGATTATTTACGAAGTTATCTATATAATCGGCTCTTCTATTTTGATAATCCAAATAATAAGCATGCTCCCATAAATCAAGTGTCAAAATAGCCGTTTGATTATGTGCAATAGGATTATCAGCATTAGAGGTTTTGGTAATTTTGTATTCGCCAGCCTCCTTTACAAGCCATACCCAACCAGACCCAAACACAGAATTTGCAACAACCTTAAATTCCTCCAAAAACTTTTCCTTACTTTTAAATGTATATAAAAGTTTTTTAGGAAATTCCGCATTATCTCCTTTTTTTAGACATTTAAAAAAGAAGTTGTGATTATACACTTGTGCAGAATTATTAAAAATCCCTAAGGTATCTTTGGAATGACTTGATTCAATTATGATTTTTTTCAAATTATAATTTTCAAACTTTGTATCTTTGATAAGTTTATTAAGATTCGAAATGTATGTTCCTAAATGCTTATCATAATGAAAATTCATAGTATTAGAAGATATGTAAGGCTCTAACACATCTTTACTATAATCAAGAGGATATTCTTTTAAATCAAACATTTTATTCTTCTCCTTTATCGGTAAAAAGTTAATACATTTTAATCCATTTTGCAATAAGAAGAAAAACCCAAATTTGATATATAAAAAAACTTTCCTGATTGCATTATCTATTATCATAATATATGATTTATTTAATGAAGGAAAGAAAAATGAAAAATATTATACTAATATTACTACTTCTTCTCGCTACACCTGTTTGGGCGGAGGAAGAGAAAATTTTATCCATTGATGATTTTTTTGGAGTTTATACTTCAGATGATCCTGAATTAATGAGTCTAGCAATAACTAAAATGGATG
Organism: Alphaproteobacteria bacterium; assembly: GCA_051885355.1. GTDB lineage: Bacteria > Pseudomonadota > Alphaproteobacteria > Rs-D84 > CACZYB01 > CACZYB01. The sequence goes on along the minus strand of JBJEXC010000027.1, from coordinate 40,649 downwards.
ATAAAATAAAAATAATAAATATTGACACATTTCTTGATTATTCCTACATTGAACATTTTACATGTGATATAGATGAAATAACTGATAAATATATTTACCTTGAATGTGATTATTCTGTAAATAGGGATATATCATCATATCCTCCATCCAGACCTTATATAAAATTATATAATAATCCTAATAAATATATGTCTGATATAATAATGTCAATTTATTATCCTGGTAAAAAACAATATATAAAAAATGATTGTTACACAAATGAAACATTTTCTGCTTTTTGTAAAGTGACTGATGTTACAGCAAACAGATATAAAGGAGAGTAACCTCTCCTTTTATTTATCTATAATTGATAATAATTTATTTACTCGCCAATTATTTCTATCATCTTGTATATCTGTAGATGAGCATTGTTCTGAAGCAGTTTTCCAATCTCTATCTTTTATTGCTCCAAAAAACACAGGCCATTTCGCACTTGTAAAATTTCCTCCCATATTATATTGCATATCTATTATTACTTTCTTTGCATTTAATGGTAAACTATCAAAATTTACCCCATAATTTTTAAATTTTTGTTTTGCAATTTTTAAATCTTCTTTTAAATGATCTTTTGCCATATTACTAATAACTGTATTTGGTAAAAATAATACACCTGATTTATTAGGATGTCCTTTTAATTTATTAAAAGCATTCTCTTTTTCCTCATCAGTTGCCAATCTGTTATTAAATTTTAATGGAAGTTTTTTAAACTCCTCTTTTGATGATATTTTATTACCATAACCTATTGTCACATGTCCTTTTGTATCTGTGTAAATTATATTTTTCTCTCCTTCATGGAGTTTTATATTTGGGAAAATTTTATTTATAAATTCTTCATCACTCATTTTTATCTCTCTACCTCTTTCATCTTGCTCATGTATAACTCTATCTAACTTATCCTCTTTCATCCCTATCTCTACTATCTTACAATGACAATTAGGATGAAGCGGTGGATGTTTATCAAAATCACTATAATTACGCTTTATTATCCCGTCCATTGCTCCACATACACTACACATATTCTCACAATGATCCGATACCCATTTAAATGCTACACTATCTCCTCTGAAATTATCCTTAAAATACTCTTCTACCTCCTCTTCTACTTCTTTATGCTTTGGATTTGATGAGTTAGTATAAGCATCGGATAGCATTAAATTCTCTATCCTTTTTAAGATTTTAGTCATATTTTTACCTCCTTTACTTATAAAAAAAGGGCTAGTGTATAAAAAACACTTAGCCCATTAGTTAGAACATACTATACACTATTTTATCTCAAAAGTCAAGAACAAAATCAGAACACCAATTTTCTTATAATACACTTGACAAATTTATTTTTCTGTTATAAACTGTAGTTTTAATTAAAAGGGGTTTAAAATGATTTTTAAAAATAAAGAAATGAAGAAAAGAGATAATTTATTAGTTAATATTTGTGATGGTTGCAAAGATAAAGAAAATTTATGTAACTGTATGATGGGTAATGTCTATAATATTTATACTAAAAATATTTATCTTAAAAAAGAAATCAGAAAAGCAATAGAAGATGGTGTTGTTGATGGTCTTTCAGGTAGAGAAATAATTACAAATATAAAAAAGATTGTAGATAATAATTCTATAATAAAAAAGAATATTTTTACAGATGGTTTTACTGTGCATAGATAGTTTATACAATTTCACCTTTTAAATTTGCATAACTGCCGTATGTGATTTTTACATCCCTTATTGTGCCAAGCAAACTTTTATCACCTTTTACAATAATAGGTTGAAGATATTCATTCTTGCCAACAATAAAATCACCATCAACTTTTGAAATTTCAGTAAATAATACAGACATCACTTTTCCAACACAAGATTTGTTAAACGCATCTTGATTTTTGCGAAGTTCAAGTTGTAAGCGACGCAACCTGTCCGCCTTTACCTTATTATCAATTTGCCCTTCCATAGTTGCCGCAGGAGTATGTGGGCGAGGTGAGTATTTAAAGGCATAACATTGTATAAATTTCACTTTTCTGACTATATCCAAAGTCGCCTCAAAATCTTCCTCCGTTTCAGTTGGAAATCCCACAATGAAATCAGACGAAATTTGAACATCCGGATTCGCATTTTTAAGTTTTTCTACTATCTCCAAATATTTTTCACGAGTATATTTGCGATTCATCTTATGCAAAATTTCATTGCTTCCCGATTGAATTGGAAGATACACAAGTGGCATCAACTTTTTTTCTGTTTTATGTAGTTCAATCATATCATCAGTAATCTTTGATGGATAAGAAGTAGTGTATCTGATACGCTTTATAGATGGAAGTGTTGCAACCCTTTTTATCAAATCCCCAAGGGTAGAGGGCTTTCCATTTTCATCAACACCATTAAAACTGTCAACATTTTGCCCAAGAAGATTTATTTCAACTACACCCAAATTACAAAGTCCCTTTGCTTCCTCTATAATAGAAGGAATAGAGCGAGAAACTTCACGCCCCCTTGTATTTGGAACAACACAGTAGGTACAGAAATTATCACACCCTTCTTGAACCTGAATAAACGCAATCTTGTCCGATTTTTTAAGTGGAGTAAGATTGTCAAATTTTTCCAACCCCGAAAGTTCCACATCTATCAAATGCAAGTTTTTCTTTTTCTTATTTTCAGGAGCAGGGGTATTTCTGTCCTCAATAACTTTATTTAAAAAGGAAGGTAGCAAATGATACTTTTGCGAAGATAAAACTATTGATACATAGGGTGCTCGCTTGAACACATTTTCACTTTCCGCCTTTGCTACACAACCAATTACTGCAAATATAGGAAGTGATTTTCCTTTATTTATATAAAGTTTTTTAAGACGCCCAAGTTCCGAAAATATTTTCGCACTTGCCTTTTCCCTTATGTAACAGGTGTTAAGAATAATTATGTCTGCATCATCTTCCGCATCAGTTGCAACAAAGCCATTATCCGAAAGATAACTTGTAATCCTTACCGCATCATACATATTCATCTGGCAACCAAAGGATTTAAGATGAAAAGAATACTTTTTATTCATCAGCACCTCCTCTTATCTCCTTTTCAATACCAAGATGTTTATATGCCTTATCTTGAACTATACGACCACGAGGAGTCCTTTGCAAAAATCCAATTTGTAAAAGGTATGGTTCAATCACATCTTCAATAGTATCAACTTCCTCTGATAAAAGAGCAGATATAGTTTCAATTCCAACTGGACCACCACCGTAATTTTCAATTAATAATTGCAAATACCGCCTGTCAAGATTATCAAGTCCCCAGTCATCAACAGAAAGTTTTCTAAGGGATAATTTTGCCTCTTCCTCATCAATAACACATTTATTATCAACTATTGCAAAATCACGAACGCGTTTTAAAAGCCTGTTTGCGATTCGTGGAGTTCCACGCGAACGCTTTGCAATTGCATTTGCCCCGTCATCAGAAAGCGAAATACTAAGTATTTTTCCGGCTCTTTTAACAATATCTGCCAAATCTTCCTCCGTATAAAATTCAAAAGCAAGAGGAATCCCAAACCTTTCACGAAGAGGAGTTGAAAGAAGCCCAGTCCTTGTCGTTGCACCAACAAGAGTAAACGGAGGTATATCAATTCTAACAGTCCTTGCCGCTGGTCCCTCACCAATAATTAAATCAAGCTTAAAATCCTCCATCGCTGAATAAAGCACTTCCTCCACCGATGGGGAAAGTCTGTGAATTTCATCAATAAACAACACATCATTAGGTTGTAAATTTGTAAGTATTGCTGCCAAATCACCAACCTTTGAAATCATAGGGGCAGAGGTCGCTCTGAACCCTACACCAAGTTCTATCGCAATAATATTTGCAAGTGTTGTTTTACCAAGCCCAGGAGGTCCATAAAGCAAACAATGGTCCATTGCAATCTGCCTGCTTTTTGCGGACTTTATAAATACTTTAAGATTTTCCTTTAACCCTCTTTGCCCAACAAAATCATTAAGACAAAGTGGTCTTACACTTTCAATCTTTGAAGTAATATCTTCAATACTTTCTTTTGCATCAATAATTCTTTTATCTGTATCCATAATGACTCCTAATATTGGATAAATTATAATAGAGTTAAGAAAATATTACAAGAAAGAAAAGTATTTACTTATTTATAACAATTTTATAAAATGAAAGAAAACTAAATAATAGTCAGCACTTTTAGGAACGAAGTGACTGCGGTCGCCCCAAGGGGGGCGGAGGGCGACCGCCTGCTGACTGAAATTACAATAAAGGAGTCATTATGATAGATTTAAAACCATCATTAGGAGTTATAGAAAACGGCAAACATTATTTTCCTGTTCGTGTATATTATAACCACACTGACGCAGGCGGTATTATGTATTACGCAAATTATTTTAGGATTGCGGAGGAGGCTCGTGTTGCAATGTTTGATACCCTTGCAAGTGATGATTTAAAGGGCTATAACGACATAAAAACTATAGGCGATTTTGTAGTAAGAACCGCACATGCCGAATATTACAAATCCGCCCGTTTTGGAGAAGATTTAGTAATAGAAGATTCTATTGAAGAAATTGGCAAAGTCTTTGTTGTAGTAAATCAAAAAATTATGCGTGGTGATGAATTATTAGTGGAAATAAAAACAAAGATTGTATTTGTTGGTGTCGAATGTGGCAATCATAGTGCAGGTTGCCCTCTTGGTTCTGGTGGAGTAGTAGTTGGCAAACCCCAAAGAATTCCAGAATTTTGGGTAAAGAAATTGGAAATATTAACTAATAAATAAAGGAAAAAAATATGAAAAAAAACAAATTAGTTATATCTTTAAGCATATTAGGAGTATTTATACTTTCCTCATTGATTATAGCAACTGCTATTACAACCTCAAATATACAAGATTCTAGAGAAGATAAATTGGAAAATATTTCCACTGCAGTAATAAAAGAAGCAAACATATTAAAAAAACACAAAGCACCTTTTGGTCGTGTAATTTTAGATGCAAATAATAATGGAATACTTGATAATGGTGATATTTTTATAAATAAAGTAAATAGGTTGGAGATTGCTAAAAAATCTGTTATTTATTTAGATGATATATCAGGTCATTATCCACTTGCATATTCAAATGAAAAAGATGAATATACAGTATTATTTAATCCATCTTATTATTATAATCCAGATAAAAATAATAAATCAAAGATAGATAATATTGATAAAGAATTTAGTAACTTTATGAAAAATAAAACAGTTTTAAATTTAGGTAAAGTAAAGGAAAGATAATATACCTTGAAAAAATAATAACTTACTATATAATAAAAAAATCTCGGGTGTATAGCTCAGTTGGCTAGAGCGTTACGTTGACATCGTAGAGGTCGGTGGTTCGAGCCCACTTACACCCACCATTTTTATCTTTCCAACAAATATTTTTCAATCTCAGCAAAACTTGAAACAGATTTAATTTTATTTCTGATTTTATTTTCAACTTTTGATGATTTCTTATGTAAAATAGAATATATAGAAGAATAATACTTATAATTAAAAGGTTTTAAGCCTAATTCAAAAGCCTTTCTACAATTATTCATATCATCATCAATTACAACAGTTCCTTTTTCATATTGATTATAGAAATTTTCTTTACTGGAATGCAATGGAATATTTATAACTTTATTTATAGAATTGCCAAAATATTTTTCAATATTTTCTGTTCTTGCTAAAAATCTTCTTACATTACCACCACATGCACTTATAACATCAACTTTGTAATTTTGACTTAACTTTTTAACAAAATCGACAGACCCTTTTATAGGTGGAATATTTGAAAAAGAATCATAATCATCTGCAAATTCTTCTAATAAATAATTAAATTTAGTGCGAAATAATTTTACTATATTAAAATTTGGCACATTTAAAAATAACCATTTTATAAAATATGGTAAAGTATCAAGTAATACACCATCAGCATCAAAAATTATACAATTTTTCTTCATAATATTGTCTTCTTTTGTTTTTTATGACAAAAGACTACAACCATTCTTTTATTTTGTCAAAGAAATTTTTACTGTCACCGTTCTTTTTTCTGTCTTCTTCAAATTCACGAAGAAGTTCTTCCTGATGAGCGGTCAACTTTGTTGGGGTTTCCACAGTTATATTAAGATACATATCCCCACGAATAGCGGAATTTATTCCTGTCATACCCTTTCCACGAAGACGCAATTTTTCACCCGTTTGAATACCCTTTGGAACTCTTACCTCCGCCTTTGTTCCGTCAATTGTTGGAACTTCTATTGTCCCACCAAGTCCGGCAAGCCCAAATGATATAGGCACATTTATATAAAGATTTTTTCCATCGCGATTAAAGATTTTATTTGGCTTTACATTTACATAAACATACAAATCTCCAGCCTCATTTCCAGTAAGTCCCGCTTCACCTTCACCCCTTACACGAAGACGGGTTCCATTATCAACACCCGCAGGTATTTTAATTTCCAACTTTTTGACCTCTGCACCGACACCGGTTCCATTACATTCGCGACAAGGATTAGTAATTATATACCCAAGTCCACCACATTCAGGACATACTTGCTGACTTACAAAAAAGCCTTGCCTTGCATTAATAAAACCTTGTCCATGACATTTAGGGCAAACCTCACGCTTTTCCCCACCTTGTCCATTACATTTTTTACATTTTCCATTACGACGAAAGGATATTTCAGTTGTTAGCCCAGTAAATGCCTCCTCTAAGGATATAGAAATATCATACCTTAAATCTTGCCCCTTTCTTGCCTGTGGACCACGAGGAGAGCCACCACCCATAAAATCAGAAAATATATCAGAAAAAATATCAGAAAATCCACCACCGGAAAAGTTAAAATCAAATCCATTAAAGCCTTGACCACCACCAAAGCCACCGGCACCTCTGCTACCCATACCATTTTCAAATGCAGAATGCCCGAACTGATCATAAGCAGCCTTTTTTTGTGGATCTTTCAAAACCTCATACGCTTCATTTATTTGCTTAAATTTTTCCTCGGCAGTTTTATCCCCTTGATTTCTATCAGGGTGATACTTCATCGCCATTTTGCGATAAGCCTTTTTTATTTCATCATCACTTGCCCCTTTTTGCACGCCAAGAAGCTCATAATAATCTTGTTTTGCCATAATAAACCCTTTTAAATAATTTACTAATAATAAATATATAATAATTTCAAAGTTAAAAATCAAGTATGAAAGATTATATTTATGGATTTTATTCTTCATCATTTTAATTGACGATAAATTTTTAAGTTGTATCATAAAAATATAAAGTTTATTGAAAAAAAAAGGAGGTTGTAATGTTAAAAAAATTATTCATTTTATTATTTATTCTTATCATAATTGCAATAGTGATTTTAGTGTTTATAAACATAAGACACGGCTATAAGTTAAAAAAGGGTGATATACAACTTGAAACTTCATCATATAGTGATGCAAGCCTTATGGACGCACTTCAAAATCGCCGTTCCAACAGAAAATTTTCCACCACTCCTTTATCAGAGGAGACAATTGCAAACCTTCTTTGGTCAGCAAATGGTGTAAATAGCAAAGATGGTCGTCGCACCGCACCAAGCGCAATGAATAAACAAGAAATGGAACTATATGTAATTCTTCCAACAGGCGCATACCTTTATATGCCAAAGGAAAATATCCTCCAAATGATAACAGATGAAAATATCACAGATAAAACCGGATACAATGCTCCTATGACAATAGTCTATGTCGCAGACACAACCAAACAAGAACGCGACTGGGCATACACAGATATGGGCTTCATAGGTCAAAATGTGTATCTTTTCTGTGCAGTCAACGGACTTAACACAGTATTCAAAGCAACCTTTGACGATGAATATTTAAGGGAGGCACTAAAACTTCCAAACCATAAGGAAATTTTAGCAATACAAGATATAGGCTATCCAATAGAGGAATAAAAAATCTATCCCTTCTGTGAATGAAGGGATTTTTTAATCTCTGTAATTTGAATTTATAATTATATTATTATCAGATGATTGAAGTTTTTGTGTCCCATTCCCAAATTGCTTATCCAAATAAAAATCCATATAATTTTTACGAAAAACCTCATTATTCCCATCAAAATGTAAATTAGTTGTATAAATATTTTCAGTTGGTTTTCCCTGTTTAAATGTTATGGGAGTTTCATTTGATACAAGATTATCCAAAGTTCTTTTTTCCCCTTTCATTGAAAGGGAAACTGAATTTTGCATTATCTTACAAATCAACCTTGAAAAATTTTTCCCAGACAAATTTTTATCAATTTGAAAAAATGTTTCCTCAGCATTTTGATTTGAAAAAGAAATTCCAACTTTATCCTCATCAATATAATCAGATAAAGCATGCACAAAATTCGCATTTAAAGCATCACCCAACTTTGGAATACCAAATTTTTCATAATCATACATTTTGCCATTGATATACAAATAAAAATTTGGATTTATATTTTTTTGATTAATAAAAGCATTTCCAATATCAGAATAATAAAATGACTTTTTATCAATATTTTTTACACCAAAATCTTCCATATTTACAATTGAAAATTTTTTCAAATAATCATCAAAAGTTACAAAGCCAATAGATAGAACAGAACTGTCACATTTTTCAAACCCAGCCCGAGGAGATATAGATATATTTACAAGTTCAGATAACACATCTTTTATTTCATCAGGATTAAAGCCAAGTCGAAGCATATCTTTCTTTATATTGTTTATAATAGCAAAAGCAGAAAAACTTCCAAAACAGTGTGAAATAAGAGTAACATTACGAAATGATTTTTTAATATTATTAATATCCTTTTTTTTTACCCTTGTTATTTATTATAAGAGGTTGAAAAATTGTTTCATACACATCCTTGAAAAACAAAGGATTTTTATTTTTTTCATCAATACTTTCATCACCAGTTTGAAAATATTTCATAGCCTCATTACTGTCAATCTTATTAAATTCATCATAAGGATAATGAATAGATAATAAATTTATATCCTGCTCTTTAACTCCTGTTCGCCCAAGGGCTTTTATAATATTTTTTACTTCTCCATTTGTCCTTTTATCATCATTTATGCCATTCCCAGGGAAAAATAATACAGTAGGTTTATTAAACTTAATTTCTCCGCGTTGAATGTTTGATTTCCAAGCATTCGGTACTCCCTCACTGTGTGATAATCGCCTACCTATATTTGATTTACTTTTCACTGACATTTTATTCTCCATAGAAACTAATTATACATTAAATTTCATATTAAAACAAGTTGTAAAAACTTATGTCAGCACAATAGGAACGAAGTGACTGTGGGCGTCCACCTGCTGACTGAAAAAGAACCCTAAGAAAAAATGGAAGGAGAAATTTAATATGAAAAATAATCAACAAGTCAGTAATTGCGAAGACAATTACAGGCGCCCCCACCCCCGCGGGTGTGCCCAAAGCCTTTCGGCTTTGATGACTGAGAAAATACATATAAAAAAACTTATCCCCTCTTTGGCGGAGGGGACAAGCTATTATTAGCATTAACAATTAGGTAATTAGAATTGAACTCCGTATTTTACACCGAATGAATCTTCATAATCACCCATAACATCTGTTTTATAGTAAGCAGATACTGTTCCAGCAGATGTTGTCAAGTTAACTTGTGGTTTCAAATACAATGGATCATCTACATCATCACCATGGAAATCATCCATCATTTCATAGTTAAGTGAAAGGTTTGCTGACCACATATTGTTAAATTGATACATGCTATCTACACCAACAACAAATTGGTTGTAATCATCATCGTCTGCATCAACGAATCTGTATTCAACAACACCAGCAACTGCATAATCAGCATGTCTTACACCAAGTTTTGTTCCAACAGTGTATGTGTTGTTTTTATACCAAACATCTTCGTCCATGCTTGTGCCATAGTTGATATAAGCATCACCAAGCATTGAACCTGTAAGGTATCTATACTTTAAACCTAAATTGAATTGGCCAAGACCATCTTCTTTATAAGCATCATCACCCATATAAGAATCCATTAAGTATTCAAAAGAACCATCAACAGATAATCTGTCAGTGATACCATAACCTAATGTTTCTCTTATTGTAAGAGTTGAATCATCAGCATCTTTGAATTGGTCACCCATTTCAATAGTTGTTTTTGAGTAGACTTTACCTTCGGCTGGCATATAGAAAGGATTTTCTGTGTGAGCACCAGCAGTGGTTGATAATGCTAAAACTGTTAATAATGATAATAAAGATACTTTTTTCATATTAGTCTCCTTAAGTTTAGTTAATATAAATATGTAAACTTTTTAACTTACATATATTAAGAATATTATCCCAAAAATAAAATATAGGCAAGGAAAAACACCCTTTGTTAATATGTTGACAAAATGGAAAATATAAATGGGAAAATAGGAATGGATTTATGCTGTTAAAAGTGAAAATCACTGGGAAAGTATATTTTGTCTAAAATTACAATTCCGCCTCATTTTTCATTAAATTTGCATTTTTTAGCGATTCGTTTTTCATTAAATTTCTAAGGTTTTCTGTGCCTTTCGCGAAAATTTCTTCTTTTGAAACAGATTCTTTTTTAATCGATTCGGATGATAAGGATGTTTCAATTTCTTCCTCTTTCTCTGGTTCAAAGGAAGAAATTTCATCATTGTTTTCCGTCATATTATAGGAAGATGTATCTTGACTGTCTTCCTGCATTTCTGCCATTTTTTCACGTATTGCATTTGCAATTTTATCCTGCGCTTCTGATTGCAAAGTATCAGGAACAGTTTCCTTCTCAGTTGGCATTTCAAAAGATAAATCCTCTACCGTTTCCTCAGTCACAGAATTTTCCATATCAGTAGGAGCCTCAAATTCATCTGTAACCTCAAAGGTAGGAGCCTCAAAATTAGGTATTTCAAAATCTGAAACCTCTGGACTTTCAAATTGTGGGAAATCTTCTAAAACTTCTTCTTTTACAGGTTGAATATCAATAGTTTCCGTTTGATTTGGTTCAGATGAAACTTCTTGTTCTATCTCATTTTTCTCTTCAACAGTTTCAAAGACAGGAGCCTCAACCGGACCTTCCTCATCCAAAGTATTTTCAACACTAGGAGCAGTAAAGGAAGTATCCATATCAACACTTTCACCCACCGAACCCATATCAAATTCAGGTGGAGTGAACTCAAAATCATCGATTTTAAAATTTTCTTCCATACTTTTCTCCTTTTAAACTCCCCTTAATTATAACATATATAAAATAAGTTGCAATTATTTTGAAAGTTTAGATTTTATCATATCCATATCATAAACATCAGCAACATTACCAAGGTATGTGACCGTAGGTGTGCTAGAAAATACCCTGTTTGCAGTATTAATTATATCTTGAAGAGAGATAGATTCAATTAAATCGACACTTTCTTCCATAGGTATAATTTTACCATAATGTTGCATTTGACGCCCAAGCATACGCATTCTGACCGATGTGCTTTCAAGTCCCATAAGAAGGGAAGCCTTGTAACTTACCTTTGCCCTTTCTAATTCTTTCTCTGTAATACCATTTTCACAAACCTTTAAAAATTCCTTTGCTGTCACATCAACAACCTTATTTATCTTTTCTGTATCAGTAGAAGTATAAATATACATACAACCAGTGTCTTTGTAATTATTCATTGCAGAATATATGGTATATACAAGATTTTGTTTTTCCCTCACCTCTTGAAAAAGTCGTGACGACATACCACCACCCAAAACATTATTTAAAACATTTTCCGCAAATAATTCCTTTCTGTTAGTGGTATTAGAACTTTCAAACCCAATCATAAGATGAATTTGCTCCAAATCCTTTTGCTTTTTAAAATACCCACCATTATATTTTGACTTTGGCATAGCACAATTTCCCGCAGGAACAAGGTTGGTAAAGTATTTTTTTGCAAGTTCTATAACTTTGCTATGCTCCATATTACCAGAGACAATTAAGAAAAGTTTATCCGCACAATAATTTTGACTTATATACTGTTTCAATTTAGATGGGGTAATAGACTTTATACTTTCCTCTGTTCCCAAAATAGGGCGCCCCATAGATTGATTTGGATAAGCAGTTTCTGAAAAGTAATCATAGATTATGTCATCAGGAGTATCAAGCGAGTTGTAAAGTTCCTGTAATATAACATTTTTTTCCTTTTCCGTTTCTACCTCATCAAAAACGGAATTTTGAATAATATCAGCAAGAATATCAATCCCATTTTCAAGATATTCTTTCAAAACTTTTGTATAATAAAAAGTATGATCCTTTGAAGTATAGGCATTAATATCGCCACCAATATCTTCAATCATCTCAGCAATCTGTGTATAAGTTCTGGTAGTAGTTCCCTTAAAAGCCATATGCTCCAAAAAGTGTGAAATACCATTTACATTTTCGTTTTCATTAATAGAGCCAACCGCACTCATCAAACCAACTAACACACTTTCAACAGTAGGCACAAAGTCAGTAATAACAGTCAACCCATTGGAAAGTTTTTCCACTTTTACATTATCCATAATATTTTCCTTTATTTTTTCTTTAATAGTATCAACAAAGTCCACCAAAATCAAGGCGATATTGCAAAGAGTAAAACAAATTAAAAAAAAGTTGTTGATTTTTTAACTAATATAGTATATAAATTTAAACATTGATTTATTCCGGCGTAGCGCAGTGGTAGCGCAGTTGACTGTTAATCAATTGGTCGTTGGTTCGAATCCATCCGCCGGAGCCATAAAATTCAAATCCCCATAAACAGGGGATTTTTTGTTCTCAGAATTAGTATTATAGAGAGAACCAACAAGTTGGTTCGGTGAGGCTTTGCCGAACGACGCCGAAGCGATAGCAAGGCGGTCCGAAGGATAAAATGCCTTAGCATTTTACAATCCATCCGCCGGAGCCAGAATTAAAAAGCCGTCCATTTGGGCGGTTTTTCTATATAAAATTCACCTCCCCGCTAAAACGGGGATTTTTTAATTGCTTATTATAAATATAAGAATATAATCAGATTGTTTATTAACTGAGAAAGGAGAAAAAATGAAAAAAGTATTTTCAATTATTTGTATATTAGTTTTATTTGGTTGTGTATCTGCTCAAAATAATCAACCAACAGTTGATGTATCCTTTAAATTCCAAACCTCTGATGGTTATACGTTAGATACATTTTGGAGAAAGAGAAATTCTGATGGCTCTGTTGGAGAATTAGTTTCTGTTGGAAGATCAAAATTTGCAATGATAATGAATTCCCCATCAAAATTATATGAAGTAGATCATAAATATTTAACAAGTGGAGATTATTATCTTGTAAAATATGAATTAAATGAAGGTAGCCAAGTTATAACAACGGATAATGTTGTATGGACAGCAAAGGGTTGGGATGAAAATGGAAATCCTTTATTATTAAAATTTACAGTTAAGGACAATGTACAAACATTAGACCTTCCTGAAACAATAGCCTATTTAAAACAAGGAGAAAATCTAACATTACAGTTTAAGGAAGAAAATAAAATCTTAACCATTGGAAAGTTCGTGAAAATAAAAAAATAAAACGCAACTCCCCTCTAAAACGGGGATTTTTTAAAACACTTTGTCGCCATTTTTAACATTTTCTGATGGTTGAAGAAGAACAACTCCTTGCTCTGATTCTGTGCCAAGAATTCTTACTTCACTTTTTACAGAACCAATATGTATAGGTATTAAATTCACACAACATACAACTTGACGCCCAATTAAATCATCAGGTTTGTAAAGTGTTGTAATTTGTGCAGACGATTTTTTAATACCAATATCTTCCCCAAAATCAATCGTTATAACATAAGCGGGATTTCTTGATTTTTTATTATCCTTTACATCAAGGACAGTTCCAACTCTGATTTCTACTTTATCAAAATCATCAACTTTAATCATTTATTTATCTTGCTCTATTAAAGTTTGCATAATTTTCATTGTATCCGCTGGACCAGTAACAGAATAAATTGTGCCACCAAGATTTACAATTTCATGCGCAATCGCATTATCATTTCCTGTTTTATAAATTCTGTCCCCAAAGTAAGAAATTTGATAATCCTTATAATAATTTGCAACTTGTGCTTTATCACAACCCTTTTTCACAATATCAACAGAAATCTGTCCGCCCAAAGTCATATTGTATTCAGGATAACGCTCCTCCAAATACTTTATAATCCAAAGCCTTTGCCCATTGCGTTTATCCCACTCAACATACTCCTCTCTGTCTTCGTGTGATGGTTCTCCAACCTCAGGACGACCGAGCATAGTAAAGTTTATCGCACAGTTATTGTTTATTTCGTGATGCCTTGGAAAAGATTTATGAAATTTCAAAGGACAATTTTGAAGTATATCATCAAGCACATCTTTAAATTGATTAAAGTCAATAGTGTTATGAGAATTTAAAACCTCTTTCCCTTGTCTGTAAAGGGCATTACCCATACAACACCAGAAATCCACATTTGCACTTTGAAGAAGTTCCTCTGGCATTTGTTCCATCATATCTTTGTAAGGGGAACCTGTTACAACCGCGAAATGAAAATGTTTTGAAAATTCAATCAAAGTTTGAGCCATTTCCCCAACAATTTTCTTTCTTGCAACAGTTAAAGTTCCATCATTATCAGATAAAAAAACTTTTTTCTTTTCCATAATATAACCTCTACATTTGTTTAAATGAGAGTATTATATTCCTATAAATTAAAAAATCCAGTATATTTTGATGATTATAAACAATTCTGAAAACTGCTGGTTCGTTGCCGAATACTGACAAACGGTAGATACTTTTGGCATTCTTAGGCGGGATCGACACCGAACGAAGTTGTTCTTAATGACGAGCGGTGCTAGCGAGGAATTTTAGAACTGCTGGTTCGTTGCCGAATACTGGCAAACGATTTGAACTTTTGGCATTCCCAACGGGATTCGAAAATGTTCTTGTGAGACCTTAAACTACGAACGGGGTTAGTGAGTAGTTTTAGAAGCAAACAAGGTTATTTACGAATACTGGCAAACGATTTGAACTTTTGGCATTCCCAACGGGATTCGAACCCGTGTTGCAAGAATGAGAATCTTGAGTCCTAGACCTCTAGACGATGGGAACAACAAATCAAAGGATAGAGAAAAAAATCTAAATTTGCAAGTCAATTTTTACGAAAGTGACTTTTTTAAATCATAAGGGTAGTCTTCGCTCCAAAAATCTATATTCATAAGTTCCAAAATTATTTCTGTATCATTGAGAAGAGCGAGTATCTGTTTTGATAAAAGTTCGATATTTTCTGTTGGCACCCTAAAATATTCAAGAAGTTTATCCCTTTCAACATCACCAAATTCCCCCACATCAATTTTAATATCATTATTAAAAAGTTCCAATTCTGTATTATGAGGATTTGGGTCATCTTTTATTACAAACCTAGTATCGCTATCCTCACTTATAAATTCCAAAGTTGCTTTTTTAATTAAACTTATATTGCGAAGAATATCCATAAAATGGACCATTTCTTCTGAGGATATATAGGAATTAAGGTTAGGATTTTCTATCACCATCTTCATTTCATCAATCAAAGGAGTTATATTTTTATAAATAAAAAAGCCAAGCATTTTGCGTTCCATAAAAAAACGCTCCAATCGTCCAATTTCTAAATCAAACAAAGTATCTAGTTTTGCATCAGTTATAATAATAGGATTTTTTTCTGTTGGATAAAACCAAGCATAAAAATATTTCAAAACCCCAAACAAAGACTTTTCAATATGATATTTTATATATGTATTAATTCTCGCCCTTAATTTCCTCTCAGTAATATTTTTAACAAGTTCATACGATATAAAAACAAAAGGCACGCTTATCAATCCTGATGATATATTAAGCACTAAATTCTGAATATCAGGGTTAAGTGTAAATCTTTCAATAAAAAATATAATAATTCCAGTTAAAACACAAATAATATATGGAAGTAATTTTAATATAAGTTTTTTCATAATAACCTCCTTTTATAAATTTTAATAAAAGAAGGTTTCAAAATCTATAAGTATAAAATCACACTAACTTTTTTTGTGAAAAAATATGCTGTGAATAATAATTATTGCAACACCAAAGCAAATAAACATATCTGCAAAATTAAATGCTGGCCAATGATAGTCTCCAATATGAAAATCTAAAAAATCTATTACTGCACCAAAACGGATTCTATCAATAATATTTCCCAATGCTCCTGCAATTATAAGTATAAGTGAAAACTGTATAACACTGTTTTGTTCTTTTTTCAAAAGTTTAATAAGATATAATACTATTAAAGATGTAAATACAACTAATCCCCAACGCACAAATTGAGAATGAGATGCAAGCATAGAAAAACTAATACCATTATTCCACATTAAGAATAGTCTAAAAAATGGATTTACAGTTTTTATTTTTAAAAAGTTAGGATACAAATATTCGTAATTACCATAGTATGCTAATGGAAATTCTGTTATATAAAGCACATAGGTTTTTGTTAAAAAATCAACAGCAATAAAAAGTAATATTAAGAAACTTAATCCTAAAAATTTTTTCATAATTTTCCCCCTCTTTTTTTTATTTTTTATCCTTAAAAGGATTTTTACTTGTTCTTATTTTAAGTCTTATTACAATTTTATCAAATCCAAATTCCTCCCCTAACGAATTCAAAAGATAACGCTTGTAATTGTCAGGAAGAATGGACGCTCCACCAACAAACAAAGTAAATGTTGGAGGTTTAACCGCACTTTGAGTAATATATTTAATACTCATAGGGCGTTTAAGTCGTGAAAGTGGTGGCGGATTTTTAATAACAACTCTTTCCAACCACTTATTAAGTTTTCCAGTAGAGATTCGCAAGTTGCGTAAATCATAAACCTCAAACGCTTCCTTCATCATTTCCTTAACCCCAACGGATTTTAATGCAGAAATGCAAACAAGAGGAATGTTTTTCACCTGCGCAAACGATTCTTCTAATTTATCCTTTACTTGTGAAAGAATATATTTTTTATCCTTAATCAAATCCCACTTGTTAAGAACGAAAATAAGTCCTTTACCTTCATTCACAGCAACATTTGCAATAATCAAATCTTGTTTATCAATTCCCAAAGTTGCATCAATCACAATTATGCAAACATCAGAATTTTTAATTGCCTCTATTGATCGAGAAGTAGAAAGGCGTTCCAATTCCTCATAAACCTTTGCACGCTTTCTAAGTCCAGCAGTATCAATAAGTTTTACATCGCGACCTCTATATACAAAATCAGTATCAATAGAGTCGCGTGTAATTCCTGCTTCATCACCAACAAGAACTCGCTCTTCTCCAAGAAGAGTATTTACCAAAGTTGACTTACCAACATTTGGTCGTCCAATAATTGAAATTCTTACACTTAAATCAAGCGGAGTTTCCTCCTGCGAACTTTCAACAATTTCAATAATGTCTTTAAGTTCATCATCATCAAGCCCTTCCGTTTCTTCAACTACAGGAGTATTTGCAGATTCAATTTTTTTAACTTCAGCCTTTAGTTTTTCAATAAGAGAAATTATCCCTTGCCCATGCTCCGCCGAAAGTGGCATAGCATCACCAAAACCGAGTTTGTAAAACTCGCCAAGATTATTTCGAAAGTTATTCATATTTTCTGCTTTGTTTGCAATAAGTATGACAGGTTTATTTTGCTTTTTCACAACATCGGCAAAATAAATATCTTCAGGAAGCACCGAAACCTTTGCGTCAATCATAAAAAGAATCAAATCAGCCGATTTTATCGCATCAATAGTTTTGCTTGTCATTCTTCCAGCAATAGAATCTTTATCCGCCTTTTCAAGTCCAGCAGTATCAAGCAAAGTGAACATAAAATCATCATTATCCTTTACAACATATTCCTTTACATCGCGTGTAGTTCCAGCAGTATCGTAGACTATTGCAACATTTCGTTTTACAAGTCTGTTAAACAAAGTTGATTTACCAACATTTGGTCTGCCTATAATCGCAACTTTTATCATTTTATTCCCATTGCTTAAAACTTTTATTAAAATAATATAGTATAAAATGAAAAATAATACAATTATTAAATTATTTTTGTAGATTTAAAAAACAAATTAACATATAATAAAATTGTTAAACATAAAAATAAGGAGATAAAAATGGTTGCAAAAAAGAAAGTTACAAAAACTTCCACACAAAAAAAATCTGCTTCTAAAAAGGTTGAAATGAAAAAAACAACTGCAAAAAAATCAGTTGTAAATCCAGAAGTAGTTGAAACAGCAAAAAATTATTTCAAAACTGCTGAAAAAAAGGTAAAAAAGATAAACATTGAAAAATTCTTAACAGATGCTTTCTATATGCTTTTACATCCAGTAAAATATTTTACATCAATCAAAGCCGATGGCAATTACGAAAATGCAATAGTAAAAGTTTTAATGTATGGACTTTTAACCGCTGGTATCAAGATAATATTTAATATCGCACATATCACACTTGTTGGTGCAATTTCCGCAATTATCTTAATGCCAATATACGCATTACTTATCACATTCGGTTTGGCTGGAATAATGTTGTTCTTTTCATACCTTGCAAAGGGTGAAATGAACTTTGAAACATCAATGAAGGCAGTTGCATCATGTATATTTATGTATCCACTTGCATTCGTTGCATATCAAATCGCATTTAATTACTATATACTATTCTTCTTCTCATTAGTAATAGATTTATATATAGTATTCTTAATTTACACAGCAACAACTTCTTGCTTAAAGGGTGAAGAAAATCTTTCAAAGGTAATATTTGGAATTTTCGCTGCATTCGTAATAATACTTCACTTCACATCAAGTGGTGCATTATATATATCAAATAAAAATCCAAGAATTGCTTTCAAACATCATCTTGGAAGATTACAAGATAAAACAGCAAAAGAAATTATGCCTATTGTAAGCACAAAATAATTTATTGTTAAACCGTAAAATTCCTCCTTTTAGTCAAAGGGGGAATTTTTTATTTATTACTTGAAACTTAGTATAATTTTATATAAAATCAAAAACATATTAAGTATTTAAAGGATTTTTTATGGCAAATACACAAAATAATATGAACGGAGATTTTTTACGAAAACCACCTGCAAGTGTGGAGGCGGAGCAGGCTCTTCTTTCCGCAATTATCACAAATAATAAGGCATTGGAAAAGGTATCCGAATTTTTACTTCCAGAACATTTTGTGGAAAACTCCCATAAAAAAATTTACGAAGCATGTGTCAGATTGATTGAAAAGGGACACCTCGCAGATATTATCACCCTTAAAAATTACCTTACCCAAAATGGCGAATTAGAAGCAATAGGTGGCGTTGATTATCTTGAAAGTCTCGCAAATAATGCAGTATCAATCATAAACGCTACTGATTATGGAAAATTAGTCTATGACTGTGCAATCAAACGCGACTTAATCGAAATTGGAACAGACATTGTAAATACAGCCTTTGGTGGCAGTGATAATGGTGAGGAAGAAGCCTCCGCCACAAACCAAATACAAATAGCCGAACAAAAATTGTATGATTTGGCAACAACTGGCTATTCCGAAGGTGGACTTCAAAATTTTGAGGACACTTTAAGAACTTCCCTACACATAATTGAAAAGGCTTACCAAAGCGATGGCTCCATTTCCGGTATGTCAACCGGCATTGATAATTTGGATAAAAAACTCGGTGGCCTTCACCCATCTGATTTGATGATTGTCGCTGGCCGTCCAGGTATGGGAAAAACCGCCTTTGCTGTAAATATTGCATTCAATGTCGCAAACGAAGTTCTAAACAAACGAGGTCCAGATAATTTACAGGGTCCAGTTGCCTTTTTCTCTTTGGAAATGTCCGCGGACCAACTTGCTTCGCGTATTCTTTCATTTTCTGCCGAGGTTTCTGCACATAAAATGAGGACTGGTCAAATAACAGAAGAGGAATTCAACCGTATAGCCGAACATTCCCGTGCATTGGGAACTGTGCCAATATTTATTGACGATACCCCAGATTTATCCGTTTCCGCAATCAGAACTCGTTGCAGACGTTTAAAAAGGGTAAGCGGTGGATTGTCACTTATCGTTATTGACTATATCCAACTTCTTAATTCCCCAGGTGGAAAGAAAAATGATAACCGCGTCCAAGAAATTTCCGAAATGACAAGAGGATTAAAAATCCTTGCCAAGGAATTAGATGTTCCAGTCATCGCACTTTCCCAACTTTCCCGTTCTGTGGAAGCGCGTGACGACAAAAAACCACTTCTTTCCGATTTGAGAGAATCAGGCTCTATTGAACAAGACGCCGATGTAGTTTTATTCGTATATCGTGAATCTTATTATTATGAAAGAAAGGAACCAGAAAACGAAAACAGCGAAGAGTATTTGTCGTGGAAGGCAAAACTTGAACGCATAAAAAATATGGCAGAAATTATTGTCGCAAAACAACGTCACGGACCAACCGGCTCCGTCGATGTCGCCTTTGTCGGTGAATACTTTAAATTCGGTAATTTTTACGATGGTAAAAGTCCAAACGCTTAGTTAAAGGAGAATATTTATTATGAAAAAATTTGTAATCGCATCATCAAACGAACATAAAATAGCAGAATTTAAAAAAATGCTTTCACCTTTTAATATAAAGGTTGTTCCATATAAGGAAATATTAAAAGAAGATTTTGAGATAGAAGAAACCGGCACAACATTTGCCGAAAATGCAAAATTAAAGGCAGAAACTATCGCCACAAAAACAAAACTTCCAACATTTGCTGATGACAGCGGTTTATGTATAAAGGCATTAAATGGTGAACCAGGTCTATTTTCCGCACGCTATGCAGAAGGACTTGGTGGTTATGAAAACGCATTTACAAAACTTAATGAAAGATTAAATGGAAAGGATAAGGACGCATACTTCATCTGCACAATCGCACTTGCAATTCCAAACGAAACCACCCATATTTTTGAGGGAAGATGTAACGGTTTCATAGTTTTCCCAGCAAGAGGTGAAACAGGCTTCGGATATGACCCAATATTCGTTCCAAATGGTATGGGTCGCACATTTGCCGAAATTCCCGAAGATGAAAAAAATAAAATAAGCCATAGGGCTTTTGCAATGGAAAAATTAGTAAAGTTTTTGGAGGATGAGGAAAAAAAGAAAGAGGCAGAAATAAAATCCAAACCAAAAACAACACCTAAAAAAGAAGTAGCAGAAGAAAAATCTCCTGTGATACCAACCGAACCAGAAAAAGATGTGGAGGTTAAAAAAGAACCAAAGCCAAGAAAGAAACCTGCTACACCAAAAAATCCAATGGAAGAATTTATTGATGTTGATGTAAAACTAGATTCTGATGAAAACAACTAGTATCTATATCCATTACCCTTACTGTCTTTCAAAATGCTATTATTGTGATTTTGTAAGTTTCCCTTGCCATAAAGGTATAGAAGATTTAACAGACTTTTATTTAAGGGAACTAGAAATCTTTCACCACATAACAAATGATAAACAAATAAGCAGTATCTATTTTGGTGGTGGCACTCCGTCGCTTATGCAGACAGAAACAGTAAATAAAATCATAGAAAAAATTGCAAATCTTTGGGGAATAAACAAAGGAATTGAAATTACATTGGAGGCAAACCCCAAAACAATTACTATTGATAAATTAAAAGATTTAAAATCCGCTGGTATTAACCGTATGTCCCTAGGTATCCAATCATTAAATGATAAAACCCTAAGATTCCTTGGCCGAATACATTCATCAACCGAAGCCCTTCAAAGTTTAAATGATATAAGGAAAATTTTTGATAATGTTTCCGCCGATTTTATATATGCTTACCCAAATCAAACATTAATGGAGTGGGAGCAAGAACTTTCACAAATTAAATCCTTAAACCTTCCACACCTTTCCCTTTATGAACTTATTGTGGAGGAAAATACCAAACTTTCAAATATGATAAACAGAGGCGATTTTGCCCCCATAAATGAAAATATAGCCGTTGATATGTTCAATTTCACAAACGACTTTTTAAAATCAACAACACCACAATATGAAATTTCCAACTACGCAAAAAAAGGATTCGAAAGCAAACATAATATCAATTATTGGCAAGGCGGTGATTATATAGGAATAGGTCCTGCTTCCGCAAGCCGTATAACAAACGATTCTTTTATAATAAATGAAAATCCGCAAACAATAAACGAGTGGAAAAATTTAATTACAAAAGGAAATCCATTTCAAACTTTCCTTACACAAAAAGAAAGAGCAGAGGAACTTATCATTATGGGACTTCGCCAAACAACAGGTATCAACTTTAAAACCTTTGAGCAATCAATAGGCGATTCGTTTTGGAATTTTGTGAATAAGGATGTTGTGGAGAACTTCCAAAACCAAAACCTTCTTACCTTTGATAATGATAATATAAAAGTATCAAGGAAAGGGCAACTGCTCCTTGATACAATAATTTTAGAAATTATAAAGTAATTTATTTATTGTATTTTTCGTTAAGTTCCGCAACCTTATCAGCAGAAATTTTTGTAAATACCGATTCGGGAACTGAAAACTTATGCCCCTTTGAAATTGCGGACATTTCCTTTTCCACATCAAAAATCCAATCACCATTTACATTTAATGATGATAAAATTTTATCAACAGTATTTGGAATAATAGGTCTAGCAAGTATCATAAATATACGAATAAGATTCATTGCAAACACAAGTATTTCACCTGCAACTTCTGGATCTGTTTTATATACAGTCCATGGTGCAAGTTCATCAATATATTCATTGCCAAGCACCCAAATTGAACGAAGTTCACTCATTGCTTTTCTGTATTCCATATTTTGTAAGTAGGATGTATAGGTTGCAACCTTTTCCGATAAAGTTTTAATAACTTCTTTCTCTTTTTCACTGTTTCTTGCAGTATGCAAAACTTCCAACCCAAATTTTGAATTATAAAATTTTAAAACTCTAAGTATGAAATTGCCAAGCACATCATTTAAGTCCTTGTTAATTTCCTCAGCAAATCTTTCAAATGTAAAATCAGTATCATCAGTTTCAGGTGCATTTTTAATAAGCCAATAACGCCAGTAATCAGCCTCAAACTCCTCAATCGCTTGATCCGCAAAAATTCCACGATTCGCGGACTTTGAAAACTTTCCACCATTAAAGTTTAAATAACTAAGTCCCTTTAACACATCAACCTTCTTGTAATTTTCATCAGCACCTATAAGCGTTGCTGGAAAAGTGATAGAGTGAAAAGGCACATTGTCCTTTCCCATAAATTCAACATAGCGAACATCATCAGCACCAGCATCAAGACGCCACCATTTCTTGTAATCATCGCCAAGAAGTTCCTTTGTAATAGAAATATATCCAATAGGAGCATCAAACCACACATAAAAAACTTTTCCTTCCATATCAGGAAATACATCAGTTGGGACTTCTACACCCCACTTTAAATCACGAGTAATACTTCTGTCCTCTAAGCCTTCATCAAGCCATTTATTTGCAATTCCAACAGTCAATTTGTTCCAATTACGAGTATTTACCCACTCACGAACCTTATCACTTAATTTTGAAAGAAGAATATATAAATGCTTTGTCTTTCTAAATTCCAAATCAGTTGCCCCACTTATCGCAGACCGTGGATTTATCAAATCCTTTGCATCCAAAACCTTTGTGCATTTTTCACATTGATCGCCTCTTGCATTATCAGCCCCGCAATAAGGACAAGTTCCAACAACATACCTGTCTGGCAAAAACATATTGTCAGTGATGGAAAACATTTGCTCACTTTCACGCTCTTCTATATAACCATTTTTGAAAAGTTCGCGTGCAATTTGTTGAGTAGTTTCTATATTTTCCTTTGACGAAGTCCGTCCAAAATAATCAAATGAAAGATTGAATTTCTTATAAATATCCTTATGAAGATTATGGTATTTAGTTGTGTAGTCATATACATCCATACCTTCCTTTTTCGCACCTATTTCAGATGGAGTTCCATGCTCATCAGTCCCACCAATATAAAGGACTTCATTTCCGATAAGTCGTTCAAACCTTGCATACACATCACTAGGAAGAAGACATCCCGCCAAATGTCCTAAGTGAGGAATTCCATTAACATAAGGAAGTGCCGATGTAATAAGTATTCTTTCTTTTGCCATAATTTTTTTGCCTCTATTTATTTTTTAATAATAGGAATTTTACATAATTTATAAATTTTTACAAGGAATAAAAAAAATCCCTCAAAAAATGAGGGATTAAAATTTGTTGATATTAGTCAGCATATAATACTATGCAATGCTTTTTCCAAAATAAAATTTGACCTTCTTCATATTCAACCCAATATATTTTGGAAAGATTGTTATTTCTCATTAAATCTTTTATTCTATGATTAACAGAAACATCTAAAAATCCCCAATTACAATCTTGAACTTTTGTTTTTGAATCTAATGCAGCAAAGTCAGTTTTATCTGGATTGATATTTATTGTAATATGTGTTGCAATAGGTTCATAAGATAACGATGAGCAAGCAGTTACAATAAAAAGTAGTGTTATTAATAAAAATATTTTTTTCATAATTTTCCTTTCCTTTATTATTTTTTATTTAGTCCATATTTGGACTAACAAGGATTTTATTCTCTCTTATAACAAAGTCAAGGAATTATTTCACAACTCTTGCAAAAGTCACAACAAAGATTCTTCTTGCACCAGCAGACTTTAAAACTTTCGCACATTCATTAATTGTTGCACCGGTAGTGAATACATCATCAACAATAAGAATATTCTTACCTTTTATCTTATCTGCATTTTTCACACTAAAAGCACCACTTACATTTAACTTTCTATCTTGAAGGGAAAGATGCCCTTGCGATTCTTTGAAATGCTTCCTTACAAGAGTATTGTATAACGCTGGCTTTCCAGTCAAAGATGAAATCACCCCGACAAGCAACGCCGATTGATTATACTTTCTTTTAAGCATTCGTTTAAGATGTATAGGAACAGGCACAATAAAATCAACTTTGGATATAAGGGGAGAAACTGTAGACGCCATCATTCGCCCCATAATTTTTGCATAGTTTGTTTTATCCGCATGCTTGAAAGGAAGAATTATTTTCTTTGACGCATCATTATAACGAACACTGCTTACACATTTATCAAACTTAGGTTTTGATTTTAAACAGTTAGGACATACATAAAGTTTATTATCACCCTTTGGAAATTTTATTTCAAACGGATAGCCACAATATGCACACCTTGGGTCAGTAATAAATTCTATTTTATTAAGACATTCATAACAAATACCATCATTGTTTTCAATAAAAGTTCTGCAAATAACACATTGCGCTGGAAATATAAAATTAACAATTTTATTAAAAAACTTTTTGAAAAATGACACCGCTACCATCTCATCAAATTATATTCTTGAACATTTTCTTCTTCACCAAAAATATCAGTTCCCTTAGATACCTTTAATTTATCAAATGTATCATTAGTTACAACCCTAAATGAAAAAGAATCAGCATCACGATTTGTAAGCACAGGATTAATCTGTTTATCAGCAATTCCAGCATTTCTTAACACATTACTTACAATTGCAAGTCGTCTTGCCGCAAGTTTTTTTGCCTTTGGATCATTCATAACCTTTTCAGAAATCGCAATTTGTATGGAATTAGTTGGTTGATCAGTTGCAATTTGCGCAAACGAACGAATAATATTAACACTTTCCCCACTTATCGCACTACTGTTAGGTTCAAATTCTAACTTCATTTGCAAAACTTCACGATTCCCTACTTTCAAAGGTCCACTTGGTAAATCAGAAGATTTTTTTGCATTTTGAAATTTTTCCTTAATCTTATTTACATTCACAGGTCCTACATCCCCCTCTAACGCATCACCAACATTTCTTTCATCTTTGAAATCAGCATCTTCTGCATATTGTTCGTCATATTCCTCCGCATCATCATAAAATTCATCTTCATCTTCATAATATTCAACAGGCGATAAATACTGATTATCAGAAATATAAGTATGATATAAATCCTTTTTTAAATTCTTAGGTGATACAGATGCAACAACCTTTTCTTTTTTGGATTTTGATTTTTTAGAGGACGCCACAACCTCGTCATCTTTTGTTTCTGGTTTAATAGCAGAAAATGCCTTCACAAAAGGATTGTTCGCTTGTCCAAATGAAATATCACTTTTTCTGTTATTTGAATTTTCAGACACTTCAACAGAATTCAAAGCCCTTTTAAAATTGCTACTGCTTTTTGTTGAAATATTTGAAATGGAAACACCAAAAGGATTATCATCCGCCTTTGCGATTTCCTCTTCCTCATCAAAATAATCATCATTATTTATAGGTTGAGGAACAATAGGCTGTTTTATAGGTGTTGGAGCAGGGCGCTTTAATGCGACAGGAGTCTTATCAACCTCATCTTCATATATAATAGGATTTTTGTTTTCAGATACAGATACCAAAACTTCCTCCCCTTCATTAACTATTACATTAGGAAAAGTATCAACACTAACAGGGTTGTTGTTTTTTGCTTTAGTTAATTGACGAGAACGAGAAACATTTTTTGATACAGTAACAGGTTTAGACAAGTTCCTTACAGATGCGACATTTTCTTCTTTCTTTGTTTCTTCAACTTTAATTTCTGGGACAGAAGATATTTGCACTTCTACAACATCATCATTTTCCAAATCATCAAAAGAAGAATTATCCACATCATCATTTAATGCAACATCTTGATACTCAATAATATCACTTTCAGATGGAAGAAAAGCGGAATTTGGAGCCTCAGCAATAATATCGTCAATAGTTGCAACATTGGAAGATAAAGAAAAATCTGGGGACATATCTTTAAAAAATAAGCCCCCAAACCTCCTTGATTCAAGGGTAGATACACCTATCACACCAATAAGTAATATCGGAAATAAGTAATATCTCTTTTGCATTCCTTTTCAACCCTTTCATCCTTCTCCAATTTTTGTTTTACTATTTATTTTTTTATATATCAAGTAAAATTTTAATAAAATTATTTTTTACACTCTTTATCATCTTTTTTGTGATACAACTTTCCATCCTTTCCCTCATAATGATTTTCAATATTTCTATCATTAGATTTACACGATTTTTCAGAACAAACATTATTATTAATAAGAAATTCTTTTGCTTGCAAAACACAGTTGCAATTTTTATCAGTATCATAATCTTTCCCTTCTATACAATAACTGGCTTTTTTACATTTAAAATTATATGAATAATTTGCAAAAATAATTTCAATATCTTTTGCAAATGAGCCATTATCAGTTTCATAATACCAAAGATAAGCAGAATCATCATTTTTCCTTATACAAACCAAATCATTTTTTTTTGCATTAATATAAAAAGCCATAGTAGTTTGTATTTTTTTATCATAACAATTGAAAAATAAATTGCATAATGTAGTTGGAGTAATCGCAATTTTTTTTATCATATAATCTTTGATTTCACATTCAGGAATTATATCTTGCAAATTTTCTGTTTGTAATTGAGAAGCATTGTATAAATCTACATAAAATTTATAATTATCAATTTCATCATAAAATTGCTTAATTATTTTCATATCTTCCAATTTATTATCGCTTAACGAAAAAATTTCACCATTTTTCCCAAATTTCAAAGTCAAAGGAATAGATTTATCATATTCTTTACAACTATCTTCTATTACACAGGCCTTATCATATATGTCATTTATAAAATCCTTTGCAATAGAATTTATTGAATTGGCAGTTTTATCAGAAATATTAAATTGAATATTAGTTTGCGAATACGCGGAACAATTTATTACAATATAGATTAACATAAGGTATATACAGCGTTTCATTATGATTTCCTTTCTCTTTTTTTTAGTGAGGAATTCATAAACCATCGCTGAATGGCGTAGCACTTTCGAGCATATAAAAATATGCCTTATATAACTACATTCCTCACAAAAGTGAGGAAGGCAAGGATAATTTATCCTTTTTTTCAGCGAAGGGATTTATGAAGTCCCAGCTTAAACTTATAAGCCACTTTTTACTTTAAATTAAAAGTTGTATTTTGTAAAGAAAGTTTTATTTTTTGAAAATCAACAAAAGCCCCAAAATCGATTCATAAAAAAACACTTTAAAAATAAAAAAAACAATAGTAAAATCATAAAACTATGAAAATAAAAAATTTATATAACATATCAATAATAGAAAAATACATTTCAAAACAAATATTATTTGGACTTTTGATAGTATCATCAATTTTGCTTGGTATTGCATGGTTTTCCCAAATAATAAGACTACTTTCATATCTGGTAAATAATAACCTTTCAATGTGGACATTTTTAAAAATGACCTCCCTTTTATTGCCAGATTTAATTAACATCATTTTACCAATCGCACTATTTGCAGTTGTTCTTTTCGTATATAACAGACTTATTTCGGATAAAGAATTAATTATTATGGAAGCCATAGGTATGAATATAAAACAACTTGCAAAACCAGCAATTTACATTGCCGTATGTATGACAATTTTTTTATATTTTATTACACTAAGACTTGCCCCTATTTATGCAAAGAAATACAGAACCTTTGCGTATGAGGCAAGAAACGACCTTTCTGCCCTTCTTATAAAGGAAGGGGAGTTTAATCAACTAACCTCTGGACTTACAATTTATGTAAACAACTCATCAAATAATATTTTAACAGATATTTTCATTAATGATCAACGCACACCTAACAGCATAAGAACTATTTTAGCAGAACAAGGAATAGTTAATGCTACCAAAAACAATATAACCTTAACACTTGAACACGGAAGCATCCAAGAAAAGGTAAAGGAAAAATACACTGTCGGTACTTTTGAACGCTATACTGCGGATTTAGGTGTAATTACCACCACTTCGCAAAGGAATGTAAAGGCAAGTGAACTTGGTAATTTTGAAATAATTTTTGCTCGTGAACTGGGTTATGCCAATGAACAAACTTATCCTAAGTATTTAGTTGAATTACACAAAAGATTAATAATGCCACTTTATTGCTTAATATTTACTTTAATTGCATTAATTGCAGTTTTAAAAGCCCCACTTAATAAACGAAGCGAAAATAAAAATATGATATTTGCAGTCGTCGGTATGGTTGCAGTTCAAATGGGTTATATTTCAATATTTAATTTTTTAAGGATAAAAATGAATTTATATCCACTTGTATATTTGCTAACTATCGCAATAATATATATCTTATTTAAGATACTTTATTCTGAAAAGAAAATATCATTTATAAAATTAAAAAGAAATAAGAAAGCATAATCAAATGAAACGCCTATATTTATCTATTTTATTTACTTTCTTGTTTTCAATTCCTGCTTTTGCCACCACAAAAACACAGGACACTTTTTTTGAAACAGACGAAATAGTATATGATAAAAACACAGGAGTTTTCACATCTGTTGGATATTCTGATGTCGATTATAACAAAAATAAATTGAAAACAAAAACTTTGGAATTTGATACAAACACAAATGAAATCACCGCAAAGGGAAGTATTGATATAGATAACAAAGACGGTAAAATGGTTACCGAAAATATGGTAATTAACACAAAAAACGAAAATGCCTCTATCGGTAAAACAGATATATCATTCGGTGAAAATTCTTATGCCTCTTCTAAAAGTGCCGAAATGGTAAGCAAGGACAAAGTGATTCTTCACGATGTGGAATATACCGCATGTAAAGAAGGTTTAAGTGGTTGTGGCAATACTCCAACATGGAAAATCGGTGCAAAAAAGGTTGAACATAATCCTCAGGACAACTCTTTAACATACAGCAATGCTTTAATGTATCTTTTTGATGTTCCAATATTTTATTTACCATATCTTGTAAGTTATACTCCGCAAATAAAAAATAAATCAGGTTTTTTATTTCCATCATTTGGAACCTCTTCTAACTTAGGTTATGTTGTGCAAACACCATTTTTTATAAAAATAAACCCATATAACGATATGACAATTACTCCTATGTTCACATCTGACAAGGGAACATTGTTTATTACAGAATACAGAACTAATCAAAAAGATTTCCAAAGTGTCACTAATGCAAGTTTTAAAGCAAAGAATGCGGAGGAGGATAAACGCTGGTATTTAAAAACAAATAACTACTTTGAAATAAATGATATATGGCGTGGTATTGCAAATATAGAAAGGACTTCAGACGATACATATCTAAGACTTTACGACTTCAATTCTGACCCATGGCTTTCTTCTCAAATAGGAATAGAGGGCGCATATAACAGAAGTTATTTAACTGCAAATACCTATTTTTATCAGGATTTACGTGATTTAGACGATAGTTACACACCAAAAGTTTTGCCTATCGTTGATTATAGAAGAGTTTCCGAACCAAATTCCTATGGCGGATATTGGGATTTAAATTTAAATACTGCTCATATAATAAGGGACTATAATAATATAGGTTCAAGGAATGAAACAAATTTCAGAACCTCCTCTATTATAAAATACACCCAACCATTCAAAACAAGTGGCGGACATTTGTTCGATTTAACTCTTGGTGCCAGAGGTGATTTGTATGTTCTTGATGATATACATAATACAAATGATTTTGGTGAAACTGCTTATTATTCAGGAACAAAATCTCGTGGTGAAATTAGTGCCGATTTAATATGGAAATATCCATTATATCGTTCCTATGCTAATCGCACAGAAATTTTACAACCTGTTATCCAATTTATAACTTCTAATAAACAATCTGGAGATCCAGAAATTCCAAATATGGATAGTAAATATATGGAATTAGAAGTGGAAAATCTTTTCTCCTCTGACAGATTTTCTGGTTACGATGTATTCGAATCTGGAACAAGAGTAAATTATGGATTAAACTTCATACAAAATTATAATAATCAAAAACTCTCTTTGTTCATAGGACAAAATTATAATATTGATGTGCCAGATGATATATATCTTGAAAACAGCGGACTTAAAAATGATTCAGGTCTATCAGATATAGTTGCTGACATATCTTATTCCCCATCAAGTTTTTTAAAACTTCAATATAAAACAAGAATATCCAATAATAATTTTAAAATTCACAGAAATGATATAAATCTATTTGCTGGACCAAGGGCATTAAATTTAACAGTAAATTATGTTTACTTACGAAATATGTATATAGAAGATGATTTACCGGTAAGAAAGGATGAAATCAATGCCTACCTTTCATCACAACTTACAAATAATTGGAGAGTTTTTGTCGGAAACAGATATGATTTGTATCAAAATAGGGATATAAACATTATAGGTGGACTTGTTTATGAAAATGATTGCTTTAAGTTTGCATTAAATGTTATAAATGAATTTACAAGGGATAGGGACTATGTTGGTGACAAGGCAGTTTATTTCAGTCTTACTTTCAAGACATTAGGAACTGTATCATCAAGTTTTGGACTTGGTCCAACAGGTTAAAAAGGGGGAAAATAATGTTTTATAAATCTTTATTTGTTTTAATAATTTGTATATCAAATATAACATTTGCCAACTCTGTTAGCATAAAGGCTATAGTTGACGGTAATATAATTACTTCCTATGATATTGAACAAAGAAAAAAACTTTCATCCTCACTTTTAAAACATAACAATATCAATATGCCAGATGAGCAAATCACAAAAAATGTCTTTAATGAAATGATTGATGATAAAATCAAAATTGCAGAGGCAAGAAAATACAATATTATCGCAACCCCAGACGAAATAGAATCTGCAAAATCTCGTATGGCACAGTTACTAAAACTTGGACCAAACGGATATAATGATATTTTAAAAGAATCTGGTGTTTCGGAGGATGTCCTAAACGAACAAATCAAAGCAGATATAATATGGAGCAAATTTGTAATGCAAGTATTAAGAAGTTATATCAAAGTTCAGGATAGCGAAGTTAATAACTTTATCGAAAATCCAAGCCAAACAGAATCTTATGAATACACTCTTATCCCTTTTATTTTAAAAAATGATAATGATGCAGATAAGGTAAAAGATATAAAAACCTGTGATGATTTTGAAAAATTTGCAACCGAAAATGGTAAAGCAGGAAGTGGTTTCAAAATGAATATCATAGATTCTCAAATGCAAAAAACTTTGTATAATATTACAAAAAATGCTCCTCTTTTAACACCACTTGATGCTGTTGAGTTAAATGGTGAAAAAACAATATTATTTATATGTGATAAAAAATCATATACCCCAACTATCACAGCGGAAGAAAAAGACAGAATTAAATATATGCTTTACCAAAATAAACTTGATGCCTACGCAAATAAATATTTTGAAAGACTTAAATCTTCCACAATGATTGATATAAAGGAATAAGTTAAATTTAATGAAATTTGGTTGCGGGAAGTGGATTTGAACCACTGACCTCAAGGTTATGAGCCTTGCGAGCTACCAGACTGCTCTATCCCGCGATTAAAAGATAGAGTTATAATATACCTTTTATTTGAAAAATCAAGCCTTTTGTAAAAATTTTACAGAAAATCATTTAAAATATCCAAAACTATCTCCGCTCCAATATCTGATGGCGCTTTCTTTTGTGTGATTTTTTTTCTCATATTTTCAAGTTCTTTGATACTATTTTCACGATATTTTTTGTTATTTACAATCTTGATAATTGCACCGGCTAAATTTTCAGCATTACAATCTTTTTGAATAAATTCCGGAACAACTTTTCTCCCCATAATAATGTTTGGAAGCGATACATTTTTAATTTTTACAAGATGCTTTGCAATCATATATGAAAGAGACGAAAGTCTATATGCAACCACCACCGGAGTTTTTGCAATTGCCACTTCCAACACAGCCGTTCCCGATATAGAAAGCACCGCCTGACTTGCAACAAAAGCATCATACCTGTCAGATTTAGTCGTTATAATTAAAGGCTTTACCTTCCAATTTTTTATTTCTTTCATCAAAAAATCATACGATGTAGAAGTTGCAGGAATAACAACCTTTAAATTTTTAATTTTAGATGAAAGTTTTAGTGCAACTTCACTATACACAGGCAACAACCTCTTTGCAATTTGCACCCGCGACCCAGGAAGCATAGTGATAATATTATCAGTCGCCTTCAACTTATACTTTTTTAAAAAATTAGCCTTATTCCCAATAACATTTTTAATCGCAGTATGCCCCACCGCAAAAGTCCTAAGCCCATACTTAGTAAAATAAGGAACCTCAAAATCAAAAAAACAAAAAAGATAATCATAAAGTTTTGCAACCCTTGAAGCACGTTTTTCCTTCCACGCCCAAACTTGTGGTGCAACATAATGAAGAGCCTTTATATTAGGAAGAGTTTTCCTTACCTCCTTTATAACCCGCATATTAAACCCAGGAGAATCAATAGTGATTACCAAATCCGGATTTACATCAATAATTTTATTAACCACTTCGCGGATTCGCGCCTTTATAACTTTAAGATTTTTAAATACTTCAAAAATACCCATAACCGCAATATCTTTAATATCAAAAAGGGAACAAAATCCCTTTATTTTTTGCATCTCTTCACCACCCACACCAAAAAAGCGAACATCTTTATCCTCTTTGATAATGGATTGCATTAAATCAGCCCCTAAAATATCACCAGATACTTCACCCGCAATTATGAATATTTTTTTTACCAAAATTACTTCCTTAATTTTAAGATTCGAGCCTTATCTCTCTCCCATTCGCGAGCCTTTATAGTCTCCCTCTTATCAATTTCCTTTTTACCCATACCAACACCGATAAGAAGTTTTGCCAAACCCCTTTCATTAAAATAAAGTTTAAGCGGAACTATGGTTGCCCCTTTTCGTGAATATACACCAATTAAATATTTTATCTGTGTTTTGTTAAGAAGAAGAGGGCGAGGACGCTTTTCATCATGCGGACCAAATGGATTTTCAGACGCATATCTTCCAATAGTAATATTGTTAATCATAAAGGCATTTGTTGCTGTTGGAGTTGCAAACCCATCTGTAATATTTGCCTGACCAAGACGAAGACTTTTCACTTCGTCCCCATTAAGGGCAAGTCCAGCCTCAAATGTATCAGTTATAGTATAATTGAAATGAGCTTTCCTGTTTTCAGCAATAAGTCCCCTATTTGTAAGACGCGGTTTAGCAGTTATAACCATAAACACTCCTTCATTATTTACAAGATTCTTCTATCAACACCTCCGCAGGTGATTTATCCCTTTCAATTTTTATTTTAGGCAGATTAAATTTAAAATTGAAAGTTTCATCATCGTCTTCATTTTTATCAACATTAAATTCTGGAATATCCATTTTAAAATCAATATTATATTTTCCCGCCAAAGTTTTAAGTATATTAGAATCATCGCTAGTATAAAATTTAGCCGCAGTTTCCAAATCACTTTTGTAAAAATTGCATACAACTTTTTTATCATCAACAGTTTCTTCTGTCCTGCATTGACCATCAACAAAGCCAATAATAGTTTTATTCCCATCTTTAAAAGGTTCACATTTTATAAGCGCCTTTTGATAATCATTAAGTTCATCGTCATCATCAGAATTAATCGCAATGTTAAAAGATGTTTGAATATCCCTTTTCTTTTCATTTTCCTTTTGATTAGAAAATAAAACTTCCTTTTTTGTAACATTATTAGAAATGCTGTCATTTTCAACAGACTTTACAGTTTCAACATTCCCATTTTCAGAATTATTATCATTTGCATTAGAGCAGGCTGTAAAAGTAAATACTGCCAACATTAAAAATAAAAACTTTTTTACCATTTTAACTCTCCTTACTTTTTTTCAATTCAATACCTAAATTATACACATCTTTTTTTGAAATATCAAATATCTTCGCAATAAAATCACTAGTATCCTTTAATGACATATATGGAGTAAGTTGAGATATTAAAGATTTCACCTTTTCCATATCAACATTTTGCCTTTCTTTATTAGGTGAAATAAGACCAACAATTTCCCCCTTTACACCGTTTTTTGTAAAGTGTTCCAAAAGTTTTTTTGCACTTCCCATCTGAACTTCCTCATAAATTTTTGTAATCTCCCTTGCTATTGCAATCTGCCTATCTCCAAATATAGTATCAAGTAAGTCCAAAGTTTCAATCAATCGATTCGCTGTTTCAAAAAAAATCACGGTTGCATTTTCATTTTTCACATCATTAAAAAAGGAAATTTTTTCCTGATTTTTTGTTGGTGCAAATCCAATGAACATAAACCTGTCTGTTGGAAGTCCGGAAAGTGCCAAGGCAGTTATTGTCGAACTTGCCCCAGGAATAACCGTTACATAATAACCACTCCCCCTTAAATCACTTACAATTTTATACCCAGGGTCAGAAATAAGAGGCATCCCCGCATCAGATATAAGGGCAATACTTAACCCATCATCAATTTTTTCCTTTACCCAATTTATTTTTTCTGATTCGTTGTAATTATGAATGCTGACAGTAATAGTATCAATTCCATATTTTGAAAGCAAAGTTTTGGAAACCCTTGTATCCTCACATGCAATAATATCCACATTTTTAAGGGTGTTTATTGCGCGAAAAGTAATATCTTCCATATTGCCGATAGGAGTCGCCACAACATAAAAACCAGCTTTCAAGATATTTTTTTTAATATTTTTTGAAACTTTGCTTGTCATATTTAAAACCTTGCATTATTATAAAGTAATCAAAATAATATTAACATATATAAAAGAAAAAGCGAGAGAATCTTGAAAAAATTTTTTAATACTTCATTTTTGTGTTTAACACTATTTATCGCCAGTTGTGGAAGCATTAATAAGGCACCAAAGGCAATAAATAAACCAAAGAATTTAACAAACGCAAATATTGTAAAACCTGTTGCACCAACACCTGTGCCACAACAAAATTTAAACAGAACTGATGCCACAATTCCTGAGGTTATAAAATTATTTGATTTTTCAAATAAAACAAATCAAACCGATTCTCTTTACACACCATACGGCACAGAATATTCTTATACAAAAGTAGTAGATGAAGTCACAACAGATGAAACTATTGAAGAACCTATACAACAGTTAGCAAATGAAGAAGTCGTAAAGGAAGAAAAAAAATCATCCCTTCCACAGGATAGTAATTTAAGAGTTGCAGTTATCCTTCCATTAACAGGAAACGCTTCATCCGTTGCAAACGATTTAAAAAACGCCGCAACTATGGCTTTGTTTAACTTAAATTCAGATAACATAATTTTGCAATTTTATGATTCTGAGGGAACATCAACTGGCGCAAAAGAAGCAACATTAAAGGCAACCGAGGACAATGCAAATATTATTGTCGGACCACTTTTTGCGGACGAAGTTGCTTCAGCAAAGAAAGTAGCAAACGCACCAATAATTTCATTTACCACAGACCA
Source organism: Alphaproteobacteria bacterium (assembly GCA_051885355.1). Lineage (GTDB taxonomy): Bacteria > Pseudomonadota > Alphaproteobacteria > Rs-D84 > CACZYB01 > CACZYB01. The sequence goes on along the minus strand of JBJEXC010000027.1, from coordinate 4,202 downwards.
ATCAGTGCTGTCAAAAAATGTTTTTTCAATTGGTTTTCTGATAGAACAACAAATAAAGCGAATTGTTGAATACAGTATCGAAAATGGATACAAACGATTCGCAATAATTGTTCCTGATAATGAAACAGGAAACTTTATGATAAATAATTTTAAAAAGTATGTAAAATCATTTGATGGTGAGGTTGTAATAACAAAAGCATACAAAAATAAAAAAGAAGATTTAATGAAATCCGTTAAGGAAATTTCAAACTTTGATGAACGCTCAAATGAATATAAACAATATATGTCCGATGCAAAGGCTAGACTTCAATACCTTGTATCATTAAAATCAAAACCAGATGACACAGAATATTTATCTGCTTATGACGATACACAGTATCTTTCTACTGACGATGAAATAGCATTTTTGGAAAATATTATTGAGGAGTTATCCAAAAAAACAACTATATCAGATCCAGATTATGACAGCATATTTATCTACGGCGACGATATAAATGATGTCATTATGATTGGTTCAAGTTTAATGTATTACGATGTCCACCCAGACAGAATAAAATTCCTTGGCACATCGCAACTTGAAAATACTAAAATTTACGGTGAACGCGCTTTCAATAAAGCATGGTATCCATCTGTATCAACAAAATACAGTGGTAAATTTAATCAAGCATACAAGGAACATTTTGGCACAACCCCAAACAAAATTGCTTCCCTTGCCTATGATGCAGTGTCTTTAATAGGTATCATTTCTCAGGAGGGAAACATAGACACATCTGATATTTTAAATCCAAACGGCTGGACCGGTATAAATGGAATTTTCAGATTTAATCGCGACGGAAGCAGTGAAAGAAATATGGATGTAAAACAAATAGTCGGTGGTGGCATTACAAAAACAAAGGTAATATCACCAGCCAATGTTAACTTTTTATATTAAAAGAAAATAAAGGGGGAGGGGACAAAATGACTGTAAAATTTCTATCCGATGAAGATATTACAAATATAGTCAATGGAAGATGTGATGACCCATTTGCTTTTTTGGGCTTTCACAAACTTGAAAATAAAAAAAAGACAGCAGTCATTCGTGCCTTTCAACCTTATGCACAAAATATAGATTTAGTTGCAAAAAATATGCCGTTAGAAGTTCCTATGGAAAGGGTTCATCAAGACGGACTTTTCGAAATTTTCGTTCCTGATGATACAACCGACTATAAATTCCTAATCACAGATTTTGATGGCAAAGAAACTTTAATTGATGATGTATATTCTTTCCCTTCAACCATAGGCGAATTTGATAATTATTTATTAAGAGAGGGCAACCACTTTGAACTTTATAAAAAAATGGGTGCTCAACTAAGATCTTTAAATGGTGTAGATGGAGTCTCCTTTGCCGTATGGGCACCAGATGCTTATCGTGTAAGTGTTGTTGGCGATTTCAACCGCTGGGACGGTCGTATAAATGTTATGAGGAAACATCCCACAAGCGGTATTTGGGATATTTTTATTCCAAAGTTAGAAGAAGGCACCCTATACAAATTTGAAATAATTTCCCGTGATGGTAGACTTCAACCACTTAAATCCGACCCTTATGGCTTTTATCAGGAACTTCGCCCACTTACCGCTTCCATAGTCTATGATAAAAACAAATATAAATGGGGGATAAATAAAAAATGGGAGGAAGAAAAAAAATCCGTTAACAGCAATTCCGCCCCTATTTCCATTTACGAAGTCCACCTTGGCTCGTGGAAAAGAAAGGATGGCAATCAATATTTAACATACCGCGAACTAGCACACGATTTAATCCCTTATGCAAAATGGATGGGCTTTACCCATATTGAACTTATGCCAATAATGGAATACCCATTCGACGGTTCTTGGGGTTACCAAACAACAGGTATGTTTGCACCAACTTCACGCTTTGGCACACCTGACGATTTCAAATACTTCGTGGAACAAGCACATAATGCAGGCTTAGGCGTAATCCTTGATTGGGTCGCTGCCCATTTTCCAAAGGATTGTCATGGACTTGCTTGCTTTGACGGTTGCTGTCTATACGAATACGCTGACGACAGAAAGGGCGAACATAAGGATTGGGGAACAAAAATTTATGATTACGGAAGAAACGAAGTTGTAAATTTCCTTATCGCCTCTGCTACATATTGGCTTGATGAATTCAAAGTCGATGGATTAAGATTTGACGCAGTCGCCTCTATGCTTTATTTGGATTACAGCCGTCGTGCCGGTGAATGGATTCCAAACATCTATGGTGGTAGAGAAAATTTAGAAGCAATTTCCTTTTTGCAAAAGGTTAATACAATTATGTATAGCAAATTTCCATACTCCGCCTCATTTGCTGAGGAATCTACCGGCTGGGGCAATGTTTCTCGTCCAGTTGAAATGGGAGGCTTGGGCTTTGGCTATAAATGGAATATGGGTTGGATGCACGATGTCCTTGATTATATGAGTAAGGAACCTATATACAGAAAATACCACCACTACCAAATGACCCACTGCATAATGTATGCTTTCACAGAAAACTTTGTCCTTTCTATTTCTCACGATGAAGTAGTTCATTGTAAAGCCTCATTATTAAATAAAATGCCAGGTGATAAATGGCAAAAATTTGCAAACCTAAGGGCATTTTATGGTTATATGTGGACCTTCCCAGGGCGAAAATTAATTTTCCAGGGGGATGAATTTGCACAATATAACGAATGGAATGAAAACCAAAGTTTGGATTGGCATTTAACAAATGACCCATATAACAAAGCAATCCAAAAGTTGATAAGACGCCTTAACGAACTATATAAAACCGAACACGCTTTGTATGACAATAATTCACACCCATCTTGCTTTGAATGGATAAATTATAATGATGCAGAAAACAGCGTATTCTCATTTATTCGTCATTCTGATAATAAAGATGATTATTTAGTTATTGTATCAAATATGACACCAATCATTCGCGAAAATTATCGTTTAGGAGTTCCTTACGATGCCGAATTTACAGAACTTTTAAACACAGACGATTTTGAATATATGGGAAGTGGAGTTAAGAACGAGGGAACAATAAAGGCAGAACCAATACGCTGGGATGATAAAAATTTTTCAATCAGTATCACAGTTCCCCCACTTTCAACAATAATCCTTAAACCAACAAATAAATAAAATACCCCCTCAAATCAGAGGGGGAATAGTTTATTAAATTATCGTGCTATAATTGAAAGTATTGATCCAGTTTTATTATCACAATCGTAACTAATACCATAAATGCCACCACCATCTTCACTACGTTCTATTCTATATATAGGGTTATTAGAATCTTTAAATGATAAACTATATTTATCATAAACTGCTGAACCTTGTTGCGCCATTCTTCTTTGTAAATCGCCAAAATTAAAGCCAAAACTATTAATAGAATTATAACCAGGAGAAAGAGTTATTTCTTTTGTATCGTGAAAGTTCTTAGATTGATAACATCCTCCTGTATTACTTACATTTCTATATAAATAATCCAGTGTAACTGTCACATTTGAACATCTTGTGCAAGACGATGCTCCACCTTTTGCATAATAACCTGATGAACACCATTTTTTATCAGTTCCGCCAGGACAATAGTATCCAGCCGGACAGGTAGAGCATGAAGATGCCCCTGTAGAGGAATAAGTTCCGGCTGAGCAAGGAGAGCAGGAAGTTGCTCTATCATTACCTTTTTGGTAAGTTCCAGCAGGGCAAGAGGTGCACTTACCATCTTTAATATACTGTCCATCGCTACAACTAAGAGGCATACATTGGTAAAATGTTTGGGCGTTAGAGATAGTAGGTATAGGTAGTAAGCCTAATGAGGTTAGTAATAAGATTTTGTTATTAAGATTTATTTTCATATTTTTTTCCTTTCGTTTTAGTTAATATAAGTTAGTTTTGGTTAATTCTTTTTAATAATGTTTAATTTTTCTTTTTTTTATGAGCCAGCCCGAAATTTTCGGGCGCCGGGCTGGCTCATAGCGTGCATAAAAATATTTTTATTCATATTATTTTCTCCTTCCATTTTTTTTCTTAGGGTTCTTTTTCAGTCAGCAGGTGGGCGCCCTCCGCCCCTTTAGGGCGCCCACAGTCACTTCATTCCTATTGTGCTGACTCTTTTTTCCATTCTATTTCTCCTCCATACATTTTTCCTCGGGAGGGAGGAAGCGAAGACCATGAACAAA
>JBJEXC010000026.1:0-11866 GCA_051885355.1 Alphaproteobacteria bacterium | reverse complement strand
CAGGCGCAATTATGATTGCACTTGGCGAATACAAAGCAGGACTTTTCACCAACTCCGACAAACTTGCAAAAAATTTATTTGATGCTGGTGAAACAAGCGGTGACGAACTATGGCAATTCCCACTTTCAAAAAAATATAACGAAATGCTATCTTCACCAGTCGCTGATATGGCAAACATAAGCCACCCTGACCGTCTTGCTGGCTCTATCACAGCCGCAGAATTTTTACATAATTTTGCAGGCAACACCCCTTGGGCACATATTGATATAGCAGGCACAGCATGGACCACATCAGGGAACGATATATCACCAAAAGGATTAACCGGATTTGGTATCCGTCTAATAAACGAATTCCTAAAAAACTTTGAAGAAAAATAAAAAAAAGCCCCTTAAAAACAAAGGGGCTTTTAATAAATATAAAATTATCTTAAAAACATCTTACTAAGTTCATAAACAAATCCCTTCTTTTTTCCAGAATAAATATTAACATTTACATTAAAAGATACCTCTATTTCATTATTAAGATTTGAAACATTCCTCAATAATTCATCTTTATTTTTTGCACCTTTTACAACTGTAAATAACCTATATTTATCAATCATTTTACTTGAAAAAGCACCAAATTTATAAAAATCATAAAAAGATTTATAGGCATTTTCATTAAAAGATAACAATTGCTTCACTCCAACATTATCTTCATGCAAAGAAAAAACTTTATATTCATTCTCATTTTTTGTTTTATATATTTTAAATGAAGAATTATAAGGATAATAAAAAGTAACCAAATCCACAGGATCCAAACTATCATACTTTTTAAGATATGCCTTATAATCACTAGGATTCATAGAGTAACATTTTCTATAAATATCCCTATCATCTTTAAAAACATCAGTTTTGGAAATATCAATACCACCTTCATTCAAAAGAGAAACCATAGAATAATCAATAAATAATGTAAAAGTAAAAACAGGATTTACAATATTAAATGATTTAAGCATTACTTCATAAAAATTGGCAAAACCTGACCTAATATTATCAAAAAATGGAACCAGTTCATCTTCAGCAATATTTTTATTAATATTTCCACCATTAATATCTTTAAATCTTTCAGAAAAAAATTCTTTTTTCAAAACCTCAAATGCTTTTTTAAAAGGCTCATTCATATAAACTGAAAAAGATTTGAAATTTAAAAAAGAATTAAAAAGTTCTTGATTTTCATTATACAACACTTTATTCATACAAAACTCCTTTTGTTTGAAAAAATTATTTTTTTGTTTAACTATAAAATATATTCTGAGAATGTCAACCTAAAAATCACATACAAATTTGAAATTTAACAAAAATATGGTATAATAAAACAACAATTTAAACAGAAAGGCAAAAATATGATAGTCAAAGACATAAATGTAAATGAAAAAAACATAAAAGACATCATATCACAATATGCGCTTGATGAAGATTTGCTCCTTGATGTTCAAGATTCAAGCGAAATTGCCCGTTTTCTTGAAAAAAATAAATATACCGAAGTAATTTTAAAATACCCAGAAAAAAATGATATATCAACCCTCGGTATCTATTTAGAAAACAATAAAATTTTATTTTTACATACAGATGAGTTTCCTTTCAATATAAATAATAAATTAACTACAACAACCCTAATTCTTGTCGATATAATAAATCAAATCACAGAAAATTACTTTAAAATACTAAAAACTATTGATAAAAAAATAAGAAAAATCAAACTCGCTTCAAAAACATCTGTTAAAAACAGCGACTTATTAACCCTATTTGAATTACAAAACGATATAGATGATTTCGTTATATCAATAAAAGGTAACCTTAGCGTTTTAAATAAAATAATCTCAACTAATCAAAATAATGAATTTATAAACGATGCAAAAATTGAAAACGAACAAGCATTAGAAACAGCTCTATCCTACTCCAAAACAGTTTCAAATTTAAAAAGCACACTTGAAATCATAACAAACAATATAACAAATAAAAGAATGGAATCTTTAACAGTCGTTAATGTATCTGCCCTTATTATAACAAGTATTTCAGGTCTTTACGGTATGAATGTCCGCCTTCCACTTTCAAACATATATAACATTTTTTATTATATAATATTAGTAAGCATAATCTTTGCCCTAAGTTTCGGCTTCTTTTTGAAAAAAAGATTCAGTGAAAAAAAATAAAGCACCTTTTCCACTTAAATATTACAGACAATTTCCAACCTTTTTATATATAATAAGCACTGTCTTACCACTTAAAGCAGTCTCTTTTACAACTTCAAAATCTTTCTGATATAAGGCAAAATCAAAAGATAAACCATCACCAAATAAAATATTTTTTTCCACCGTCAACCTTACCTCATCAACTAACTTTTTAGATAAAAAATATTTATATGTTTTTGCCCCACCAAGCAATGCAAAATTCAAATCCGGCAACATCTTATAATCATTAAAACAATATTTTCCCACACAAGAATTAGTAAAAGTATATAAGGGTTTATAACAAAGCCTATCTCTAAATTCATCAGCAGTTTTTCTTCCCGCTATAAAAGCATCAACTTCATTACTATGCAAAAATTCTCTAAACTGCTTTTTATCCTCAATCGATGAAAAATCACCATTACCATTACTATCAGCAATTTTCGCATCCAAACTTAGGGCAACACACATTACAATTTTCATTTCAACACTTCCAAAAGAGGTCTATAAATATCAACTTCCAAAGGTATTTTGAAATTTTCCATACTTGCATTTTCACAAAACTCTATCCCCTTATACCCACGAAGAATTACAATAGGAACTCTCTCATCCGCCTCACCACTAAGTAATGTCGCCATAGTAGTCAGTGGATCTATTTTATTTACCTGTGTAAGTTTCATAGTCCGTCCAAAAATATCAGATTTTCCCCTAATATCTTCCAACGGATTTATTCCTGCAAGCCCAGTTGTAATACCTGTTACACCCCACCGAAGCGGAGTAGTATGACTGTCCGTAGATACCACACCAAGCCTTTTCACACCATTTTTCTTTATCAGATACTTTCGTATCTTTGCACATAAATCATCTACATTTTTTGGCCATAAAATGTAGTGCTCATTCGCATTACTTTCATCAATACCCGCCGCCGGAATAAGTATGTTATCCGTAATTGTAAGGTTCACATGAAACCCCTTATCACTTTCATACGGCAAATAATAAGTTGCCTCTCGCTTAATAAGCTCTTTCTTATCCGTTCCCGCAACTGGAACACACCGCCCCTGATGTATTGCAAGGATTTTAGAAGTTATAAAAACAATATCACCATCAATGATTTCAAGATTATCAAGGATATCCCAAATTTCATCTTTTGGTGGTTGAACTATACGAGTTTTTATTGGAATAAAGTTAAGTTGCATTTTCACCTCCGCAGTTTTAACTGTAACAATGCTTTACTTTTCAGTTTATAATATAATTTATTTAATTATGCAAGTATTTTTTTCATAAACAAAAAAATCCCCCAAACGGAGGATTTTTCAAACTTTGGTGGGTGATTAGGGACTCGAACCCCAGACCTCCTCGGTGTAAACGAGATGCTCTAGCCAACTGAGCTAATCACCCAAAGAATGAACAAAGTATAATATCATTTTTTCCTAAATGCAAGCACTTTTTTAATTTCTTATTGATTTATCCATAAAATCCACTAAAATAAAAGAAAAACAAAGGAAATAAAATGATACCAGAAGAACTTTTAAAAAAAGCAAAAGAACTAGGCATAAGCGATGAAGAAATCGCTCAATTCATACAAAATCAAAAGGACGCTGAAAAATACGGATTTATAGATGATTGCACTTCTTTCAATGTTCAAATTGATAAAAATTTGGACCCAGATGAAGAGGAAGACCAACCTCACCATCACGAAAATTGCTGTTGCCACCATCATGAAGAAGATGATGAAGATGAATGCGATTGCTGTTCACACGAACATTGCAACTGCCACAATAATTAAAACTATCTTACAATAAATAAAATTTTCCTATTTAATACCACTACTTCCAAACCCAGAACAATTTCGCGAAGTTTCCCCAAGTTCCTCCTCACTTGCAACCTCCTCAAAATCAAACTGATAAACAGGCTCCACCACACACTGACCAACACGCATCCCGCGTTCTATCACAATAGGCTTATCAGAAAGATTAATAAGTATAATTCCTACTTCCCCCCTATAAGCATTATCAATAGTTCCAACACCATTCACCATAGACAACCCCAATTTAGAGGCATTGCCACTTCTCGACCTGATTTGATAACCATACCCTTGCTCTGGCGCAAGTTTAAAACCAAGCGGAACAACCCTTCGCTCCATTGGGGCAAGAGTTATATCAGAATCAATACATGCTCGCACATCAAACCCACTATCCGTTGTATGCGCATATTTCATAGGGCCCCAAGCCTTAATATCATAATTAGGTAAATAAAAAATCTTTGTTTTAACTTTCACCATAACATCCTCCATAGTTAAAAAAAATTATACCAAGAAAAAGTAAAAAAGCAAGAAAACCTACATAAAAAAAATCAGTTCCTTAAATATAAAAAATTTAAGGAACTGATTTTCCAATAATATATAATTACTTAGTTGTTTCTGTAACAACTGTTGTTGTAGTAGTAACAGTCTTTTCTCCAGAAGATTCTGATGATGTATTATCAGGATTTGGTTTAGGTGAATCTGCAATATCACCTAACCCTTCCTTACATTCTTCTAAATCATCAATCAAACCTTTAAGTTTAGAAAGTGCATCTCCCGCAGTCGCAGCAGAAACTACTGAAGTTCCAGTTCCCACACCAGCAGCAATATTTCCTGCTATATTTTTAGCTGTATTGCTTTGAGTTTTCCCAGCGACATTTGACGCTGATATACCAAGACTGACCGCACTTGCGGCTGTTCCAACGCCACTAAATACAGCAGATACAGTCATCTGAGATTTAATACTTTCCAACAATTTTACATCCAAATTTCGGCAACGATTAATTGCTTCCTTTTCTTTTTCTGTATATCTTTGGAAAGTATCAGCACTTGCCCCAACAGATACCAATGAAAACATAATCAAAAATAATTTTCTCATTTCATTCTCCTTTTCTATTCAACATCATCATCAGCAGAAACCTTTTCAATATTATCTGCCGAAGTTATATCTTCAAGTCCCGCTTCCAAAGCAAGACCAGCATTGTGCATTTTTGTTGCTGCTTTCTTACATTCTTTCAAATCATCAATCAAATCTTCCATCTGTGTAACAGAAATAGATGATGTTATAGTTGAGGATAAATTACCAGCAGTACTTACACCAGATAAAATAGTTGAGGCGATATCCGCACCTCCAGTGTTGTCGTGTGTATTATCATTATTTATGTTAGTTACAGCTTGCACAACCGTATCAGCAGCACCTGTTGCAGATGAAACCGCTGATGTTGTAGTAGAAGCAATTAATAAATCTTTAATTCCCTTCAATGTGCCTGAATTTATATCACATGCTTTCTTTGCTTCTGCCTTTGCCTCATCATATTCCTTTATTAATGTCAAAATTTCCTTATCTTCAGAAAATGTAATATTTGTATAATCGTATTCAGAAGAATTTGGCAATATGTTTAAAACAATACTATCAACTTCTGGCAATGAAGAACTTCTTGCATCATTAATTGTCATTCTTAATTTTGAACCACAAGTAGCAATTGCCCCATCCTTAACAGTCAATCTTAGGTCTTTTGCGCCAGGTTCCAAGGAGTAGCAATTTCCACCACCATTATACCCAAGGATTTTTCCATCCTTCTCATACTCTAAAACAACATTTGCACATGGAATACATAATCTGTATTTTGCATCTGCAGTAGCGGTTTTTGTTATATCTGGAAGTTTATTTTCAAACATAAGTGGTGAAATCTCCACAGACCTTTTTTCAACCAATGTTATTGAAGTATTTTTAAAATACTTATTTTGAAATCCAGAAATAATTGATGGATTAACATTTTTTTGTGTTGCTGTTGCACCACCACTTCTTGCTGACTTAGAACCTCTTCCGCGTTGAGCAAAAACCTCAGCCGAAGAAACTGCTAAACAAAAAGCCAAGCAATACATACTTATTTTTTTATTCATATTTTTTCCTTTCCATTTATTACTTTTCAAAATAATAATATCACATTTTTCGACCAATAACAAGACAAAAAAAATAAATATAATAAAAAAAATCCCCTTACAAAAGTAAGAGGATTTAAACAAAATAAAAAAAGTTATTTGTTAACAGCTTCTTTTAATGTTTTACCAGCTTTAAATTTAGGTTGTTTAGAAGCTGGGATTTTAATTTCTTCACCAGTTCTTGGGTTATGACCTTTTGTTGCTTTTCTTTTTGAAACAGCAAAAGTTCCAAAACCTATAAGACGAACTTCTTCACCTTTTTTAAGAGCTTTTGTTACAACATTTACAAAGCTATCAAGAACTTCACCAACTTTTACTTTTGAAAGTTCTGTTGAATCTGCAATAGCATTTATTAAATCATTCTTATTCATATCTATCTCCTTTTCTTTTGTTTAACAATGTTGAATTTCTCAACTAATTAAATTCTAACTATTAAAAACCAAAGAAGTCAACAAAAAATCTTTAAATTTCTTAAAAAAAAGTGTTTTTTCACCAAAAATAACGATTTTTTATACTAAAAAAGCAAATTTGTCTCTATAAAATAAAGAAAAAACACAAGAATCTAGTAAAGCCCCTTAAATGTCTTTGATTGTGAAGACAAGTGATTTACATCATATAAATAGATAGATTCTTTATCCATTGCCCCCTCTACATCAACCGCACATCTATAAAGTCCCTTGTCCGGTTCACGACAATCAACATAAATTTCACTATTTCTTATATCATCAATTGTAACTCTATTTGTCGCAATATCCAAAAACACCTCCGCAAATGCAAGCATAGTCACACCAATAATCATCATACCGATATGCATCCACTTCATATCACCTTCATACATAGCCTTTACCAAAATCCAAAGCAACATAAACACTGCCGCAACATAAATAAGGTTTCTAAATTGATTGAAAACTTTTACACAAGCATGCACAAACTTTTCCCATGGACCCAAATCAGCCTTTTCAAGTTCAATAGAATTTACCGAACACATATACACAATTTCCGATTCAATATTAGAACTTCCCTTAGCCCTCATCTCTCTTGAAAATTGTTGAGCCTTTTTCATAACACCTTGACAACCAATTTTTATTCTATCCTTTGCATCCTGGGAAAAAGTAAAACCATTTCCACGAGAAGTATTCGCCCTTCTTGATCTAGTTCTATTTTGTGAAAAAGACATATTACTAAAACAACACATAATTACAAAAAATAAAATAAAAAATTTTTTCATAGATTAACTCCTAATAACTTTTATTATAATATCACAAAATAAAATTTAACGCAAATTATTTATTCCCCATTATCAATTAAAGACTTTTGAGGTTCAATTCCAATAGTTTTTATGGTCCTTGCCCCCTTTGCTTTCATATCCTCAGCAATGGAAATTGCCGATCCTCTTCCATCAGAAAGTTGATTAAAAGCATCATCATAAGCACTTCTTGCACTTGCAAGCCCCTTATCAATCTTTTTCATATTATCAACAAAGCCAACAAGTTTATCATAAAGTTTTCCCGCCTTTTGAGCAATCTCAGAGGCATTTTGATTCTGCTTTTCAATATTCCATAAATTTTTAACGGTCCTAAGTATAGGAAGTATTGACGATGGAGTAGTAATTGCAATATTTGCCTTATAAGCAGTATCATAAATACAATTATCACATTTCAAAGCCTCTATATACGCCTGCTCATTAGGAATAAACATAAAAACAAATTCAAAATCAGAAAGAATTTTTTGATACTCTTTATTTGAAAGTTCCATAATATGCTTTTTTATCGATGCTATGTGATTTTTCAAAAACTCCTTTTTTCTATCTGGATTTTCCTCCCTTATAAAATCAATATATGCAGAAATTGAAACCTTTGAATCTACAATTAACTTTTTCCCATTTGGAAGATTTATCACGCAATCAGGACGCAAATTTTCACCATTTTCCCCCTTTACATTAAATTGCATTTGATAATCCATTCCTTCAATAAATCCAGCCATATCAAGAATATCTTTAAGCATATGCTCACCCCAATCACCCTGCACTTTTGTATTTCCTTTAAGTGCATTAGTCAAATCATCAGCATTCTTTGATAAAGTTGCATTAAGGGTTTTAAGTTCCGCCAACTCACGACTCAAAGCACCCTTATCATTTTCATTTTTAAGATTAGTTTTTTCAATCAAATCCTTAAAATCCCTTATCTGAGTTTGAAATGGATTAAGAAGGACCGAAAGAGAAGCCTTTTGTTCCTTATCAAAATCCTCCCTTTGCATTTTCAAAATCCTGTTTGATATATTTTCAAATTCTCGTGAAAATTCTTCCTTTATTTTGGTAATTTCAGACATCTTCGCCTCCACAGATTTCCTTTCCTGCTCTAATGAGATAGAAAGCCTGAAATTTTCCCGCACTAAATTTTGATTTTTTAAAAATAAATAAACCGTAGCAATACAAAAGCCCACAGCCAAAGAAATAAAAACTATTGTCATTTTAAACTTTTCCTCTTATATTAAATAATATCAATATAATAACAGAAAGATTTATAAAATGGAAGATTTAAAAAAGAAGAAAACTATAACCTTATATACAGAACCAGACCCAATACTTCGTCAACCAACAACAAAGGTTGATGAAATAACAGCGGAGTTATTGGAAACCTTTGACGATATGGCCGATATTATGACACGATTTGATGGTATAGGACTTGCCGGCCCACAAATTGGACTCTTAAAAAAAATAATAATAATTGATGCCGAAACCATTGCAAAGGAAGATAAACTTCCACTTCCATCAAAAAGATATTTAAAAATCATAAATCCAAAAATAATTTCTGTTTCAAAGGAATTATGTAAAAAAGAAGAAGGCTGTCTTTCCGTTCCAACAATATACTATGAAATTGAACGCCCTAAACAAATATCAATATCCTATACCGATGAAAATGGAAAAAATATACAATTAGATGCTGACGGCTTACTTGCCCGTTGTATTGAACACGAACTTGACCATTTGGACGGCAAACTTTTCATTGATTATCTAAGTTCACTAAAAAAAAGACTCGTATCTAATAAATTAAAAAAAATGAAAATTGGGAAATAAAAAATTGAATATAGTATTTATGGGAACACCAAATTTTTCTGTCCCCGCACTTTTAAATTTAATAAATAATTATAATGTAGTTGCTGTGTATACAAAGGAACCAAAGCCACAAGGCAGAAAAATGATTCTAACAAAATCACCCGTCCATTTAACAGCAGAAAAATTTAACATTCCTGTTTTTACACCAAAAAATTTCAAAAAAGATGAAACTGTGGATGAGTTGAAAAAACTTCACCCTGATATTATAATAGTTGCAGCCTATGGAATAATTCTTCCTCAAACAGTCCTTGATATTCCGCCACTTGGTTGCATAAATATCCACGCCTCACTTCTTCCAAATTTAAGAGGGGCAAATCCAATCCAACGCTCAATTTTAAACGGCGATTCGAAAACCGGTATCACAATTATGAAAATGGACGCAGGTATGGATACCGGCGATATGCTTTTAAAAGAAGAAATTGAAATTGACGACAATATCACCTATGGCGACCTTGAAAACAAAATGTCCGAACTTGGTGCAAAAATGATACTTGAATACCTTGAAAAAAAGGATTCTATCATTCCACAAAAACAAAGCGACAAATTCACTCTTGCACCCAAATTAAATAAGGAGGAAGCAAAGATAAATTGGCAAAACACTTCTCTTCAAATACACAACCTAGTTCGCGGACTTATGCCTTCACCAAAAGCATACTTTACACACAAAGGTAATCAAATAAAGGTTTTAAAAACATCTTTGATAAATGAAAAGACCGATAAACCTGCAGGAACCATTTTAACAAATGATTTACAAATATCATGTGGAAATGAAACTATTATAAAAATAGAAGAATTGCAAAAATCAGGTGGTAACCCACTTACAACAAAGGCATTCATAAACGGATACAAATTTGAAATTGGTGAAAACCTAAATGACTAAATATAAACTTGAAATTGAATACATTGGCACAAAATATTCCGGCTGGCAAATCCAAGACGACAGCCCCTCTATCCAAGGCGCAATAGAAAACGCTATTTTCAAATTTTGTGGTGAAAACACAGAATGCTATTCCGCAGGCAGAACCGATGCCGGAGTCCACGCAATCAGTATGCCTGCCCATATTGAACTTTCAAAAGAATACGACCCTTATAAAATCCTTATGGCAACAAACTTTCACCTACAACAATCAAACGAAGATATTTCTATTTTAAATATTGAAAAGGTCCCTGATGATTTCCATGCAAGATTCAGTTGCAAAAAACGCTACTACATATATAAAATCTTAAATCGCCCAACTCGCCCAATAATTGATAATCAAAGAGTATGGTGGATATACCACCCACTTGATGTCAAATTTATGAATAAAGTTGCACAAAACTTAGTCGGACTTCACGACTTTTCATCATTTCGTGCCTCCGAATGTCAGGCAAAATCACCAATAAAAACTCTTGATGAAATAAGTATAAAAAGAAACGGAGATTTAATTGAAATAAAACTCAATGCAAAATCATTTCTTCACCATCAGGTCCGAAATATAGTCGGCACCCTTGAAATGGTTGGTCGCCATAAACTTACCGAACAACAATTCATTGATATTTTAGAAGCAAAAGACCGCACAAAGGCAGGTCCAACCGCCCCTGCTTGCGGACTTTACTTTGAAAAGGCAGAGTATTAATGCCAAAACAAATACTAAAAATACATCTTCAACCCAACGCAAAAAGAAATGAAATTTGCGGAACTTTCAACGACGATTATATAAAAATTGCAATCACAACTCCACCAATTGATGGAAAGGCAAACGAAGCCCTAATAAAATTTCTATCAAAAGAACTAAACATCCCAAAATCAAATATAACAATTACAAAGGGCTTAACATCAAGAAATAAAACCCTTGAAATAGATTCTGAAAAAGAAATAAATTTAAAAACTTCTTTACAATAAATTCTATTTATAATATCATAAAATTAGGTTTGAATTATTTTCAAACTTAGTATCAGAGATGATACGGGATTGTAGTTAATCCTTTATGTAAGCGGAACATATTCTCTTTTGTGTTTATGTCCCGATAAAATGTTCCCCCTCTATCTTTTGGGGGAGTCTTTGGCGTATGTCCAAGGGATTTTTCCCCAAAGGCCAAGGAAGTCATTCTTACATATGATTAACTAACTCCCCCGACATCTTACTGATACAAAAGAAGATAAATAATATTTTTGTGTTGTTACACAAGAGGGAGAAAATATATGAAAACAATAATAAAAATATTTTGTATTAGTATGATATCTGTTACCTATACAAACATATCTCATGCGGAATCTCTTATAGAATCGTTACAAAAATACTGTGTACCGGCGGGGGGATGTTGTATGAGCAAGGCGGTCTACCGCAACAATCAGTGTGAATGTGGCACTGTGACTCAATACTACGATGAGAAAGGCTCAAGGAGTTGTAAGGACTGTATCTCTGGGTCATTTGCCAGCAACGACTATAAGAGGTGTGAGCCTATAGTGTGTCCTGCTGGGTATGAGGCGAAACTGATAAGTAACGGGGCGTGCCCTAGTGGGTATTCTCTACAGAAGATTACTAATGGAGCCTGCCCAAGTGGGTATGGGTTAAAAGAGTATGTAGTTTCCAGCAAGA
>JBJEXC010000025.1:0-49953 GCA_051885355.1 Alphaproteobacteria bacterium | reverse complement strand
GGCGTGAAAAGAGTTTTGGATTGGGAATGGTTCGATATCAGAACTATGACTGTGAAGAAGTGTTTAATGCCTAAAGATATAAGACTGTTTGCAGGCAAATCAGAAACTTGTCAGGGAGGAGTAAAATTTGGTGGATGTTGTTCTAAAACGACTGATGCTTGGCAAAAAGGTGAAAATCAATACTTCTATATATCATCAAATGCATTCAATCCAAGTTCTATGTATACTATATGGCCAGACTATATGCATGGATTTAAAGATAAAGTTATTGCTGTTTGTGATAAATCTACTGGTGCAATAACTTATAAATATCAAAGGTATGACTTAGATAAAAAAGAGTTTTTCGACAGTAATGACTAACAAAAATCCCCTCTTAACCGAGGGGATAAATTATTTATAAAAACTAAAATAATTCTTTTTCAGCCTCTATCTTAGCATTGTATTCATCAATTGCATTAGATATTTGCGTCCTTAAACTTAATATAAAGGTCTGTGCTCCTTGCTGTGCTTGACTTCTTTTATCAATTAAAAAAGTTTCATAATCCTGACAATTTTTTGTTAAAGTATTAGGAAGCAAAGTTTTCCAACTATCACCTAAACTTTTTTTAAGTTTAGGGCAACCATCTAACTCCTTATTTTTTTCACTATCCATACAATATTCTTTATTCAAGTTAAATAAAGTTGAAGGATTAATAGTTGTAAATTTATACGATACATTCGGAGTTGTTTGAGATTTAGCATTAAGTGGAGTTGTTGTAATTCCAGCAATAGTTAAAACCTCTGGCAAAACCATATTGGCACTAATTTTCTTTGATGCAACATCACTTGCATTTTGTTTTAAAAATTTATAATATTCAATGGAATTTTTCTTAATTTTTACAGCATTTTCATCAACATCTAAACCTGTTTGCCCGTAATAATAAGAACTGTATAAATCCTTTATATCATTACTGTAAATACATTTAAAAACAGGTGATGACATACCATTGTAAATTTCGCTTAACATATCATTATAATCATCATAATAAACTTCATACTGCATTACTGCTTCATTGGTCTTTTTATCCATACAATCATAAAAAATTTGTTCACATATTTCTTTTGTCTTTTCTTCTGTAGTAGTTGTAGTATCAGTTACTTTTGAAACAGAAGCACTTAAAATGCGTTTGTTTATCATAGATTTAGAAGCAATTCTTGAATTATTTGCAGCCATAACTTGACTAGATAATACCAAAGCCAAAACTAAAATACTTATTTTCATATTTTTCCCCTTTATTATTTAAAACAAGTATATCATAAAAAAGAGATAAATACAAATAAAAAACCCTCTCATAAAGAGAGGGTAAAACTATTTTTTTTAATTTTTAGTCTTTATTTTCAAGTCTTCCAGCATATTCAATAAGTAAATCACCAGAATCTTTAACATAATCAAGGTTAACCATACCTTGTGAATGATAACCACAGTCAACATGATGAATTTCACCAGTCACACCACTTGACATATCAGATAACATATAAAGACCAGCTTTTGAAACATCTTCCAAAGTCATATTTCTGCCAAGGAAAGAGTTAAATTCGTTCCATTTCATCATTAACTTGAAATCATCAATACCAGATGAAGCAAGTGTTTTAATTGGACCAGCAGAAATTGCATTAACTCTGATACCTTTGTGACCTAAATCAGAAGCAAGATAACGAACAGATGCGTCCAAAGCAGCCTTTGCCACACCCATAACATTATAATTTGGTATGTATGTTTCACCACCAAGATATGTAAGTGTCAAACATGAACCACCTTCATTCATAATTTTTGATGCACGACGACATAAATCAGTGAAAGAATATACTGAAATATCCATAGTGTTTTTAAAGTTATCTCTTGTTGTATTTTCAACATAAAGTCCAGAAAGTTCGGCTTTATTTGAAAAAGCAACAGCATGAAGCAAAAAGTCAATTTTTCCGAATTTTTTCTCAACTTCAGCGAAAAAAGCATCCAAAGATGCATCATCTTGAACATTTGCAGGCATAATAATAGGTGCATTTATGCTTTCACCAAGTGGACGAACGCGTTTTTCCATAACATCACCCATATAGTTAAGTGCAACTTCTGCGCCTGCTTCGTGAACTGCTTGTGCAATACCCCAAGCCATAGACATATTGTTTGCAACACCAAAAATTATACCTTTTTTACCTTCCATTATACCAGCCATTTTATAAACCTCCATTTAATCTGTTAAATTGGTTAATGTAAATATTACCTGTATTTTAGAATAACTACCTATTAAAATCAAGTTAAATTTTAATTATTTATGCCTCTTATTTTTTAGTGAAAAAATATATGGAAAGAAATAAAATTTTATGTTATAATTGTAAGAAGGAGTTAAGGAAAGATATAATGAATACAACTAAAAAGGTTACAAAATTTTTATTTTCAAGTCTTACATTCGGACTTGGTATATTCAGTGTTTCTAGGGCATTTGCGGAAAGTTCCCCTATATATTATGATACTTTTTACAAGGATTATTATAAGGCATATCCCGATGCAAAACCAACGAAAAAGATATCTAATAAAACAACGACTGCACCAACACAGACAGTTCAAACTGTGCAAAATCCACAATATTATAATGGTGCTGACCCATATATGCAATATCAAACAAGCGCTGTTTATAACCAATCTTACAGCCCTTATAATTCTTATTATCAAAAGGTAAATCACGACCCTAAAAAATGGGAATTTGAAATAAAATATAAAAAGGGTGAAGGGCAATTTATGTTTGAAAATGATGTCCATTCTATACTTAATTGGGACGAAATTCAAACAAAGGAAACAATATTTTCCGTATCTCGTGATTTTATGTTAAAAAACAGACAATATGTATTTAATTTCACTTATGGAAGTGGAAGTTCCTCTACTGACAGAACATCTGATGACGATATTTTTAACGAACTTCACTTAATTTCCCTTGGAAAAGGTAGTGCTGACTTAAAAGATATGTCTATATCTTTTGGAATGAGAAATGTCTATAACCTTGCTGGATTTGATGTTACTCCTGTTATAGGATATAAAAAGAAAGAACAAAAATTTGAAATGTCCGATCATTCTGTTCCTGCACCTTTCTACTTAGAATATTTTTGTGAAGGGGTTGACAGTAATGGTGTTTGCACTTCTGGTATTGATTTGGGAAGTCATGGTTTAACTGTTAATGATTTATACTATCTTGATGCAAATGGGGAAAGAGATTACACAACAGCAGTTGATAGCGCTGATTTAGTAATTCCTGGAACATCTAATGGTGTTGATAATCTTTACTATGGTATGCAAATAGCAGAGGAGGATTTCTGTTATATTTCTGCATCAGGTAGAGATGTTTGCTTAGAAGCAGGAAATAATGGAATTAATTTACTTAATGCCTTTGGTGGAGTTTCTTCATTAGAAACTGTTGAAGGTGTAACACATATGTATTATGTAACATGGAAGGGACCATTTATTGGTGTTAATTTGGAAAGAATGATTGGCAATCGTGAAAGTTTGCATATCTATGGTGAACTTTTTAAACCATCTTATGAAGTTTGGGGTAACTGGCCAAACAGAGTTGACTGGCAACACGATCCATCATTTATTGATGAAGGTGGCTCTGCATGGGGATTTTCATTTGATGCGACATATAAATATCTTATAAAAAATAGTATTGCTCTTACTTTTGGTATTAATTATGAATACATAAAGGAAAAGAATGCAGATACTAAATTATATACAAATCCAGAATATGATCCTGATGGACCTGGACCTTATTTATTCCCTGATGCTATCTTGCTTGCAAGATGGAAGCATTACGGTGTTGCCATTGGTTTGACCTTTAAATTATAAGGAGTAAAAAGTTATGAAAAAATTATTGAAATTTTTATTGATAATAGAAGGAATTGTAATTTTCCCTTTGACATCTTTTTCAAAGGAACAAACATACGATAACTATTATGTAGATTATGTTTATAATAACTATTTAAAAAATAAGCAAAAACAACCTTATGAACTTGAAAGGGCGGAGGAAAATATAACTGAAGAAACTACTCTTTACGGTATGCCAATTTCTTCTGTAAGTGGACTTAAAAATGAAACAAAAATAAAAGGAACAGAAAAAACAAATCAAACAAAAATATCTTCCAAAGCAACAAAAACAGAAGAGTTAAAAAATCCATATCATTTCTATGCGGGTTTGGGCTTGGGAATAAGCAACCTTCGTGATTATGAAGTTTCACAACCAGTATATGGTCAAGATAAAGCTACAATGCAACCTGATAGTTCTTCAAATGCTTATGTAAACTTTGGTATAAATAATTTTGGCACAGATTTTATGAGTTTAGAATTTGAACTTGGTTATGCAGAAAATGAAAAAATTCCAACTCCACACGAAAATGGTGTATATCTTATTGACTATAATCAAAATTTGAAAACTTATAATATTGGTGCAAATCTTATATTTAATATTTTAGATATAAATTCTATGTTTATTCCTTATATCGGTTTTGGTTTAGGAATGGCGCGTTTAGAACTTTCTGATTTTGGTGTAATAATGCAAGATAATGCCCCTACAAATTTCAAAAGTAAAAGTGAAAGCAAAAATACATTTTATGGAAAAATTACTGCCGGTGTTATGTATAGTATGAATGAAACTTCAAAATTTGTAGTCGGTGCAGATTATATAATGTATAATGATGCCGATTACAAATATATAAGTTTGAAAGATTTATCGCGAGTAAACTTTACTGCCGGATTAAAATTTTATTTCTAAAAAGTTTATGCCCCTATATTTGGGGTATTTTTTTAACATTTTTATATAGTTAAAAAAGTTTTCATCAACAACTTTTTCTTTATAATATGATGCGTGCCTTAATGTAAGACTGCCATCTTTAGGAATTACAAAACCTATATGTGAAGTATTTATTTCTGTGCCATACATTTGCTTAAATTCTGGTTTATTAATTACAATATTTACAATAACAGGCTCTTTTATACTGTTGATTATTTCTCTTTCATTTGATAATAAAGTCTCAAAATCTATATAATCTAAACTAGCCTGTTCCTCATCTATCGCAACATCAATATTATAATTCTTTTTAAACCAAGTCTTTCTATCTAAATTAATTATAGATACAGAAACATCTTTGTTTATTTTCTTTGCAATTCTTTTGGTAATATCTTCAACAATGTCAGAATTATTTTTTATCCAATCAGGATTTACAAAATGATTCCTCGTTTCAATGGAAACTTCACCATCCTTATATCTTATTTTCTTTATAATATCCTCAAATTCTTCTTTATTATTAGAAAGACCTAATGCAAGCATAGTTTCAACAAATGTAAGACAGTCAAACTTATCAAATCTGAAAATAGGGTCCTTGTCAATACCTATACCTTCCCCAAGTGGGTTTCTAACATATGGGGCTCCTAAAAATTTGGCTGAAACTTCTTCAATATTATTTGTTCTTGATTTGCAACCCAATAAAACAAGTCCAAAAAGACAATAAATTAATACAAATATTTTTCTCATTTTATTTTTCCTATAAATTTATACAAAATATTAAACAAAAAAATCTCTAAATTCAAGAGATAAAAAAATAAGGATAAGACTAGTTTCTTATATTAAAAAAAATATAAATTTTTAATGACATTTTAATAATTAAAAAGTATTATATAAACAAGTTTGAAGAAGAAGGATTTTAAATGTTAAAAAATAAAAATATTCTGATTATTACATCATCGTTAGAAAGTGGAGTTATTGATAAGTCAGTTATCGATATTGCAACAATTTTAAATGAAAAGGATTTTAATATTACCGTGATTTCTGCCGGTGGAAAAATGGTAAAGGAATTAAGAAAATCTGGTATCGAACATATCCAACTTTCAATAAATTCAAATGATTTTTTTGTAATCAGAAGGAATATGAAAAAAATTTCTGAAATTGTAAGTGAAAAACAAATTTCAATGATTCATACTTTCACACCACAATCTTCCTTTTATGGATTTAAGGTTTCAAAAATATTTAATATCCCTTACATAACTTCATTTTTAAAAATTTATAAAAAATCATTTTGGCATCTAACAAATAACAGAATAAATTATTTAACAAAGGGCGATATAATTATTGCTCCAAGTGATTTTATGGCATCATTCATTCAAATTACTTACAAGGTGCCAAGTGAAAAAATAGTCATCATCCCTCAATGGATTGATACTGATGTTTATAATTCCAATAATGTAAGTGCAGAAAGAATTATTTCTACTGCCTCTGATTTACGAATTCCAGAGGATCACTTCATTATTACAACTATTGCAAAAATGGAAAAGACACGTGGACAAGCAAATCTTATAACTGCAATTTCAAAACTTCCAAACGATGTAAGACAAAAAATTCGTTGCCTTATCATCGGTTCATATAAGGAACATAAAAGATATAAAAATGAACTTACAAATATGTCTCAAAAATTAGGTGTTGAAGGTCTAATTCATATAGCAGGTGATTGCAATGATACACCCGCTCTTTTAATGCTAAGCGATGTTTATATTGCAACAAATATTGAACCAAAAGCATCACAAATCTTTTTACTTGAAGCACAAAGCATAGGTCGTCCAATAATTGCATCAAACATTGGTTCTACACCAGAATATATTCTTGATGATGATACTTGCAAAACTTATGACCCAAAAAATATAGATGAACTTGTAAATGCAATTTTGTGGTCTATGGAAATGAGTGAGGAAAAACGTGAGGAAATTTCCAAAAAATTATCTGCAAATGTCAGACTTAATTTTTCAAAGAATTTACTGCCTCAAAAAATTGGTAATATTTATGATTATGTGTTAGAAAGAAAATAAAAGGAGGAGGGGAAAATTGAAAACACTTTTTGTAACATCAGAATTATTTCCATTTAATAAAACTGGTGGCCTTGGTGATGTATGTGCATGGCTTCCTTTATCACTTAAAAAAGCAGGAATTGACATTCGTTATTTGATGCCGGCTTTTCCTTCTATATTAAAAAATTTTACAGAACTTACAGAGGTTGCAAAATTCGAAAATAAATTTAGATGCAAAGAAATAAATGTATATAAGGGAAATATAAAGGGCAATCCCATAAAATTTTATTTGGTTGATGCACCTGAACTTTTCCTTCGTGCAGGAAACCCTTACTCTGATGTTTGTGGAAATGCTTGGGGCGATAATCATATAAGATATGCTGCCTTTTCATGGGTTGCAGCCCAGTTTTGCGAGGGCGAAATTGATAACTGGACACCTGATGTAATCCATGTCAATGATTGGATGACAGCCCTAACTCCAGCATATATAGAGGTATTAAAAAGAAAAAATCCAAAAATAAAAACTGCCTCAGTTGTGACAATTCACAACCTCGCATTCCAAGGTATTTATCCTTTTTCTGTTTACGGAGATTTGGATTTACCAAACTATATGTTTAACGAGGACGGGGTTGAATTTTATCGCCAAATTTCATTTTTAAAAGCGGGACTTTCATTCGCAGATAAAATCACAACTGTAAGTCCAACTTATGCAACAGAAATCCAAACAAACGAATTTGGTTGCGGACTTCATTCCACCCTTATAAAAAGAAAGGACTCATTAACAGGTATTTTAAACGGAATTGATTATTCCATCTGGAACCCAGAAACTGATAAATTAATCAAACAAAATTATTCAAAAAATACTTTGGCAAATAAAAAAATAAACAAGGAATATTTACAACAAAAAGTAGGTATTCTTAAAAATGCTAAACTTCCACTTTTTGGTATGCTTAACCGCTTTACCGAACAAAAGGGTATGGATATTTTGATTGAGGCTATCCCTGCAATTATGATGAATAATATCCAATTAATAGTTATGGGAACAGATCAGGGAAACTATCTTCCACGACTTCAAAACATTGCAAAACAATATCCAGACCAGTTTGCAGTAATTGATTTTGATGAGGATTTTTCACACCAACTTATCGCAGGAATTGATGTTTTGATAAATTCTTCACGATTCGAACCTTGTGGACTTACACAACTTTTTGCAATGAAATACGGCACAATCCCATTTGCAAGACGCACAGGCGGACTTGCTGATACAGTAATTGATGCAAATTTCCAAAATACTATTGTAAATAATGTTGCAACAGGTTTCTTATTCGATAACTATTCTGTTCACGATTTTATATATGGTATAAACAGAGTGTTAAATACCTATAAAAATGAAAAGAAGATTTGGGAAAATATTAAAAAGCAAGCAATGAACCAAAACTTTTCTTGGGATAAATCTGCGGCGGAATATATTGACCTTTACAATACTCAATTAAATTTAATAAAATAAAAAAAAGCCCCATTTAGGGGCTTAATTATTTATCTCTTAATTCACCACCCAAAGATGCGACATTTTCCACAATCTTATTTGAAATTTCTTGAATTTCATCATCAGAAAGTGTTTTCTCCTTTGGCACAATTACAACATTTATTGCAACAGATTTTTTACCGCTTTCCAGTTTATCCCCCACATAAATGTCAAATATGCGAACAGAAGAAATAAGCTCACCATTTGCTTTTTTCACAGCCTTTGTAATATCAATCGCCTTTATATCCATATCAAATATAAATGCAAAATCCCGAGAAATAGGTTGCAAATCAGAAATATTAAGCCTTTTTTTCGCGCAACTCTTCTTACTTTTTGGAAGAGGAAGTTCATCGACATTTATTTCAAAGCAAACAACATTCGTATGCTTTATTCCAAATTTTTTAAGGGTGAGAGGATGAATTTCCCCAAAATAACCAATAACCTTATTTGCAAAAATCACAGACGCACTTTTGTATGGGTTAAGATAAGTTGGAAGATTTTCTGTCTCATATCTTAACTTTTCAGGATCAATATCAAAAAGTCTGCAAATCGTAAACACATCATTTTTGACATCATATACATCAGCATTTGCAGGATTATTACTCCAATCTTTAAAGGCAGTTAAACCTTGCCTTACACCAGATACATATAAATGTTGCTCTGTTGGTTTATCACCATAAAACACAGGTCCAACCTCAAATAAATTAGATGAAGCAATTGAACGAGAAAGATTTTCCTTCACTCCATCAAGAAGATTAGGAATTATACTTTTCCTCATCACATTCAAATCAGATACAATAGGATTTATCACTCTGATAGGATTATTACTATCAAATTCCTTTTTATCACTCATAAACGACCAGGTGTAAACCTCGGTTAAACCACGATTCGCAAGTATATGTGGTATTTGAAGTTTTTTAATTGTTTCAATATCCACAGTCAAATTTTCACCATCTGATTTCACAGAAACCGCAGGCAACTTTTCAAAACCATAAACACGGACAAGTTCTTCTGTTATATCATGCGGACCTTCTATATCACCTCTGTATGATGGAGGAATTACTTCCAACACATCACCTTTATCAGAAACTTTTAAACCAAGTTTTGAAAGTATATCAATCATATCTTTTTTATCTATATCAAACCCAACTCTTTTCTTGAAATATGATACAGGAAAATCAATCTTATATTCTTTGAAACAACACGCACCAGTTTTGCAAATTTCAGATGCTTTTCCACCACAAATATCAAGGATAAGATTTGTTGCAACATCTAATCCCCAAACTGTGCAACAAGGATCAATCCCTCTTTCAAATCTAAATTTTGAATCCGATTCGATTTTTAATTGCTTTGCAGTCTTTCTTATACGAACAGGATTAAAATATGCCGATTCTAAAAGCACATTTTTCGTATCCATAGTGCAAGAGGTTGCAAGTCCACCCATAACACCAGCCAAACTTTGAATACCATTATCATCTTTGATAACAATATCGCCAGCATTTAAAATATAGGTGTTTCCATCAAGTGCGACAAACTCCTCACCACCCTTTGCATAATCAAGGACAAGGTTGCCCTTTATCTTATCCGCATCAAAAACATGAAGAGGGCGGTTCAAATTATGCAAACAGAAATTAGTAATATCCACCAAAGCAGAAATTGAATTCATATCAACCGAAGTTAAATAATCCTTCAACCACTTTGGTGATTCGGAATTTTTTACCCCCTTTATATAACGAGTATTAAACTCCTTTGCATCCTCAGTTGCATTGTTTATCACATTTATAGGACTTTTAAATTCGCATTTAACTTCCTTTATATCTGGTGCAATAAATTCACCAAAACCACCGGCTGATAAGTCACGAGCAATTCCAATAATTCCTAAATAATCAGGGTGATTAGGAAGCACATTTCCCTCATATATAACATCAAGAGTATGTGTTTTTTCAAGTGCGGAAATTGCATCTTGTCCAGCAACCACACTATCATCAAGTTCAATAATTCCATCGTGTTCTGTGCCAAGGTCAAGTTCGCGTATAGAACACATCATACCATTTGATGGCTTGCCCCTTACCATACCTTTTTTAAGTTTGCTACCATCCGCTGGAATGATATTTCCAGGGCGGGCAAGTATTCCCTTTAATCCCTTTCTTGCATTTGGCGCACCACATACAACATCAAGTATTTCAGAACCAGTATTTACCTTCAAAAGATGTAAATGGTCGCTGTCTGGATGATCGGAACATTCGACAATTTCTCCAACAATAAAATCAGCAAGCGGAGATTTTTTATCAATAACTTCTTCAATTTCAAGTCCCAACATAGTAAGCGCATTTGCAATTTCAATTGGGCTTAAATTAGTTTTTAAATATTTTTTTAATTGATTATATGTAAAACGCATTTTCTATCTCCTTGACTATTTTCTGCTTAATCCAGTTATAATATTTGGAATATCATTTGCTTCAAATCCATAATGTGAAAGCCATCTAGTATCAGTTTCAAAACACTTTCTCATATCGGAAATTCCATACTTTAACATTGCAAGTCGTTCAATTCCTATACCAAAAGCAAAGCCTTGATATTCATCTGGATTTACACCAACAGATTTAAGAACATTAGGGTGAACCATACCGCAACCTAAAATTTCAAGCCAACGCTTTCCATTTGTTCCAATTTTAAGTTCGCCATTTTCAATAGTGCATCTTATATCCATTTCTGCGGATGGCTCTGTAAATGGAAAATAACTAGGACGGAATTGTATAGGCACATCGTCCGTTTCAAAAAACATCTTTAAGAAGTCCAATAAACAACCCTTTAAATGTGCCATAGTAACATTTTTATCAATATACAATCCTTCTATTTGATGAAACATAGGAGTATGAGTTGCATCCCAATCACTCCTGTATGTGCGACCCATAGTTATAACTTTTATCGGCACACCATTTTTTTCCATAGAACGAATTTGAACGGACGAAGTTTGTGTGCGAAGAATATTCCCTCCCTCTACAAAGAAAGTATCTTGCATAGAGCGAGCAGGGTGAAACGAAGGCACATTAAGTGCAGTAAAGTTGTGAAAGTCATCTTCTATATCAGGACCATTTTCAACCTTAAATCCAAGTGAGGCAAAAATTTGCACCAATTCTTCCTTTACTTTGGAAAGAGGGTGAACATATCCATTATGTGGTTCCTGCTTTGTAAGTGTTATATCAATTTTTTCACTTTTAAGTTTTGCATTTATTTCTGCCATTTCAAGGGCAGATTTTTTCTCCTCCATTGCACCAAGAATTTCTTCCTTTATAACATTAAGTTCAGCACCAACAGTTTTTCTTTCCTCTGGTGACATTTTACCAAGTTCCTTTAATGAGGAAATAAAAGTTAGTGTTAATTCTTTTTGAATTTCTGAAGCTCTTTCCGAAATTTCTTTTATCTTATCTGTAATATAAGATGTTAAATCTGTTTGATGATTTGATATTATTTTACCAAGCTCTTTTAATATACTTGTTAATGCACCATTTTTACCAAGCACAGAAACCTTAATCGCCTCCAACTCTTCTGTTGAACCAGCATCATTTATTTGTTTTAAAATCAAATTTTTATCTATCATTTACATTTCCTTTTTACTATTTTTATTAAATAAAATTTTACTTATTTCTTTAACAGAATAATTATTTTTTGCTATATCTTCAAAGACATAACCCAATTCATCATCATTATATATTATTTTTAATTCATATAAATCACATAAAATAAAATAAGTTGCTAAAGCAGTTCTTTTATTTCCATCAAGAAAATAATGATTTTTTATTATTGCCCTAATAATTGAAGAAATTTTATCTTCTATAGATTCATAATAGTCAATTGAAGATAAACATGATTGAATATTATTATTTATAATTTCGTATTTATTAGAAACTATACTATGTAATAAAATTATGTCTTCAACTTTAATCATTACTTATCCTTTAAGTATTCATAAGATTTTTTATATTTATCTAAACTTTTAAGTGCAAGTTTAGCAATCTTTTGAGGTGTAAGTTGTTTATCTTCTTTTTTTGTATTTAAAACTTTATTTTTTTTATCCATTTTTCCCATCCCATAAAATTAAAGAGGCTTTCACTTGAAAGCCCCTTTATTATAACATATTTTCTTAAAATCTTAAAGTGATTTAAGCAGGGGCATTTTCCTTTTTGATAAATCGTTTAGCAGATTCAACAACAGTTTTGAATGCTTCCATATCATTTGTTGCCATTTCTGATAAAACTTTTCTATCAAGAACTATACCTGCCTTGTTAAGACCGAAAATAAATTCAGAATATGTAATTCCATACGCACGAACACCAGCATTTATACGAGTAATCCAAAGTGAACGGAAATTAGATTTATTTTTGCGTCTATCACGGTAAGCATATTGCAAACCCTTTTCAACTTTTTCATGTGCAATGCGATAACAGGTGGAATTGCGTCCTCTGTATCCCTTTGCCATATTTAATATTTTTTTATGTCTTTGTCTTTTAGTAAGACCTCTTTTTACACGTGCCATTTTTATTTGCTCCTTTATTTCATACCGTAAGGCATTAATCTTTCAACGATTTTTTTATCACGATTCTCTAAGTATTGTCCATGAACAGCTTCTGTAAGAGAACGAGAAGATTTACGACGCATAAAGTGGTTATGACCCGCTCTACTTGTTTTAACCTTGCCATTTGCAGAAAGGCGGAACCTTAATTTAAAGGCACTTTTAGTTTTAAGTTTTGGCATTTTAACTCCTTGTTTTTATAAGTTAATATAGCAGATAGGCAGCCAATTTAAAGCCCATTCTACTGTTGATTTCATAAAATATATAGCATTTATTTCCAAAAATCAAGCATTTTTATCATTTTGTTTAATTTTAATTCTTTTACAATATTTGACATTTAGCAAAAATGTAATTAAACTATAATAAAATTTTAAAAGGAGTAATAAAAATGTCTACACAAAAAAAATCTTCATCAGCACGACTATTTACAATACTTGCATTTGCTTTTTTAATAGGTTCTGTTGCAATTTTTCAAATTTCATCTTCTAAATCAATTGGTGCGAAAGAGACACTTAAAAAAGCAGAGGCAAAAGATGATGATGTCTATGAATATCTTGAAATGTTTGGCAAAGCATTTGAAATTACAAAGGCAAGATATGTTGACGAAGTTACAAATAAAAAATTAATAGAGGCAGCAATTGATGGAATGCTTTCCAAACTTGACCCTCATTCCTCATTTTTAAACAAAGAAGATTTCACTGATATGACAGAACAAACATCAGGTGAATTTGGCGGATTAGGTATAGAGGTAACTATGGATAATGGCTTAATAAAGGTTATTTCACCTATTGATGATACTCCTGCTTTCAAAGCCGGCGTTGAACCAAATGATTTAATCACCCATATTGATGATGAACAAGTTCAAGGCTTAACTCTTCAAGAAGCGGTTAAAAAGATGAAGGGAAAAACTGGAACAAAAGTAAAATTGAAAATTTTCCGTGATGGAAAGGAACCTTTTGATTTAACTTTGACCCGTGCAATTATAAAGGTTGATGCTGTAAAATCTAAATTAAAAGCAGATGATACAGTCGCTTATATCAGACTTTCTACATTTAACGAAAACACATATAACGAACTTGCAAAAGCAATAAAGAAGTTAAATAATAAAAAAGTTGTTGGTTATATTTTGGATTTAAGAAACAACACAGGTGGACTTCTTGACCAAGCAGTAAAAGTTTCTGACGCTTTTTTACAAGAAGGTGAAATTGTATCAATTATGTCTCGTCAAGAAAATGGAAACAGAGTTTTCTTTGCTTCCGAAGGTGATTTGATTGATAACAAACCTTTGGTTGTAATTATAAATGGTGCCTCTGCTTCTGCATCAGAAATTGTTGCTGGGGCCCTACAAGATCACCGTCGTGCTGTATTAATTGGAACAAAATCCTATGGAAAAGGTTCTGTGCAAACACTTATTCCTATGGGTGAAACAGCCCTTAAAATAACAACTGCAAGATATTATACTCCAAGTGGTAGGTCAATTCAGGCAGAAGGTATAACTCCTGACATTGAAGTAAATCGTGCAAAGTTAGAGGAATTTAAGGAAAATCGTATGTTCGCAGAAGAAACTCTTTCAAACGCTCTTAAAAATGATACAAAAGATAAAACAAAAACAGATGATAAAAAATCCGAGCGTGAAAAGACAGAGGAGGAACGTGACGCAAACGATTATCAACTTCTTCGTGCAATAGATATGGTAAAGGGTTTAGCGGTATATGAAAATAAAAATTTCACAAAACCAAAAGTAAAAACTGATACAAAATCAGTTGAAAAAAATACTAAAAAGACAAAGTAATGAATAATACTTTATGCCTTTTTGCAGGATATGATAAAGACGGAATAATTGACGATTATGTCCTTTGTTCCGTAAAACGATTTTCTGAAATAAGCGATGTATATTATCTTTCAGATTGTGAAATGAAAGATGCTGAGATACAAAGACTAGCGCCATTCGTTAAAAAAGCCTTCGCCTACCGCCATCAAAAATACGATTTTGGTTCTTGGTCAGAACTTATAAAATTAATAGGTTGGGACACCATTTGTAAATATAAAAATTTGATGCTTGTAAATGACTCTGTGTATGGTCCATTTTATAATATTAAGAAAATCATAACAGATTTTGAAAAAAGCTGTTATGATTTTTACGGATTCACGCCTAATCCTAAAAAACATAGTTACCATATTCAATCATATTTTCTGATTTTTAAAAACAATATTCTAAGAAATAAAAATTTTCAAAATTTCTTTAATAATATAGAATTTCTTTCTGATAAAGGTGAAATCATAAAAAGATATGAAAAGGGTTTATCAAATCTTTTATATAAAGAAGGGTTCAAGTCTGATACATTTATAAAAAATTACGATTGCTATTTTCCAAATCAAATTGTAAAGCAAAATGGCTTTTTTATTAAGGTAAGTTTGTTCACTCAAAAAATGTCAAAGGAAGATATGACATACTTTTTTGATAATTTTAAATCTAAATATACAAATTATGATGTAAACCTTATCCTTAATCATTTAAAAAGAAAGAATGTGAATCTTGATGATGTAATAAAAGATAGTGTATTAAAAATCCGCAACTATAAAACTTTAAAGGGGATAAGAAATACATTTGCAAATTATCCACATTTTACATATTATCCACTTTATGTATTACTAAATTTTTATACCTTTATTTATCATTTGATTTTAAGACGCTTTATTGCAAAGCCATATAAATCAATAAAAAAACATTTATTCAAAAAATATTAAGTATTATTATGAAGAAGGGTTGCTGATAAAAATTCATCAATTTCCCCGTCCATAACCGCCCCTACATTTGAACTTTCAAAATTGCTTCTTAGATCCTTTACCATTTGATATGGTTGCATAACATAGGAGCGAATTTGCGAACCCCAACCAATTTCCGATTTTGTAGAGTTGATTTTATCCGCTTCCTCCTGTCGTTTTTGAAGTTCCAAATTGTAAAGTCTGGATTTAAGCATACTCATCGCAATTTCTTTGTTTTTAAATTGGGAACGCTCATTTTGACATTGCACAACAACACCCGTTGGAATATGCGTAATTCTAACAGCACTGTCCGTTTTATTTATGTGTTGACCGCCAGCCCCACTTGCACGATAAGTATCAATACGTAAATCTTTATCCAATATTTCAATTTCAATTTTATCATCAACGACGGGATATACCCAAACGGAGGCGAAACTTGTATGCCTTCTTGCACTACTGTCAAATGGAGATATGCGAACAAGCCTGTGAATGCCACTTTCCCCCTTTAACCAACCGTAAACATTTCTGCCTTCAATAAGCAAGGTTGCAGATTTTATTCCTGCCTCTTCCCCACTGTGTTCTTCAATCAAAGATACCTTGTAATTATGCTTTTCTGCCCATCGTAAATACATACGAAGAAGCATCTGAGCCCAATCACAAGCCTCTGTTCCGCCAGCACCACTGTGTATTTCAAGGTAAGAAGAATTGCCGTCTGCTTCACCATTTAACATTAAATCAAGTTTTTCTTTTGAAAGTTTTTGTAAAAACTCCAAGGACGATTTTTCAATATCAAAAATTGTCTTTTCATCATTTTCATCAACAGCCATTTGATAAAATTCTTTTAAATCAGAAAATTCTTTATCAATGTTTTGTAAAAAATTTATCTTGTTATCAATTTCTGATTTTTGTGTTAAAATTTTTTGCGCATTGTCTTTGTCATTCCATAAATCCGGCGCATTTGCCTTTTCATCTAAATCCCTTTGTAATTTAAGAAGAGAATTTAAATCAAAGACACCTCCGTATTTCAGAAATTACCTGCTCTATTTGTGAAAAAATATTTTCTTGCATTTTTACTCCGAAATATCAGAACAACCATTCATATAACTATATAATTCAGGTAAATTATCTACATCACTGTTTGATAATTTTACAAGTGTATCATCTTTCAAAGTTAAAACAGAACACATAGATTTTCTATCTTTTATAATGAAAGTATCACCATCTTCTAAACTAGTAAGTATAGAATATATAGATGAATCATTAAGACTTCTTGCACCCAAAGCATTTGCAATAGTTTGATCCAAAGTATCCTGTGTCAAAGCAGTTCCTAAATCGCCATTTTTTATAATGTTTGTAAGTCTTGCTCTTGCAGTATTAAGGTTGGAAACATTATCAACTATATAAACATCTTTTACGCTATAAAGATTTTTTATTTGTGGTGTGGTATTGCCAAACTTTGCATTATTAGTATTTTTTGTGCCAGTGGTTTGTCCTGTTGCAACAGCATCTTTCCATCCCATATTTTCATAAAATTTTGCCACAGTTTTTCCAACAGTGGTGTTGGTTGCCAACGCTTGTGTAGGTTTTCCAGTCGCAATATATCCAACAGTAGATTTTCCTGTGGATAAAAGATTTTCAGTTCTGCTTCCAAGTTGTTCACCAAATTGCGAAGCAAATCCTTCATTTGCAACAGTAAGCAAGTTTTCACGACTGTCATTATCAAAGTTGTTAAGTTGAACTATATCATAGGTTTCTTCACCGCAAGCCTCTCTTGCCTCATAAATATAGCCAGCAAATACAGCCTCTACCGCATTTCTCCAATTTTCAGATTTATTTGTAAATTGCAATGTTGAATAATTTTCAAGCATTTTAGGAATATTAGAAAGTCCTAAATCTCCAGCCTTTGCAAATTTTTGTGCAATATCAGGATATGTTCCACAATTTGTTTTCATTAATTTTTCAAAATCAAAGAAATTTCCATCGTGTGCAAGTGCAGCAGAATAACACTTCTTTGCTGCATTTAACCTTTCTGTTGCATAAAGACATTCGCCAGAACTTTTCACTGCACTTTTTTCAATTGTATCTTTTGCACCAAGCCATTTTGCAACTGCTTCCCCTTTATAAGAAGGGCAATCTTTAACATATTTAGATAAATCCTTATGTGGAACAACACTTGCAAGTTGCATATCCATTACATCATAAAGTTCTACAATAGTTTTATCACTGCAATCCGAATAAACTCCACCTTTGTTTGTGTTATTACTGTTATAACATTCCAAATCAAGGGCTGCTATGTATTTTGTAATACAGTCTTGTTTTGTTTCTTCAATGGAATTTCCTGTAATAGGTTTTCTATTACTGTTTTTGGAAGAACTAGACCTACCTGCAGAATAACAATCCTTTGCATAAAAAGGATGTAATGCTAACAAAATTAATAATAATTTGTGGGATAACCTCATTTTTTTTCCTCCAAAAAATCTCTATTGTCTTTATTTTACACTTTTTTTGGCCTTCTTGCAAGTTTAATTATTAAAATAAGAATATTTTTATTTTTTTTAATGACTTTTAGTCTCAATAATTTTATAATAACCGAATATATAAAAATTCAAAAATTAGAAGGCGTTATTATGAAACTTAATGATTTAAGAAAAAATTACACAGATTTTTTCACCTCAAACGGACATAAACTTATAAAATCAAGTCCTCTTGTCCCACAAAATGACCCAACTTTGCTTTTTACAAATGCTGGAATGGTTCAATTTAAAGATGTTTTTACAGGTAAAGAAAAACGAGATTACAGCCGTGCGACAACTGCACAAAAATGTGTTCGTGCTGGTGGAAAACATAATGATTTGGATAATGTTGGTTATACAACTCGTCACCATACCTTTTTTGAAATGCTTGGAAATTTCTCCTTTGGTGATTATTTTAAGGAACAAGCAATCAAATATGCTTGGGAATTTACAACAAAGGTTTTAGGGTTGGAAAAGGACAAACTTTATGTAACAGTTCACCCAAGTGATGAGGAAGCAAGAAAAATTTGGCAACAGGTTTCTGGTTTCAATGACAGCCGTATTTTAGGGATAGAAGATAATATCTGGGCTATGGGTGATGTCGGTCCTTGCGGATTTGATACTGAAATCTTTTATGATAAGGGACCAGAGGTTGCTGGTGGACTTCCTGGAACACCAGAAGAAGACGGTGACCGCTATGTTGAAATTTGGAATAATGTGTTTATGCAATTTGAAACTCTTCCAGACGGGACAAAGGTTGAACTTAAAAACAAAAATATTGATACCGGAATGGGTGCAGAACGAGTCGCTGCCGTTCTTCAAGGAGTTAACAGCAATTTTGAAATAGATTTATTTAAAAATCTTAAATCATATATAAGTGATGTAATGGGTGTAAAAATTACCCCAGAAAATGATACTTCATTTAATGTTATCGCCGACCATATAAGAACAACCGCTTTCTTAATTGCCGAAGGTGTTCTTCCATCAAACGAGGGAAGGGGATATGTCCTTCGCCGTATTATGCGTCGTGCCCTTCGTCATATAAATATGCTTGGCGTAAAGGAACCTGCATTTTACAAAATGTTTGATAATGTTAAAACTCAAATGGGTGATACTTATCCAGAACTTTATGAGGCAGAATCTTTAATAAAACAAACTATTAAAACAGAGGAAGAAAATTTTGGTGCAACCCTTGATACTGGGCTTAAAATTTTATCTGATGAACTTTCAAAGACAAGTGGAAAAGTTTTAAGTGGTAAATCTGCATTCAAACTTTATGATACTTATGGTTTTCCAGTTGATATGACAGCAGATATTCTTCGTGCAAAAAATATGACAGTTGATTTTGCTGAATTTGATAAACTTATGCAAACCCAAAGGGAAAATTCCAAAAAATCATCACAGTTTAAAGGTGAAGCAGGAAATAAAAAAATCTTTTATGATGTTAGGGAAAAAATTGGTGCAACTGAATTTACTGGCTATGAAACTCTTGAAAATCAAGCAACAGTAAAATCAATTGTAAAAAATGGCGAAATTGTAAATGAAGTTGTAAATCCTTTATCAACTGATGAAATTTATCTTATTGTTGATAAAACTCCATTTTATGCAGAATGTGGCGGACAGATTTCCGACACAGGTATAATTGAAAATGAAAATGGAACAAAGGCAGAAGTTGTTGATGTGATAAAGGCATTGGATAATCTTTGTTTCCATAAAATAAAATTTACAGATGCTTCTTTCAAAGTTGGTGATACAGTAAATATGTCTGTTGACGAACCAATAAGAAAAAGAATTATGGCAAATCACTCTTGTGCTCATCTTTTACAACGTGCTTTAAAGGAAGTTGTAGGCGACCATATTTCACAAAAGGGTTCTTGGGT
This sequence comes from Alphaproteobacteria bacterium, assembly GCA_051885355.1. Lineage (GTDB taxonomy): Bacteria > Pseudomonadota > Alphaproteobacteria > Rs-D84 > CACZYB01 > CACZYB01. The sequence continues at coordinate 29,840 of JBJEXC010000025.1, read as the reverse complement.
AGGAGAAAATGGATTCAGATTCGATTTCTCAAATCCAAAGGCCTTGACTCTCAATGAACTTTCAAAGATAGAAGAATTAGTAAATTCTTACATAGAACGAAGCCTTTGTATTTGCACAAACGAGATGCCAATAGAGGAGGCAAAAAAGACTGGCGCTATTGCTCTTTTCGGTGAAAAATATGGTGATGTAGTTCGTGTTGTAAATATGGGTGATGTTTCAATTGAACTTTGCGGTGGAACCCATTGCACAAACACAAGCGAAATTAAATTCTTTAAAATTTTAAAGGAAGAATCTATTTCCGCTGGTATCCGAAGAATTGAAGCAATTACAAATGTGGATGCTCTTAGTTTTGCATCATCAAAGGGTGTTGATACCTCTCTTCCTGCAACACAGATTTTAAAATCTCTTAATGAGAAAATTAAAATGGAAAAGCAAGAAGAACAGGACAAACTTGCTCGTGAATTCGAAGAAAAGAAGCGTCAAGAAGAACTTCAGGTAAGTAGTGATATTAAAACAATTAGTAACAGTGTAAAAACTGAACTTGTTGGCAATATCAACTTTATCTATTCTGTAATTGATGGAATAAATCCTAAAAATTTAAAACCTGCGATTGACAGTATCAGACAGACAAATCCAAAAAGCACAATTATTACAATAATTGCAAATGTTGGGGAAAAGGTTTCAATTATAACCTCTGTATCAGCGGATTTAAAAGATAAAATAAGCGCCGTTGATATAATACGCAAACTTTCAACTATTATGGGTGGCACTGGCGGTGGTGGTCGTCCTGATTTGGCACAATCTGGTGGCACAGATAAAACAAAATCTATTGATGCAATAAACGAAGTTAAAAATATTATAACTAATTTAAAGGTGTAAAATGAGCAAAATAAAAGTAGCAGTTTTCTTTGGTGGAAAATCATTTGAACATGATGTAAGTATCCTAACTGGCATACAAGTAATACAGGCAATTGATATTACAAAATACGAGCCATTTCCTGTATATGTTGATAGCGAAGGTTATTGGTGGACAGGAGCAGAACTTCTTGATACAAAAAATTATCCTATAAGTGATGCTTTGAAATCAAAACTTTCAAATGTTTCTTTACAAGTAGGTGAGGCAACTATTCGTCCATCACTTAAAATACTAAACGCTCCACTTTTTGGTAAAAAAAGAATACCTTTTGATATTGCTTTCTTAGCATTTCATGGGGAGGAAGGAGAATCTGGTGCTTTCCAAGGTTTGTTTGAAACCTCAAATATTGCCTATACTGGTGCAAATATTCTTTCATCAAGTGTTTATATGAGCAAGATTGCAACAAAGCAAATTTGCAAATCTCTTAATATAAAGGTGCTTCCTGAAACAGTTATTTCAAAGCCAAGTGATACAGAATTTATTGATATTGAAAAAATGTTAAAAGACATAAAGGTTTCATACCCATTATGTGCAAAACCTGCAAATTTAGGAAGTTCTGTTGGTGTTTGCAAAGTTACAAACAAAGAGGAATTATCTTCTGCTTTACTTGATATTTTCAAAATGGATAACAAGGCGATTTTGGAACCATTTGTTGAAAATCTTGTCGAATACAATATTGCAGTTATGAAGAATCTTGATGGTGAAATTATCACTTCTGTAATTGAAATGCCAAACAATGATAATTCATTACTTTCATTCAAGGATAAATATTTATCTGAAAATGGGGCAAAGAAAAAAGGTCTAAATATTTCTGCAATGCCATCAGATGAACTTATAGAATCAAGGCGTAAATTTGCTCCAAAGTTAACAAAGGAACAGGAAGATTTTATTACCCAAAGTGCAAAAACTTTATTCGCCTTTATGGGTGCAACGGGAAATCCTCGAATTGACTTTTTATCAAATGGAAAAACTGGGGAAATCTGGCTTAATGAAGTAAATCCTATTCCAGGAGCATTTGCATTTTATTTATGGCAAAATTCTACTTATAATATAAGTTATACTGAACTTATAGATATAGTAATTGAAAACGGATTTAGAAATTATGATTTAAGGCAAAAGGAAATAAATCTTAAAACCTCTGACAGCCTTATTTTTAAAAAGAAATAAAATTTAATTAAACCTTAAAATAATTAAGTGGATTTACTGGTGTAGTATTCTCACGAAGTTCTATATAAAACTCACCAGTTCCCATCTGTCCCACTGGTTCCCCAGCAAGAAGCGATTGTCCCTCTGTTGCAAAAACTTCGTTCATACCTCCCATAATTATATAATGATTATCAGATGTATGAAGTATAAGCAAATTTTTATATCCATAAAAAGCACCAGCAAAAACAACTTCTGCATCGGTTGGTGAAATTACCTGAGAACCAGAACGCGCATTCATATAAATTCCCTTTGATTTAACACCACCAATTTTTTTATCTCCAAAGTAAGTTGCAATTTTTCCATCAACAGGAAGGGAAATTTTACCCAATGATAGCACAGTTTTTTTTGTTGTTGATTTTGCCATTTCTTTTTTACGAAGATTTTCAGCCTTCTTCAAAAAATCCTCAATTGTTTTGGATTCGGATACAAGTTTTTTAATTTCTGCTTGCTTTTGTAAATTTTGATTCGTTAACTTTTTATACGATGATTGTTTTGATTTTATAAGCCCCGCAATTTTATCCTTCTCCCCCTTCACTTTGTTATTAAGAGAGTAGATAGATAACTTTGCCTTTACAATATCATCTTTTAATTTTACAAGTTCATCTAAATCATGTGCAAATTCCTTTCTTGATTGATTAAGATTTTCAACTACACTTTTAAGAAGAAGAGAACTTTGAAAAATAGTATCAACTTTTGATGGTGACACAATCAAATATCCCTTTGGTGTAAAAGATATATTTTCAAAAACTGCAATTATTTTAATTAATTCTTGATTGTTACTTTCAATTTTTTGATTAAGCATTCTTTCTTTGTTTTTAAGATTTGCTAATTGCTTATCATAATCATTTAACTGGCGTTCATATTTCTTTACATTATTTGCAATTTCCACCATTTTATTTTGTGTTTGCGATATTTCAGTTTGAAGTTTTTTACTTTGCACTTCCAACGCTTTTGCTTCTTTCTTTTTCTTCTCTATTTGCTTATTTATTTGCTCAAGTGATTTTGTATTTTTTTTAGCAGCAAAAGACGGAGTAATAAGCATCACTCCGCTAAATAGGAATAAAAAACTTGCAATGTTTTTTTTAAATAAAATCATTTTATTTCTCTTAAAATATGTTATACTATAATCAAAAAAAGTGCAAGGGTGTTATTTTGGAATTTAAGTTTTTACAAAATCCATCGGTTATAAAATTATTTGATTTATTTGAAAGCGAAAATAAAAAAATATATGTAGTAGGTGGTGCAGTTCGCAATTCTTTGTTAGGGGAGCAAACAAACGATATTGACTTTGCAACTTCAACAAAACCAGAGGATGTTCTTCAAATACTTCAAAATAATAATATTGAGACAGATTTAAAGGGAATGAAATTCGGCACTATCAGTGCAATAATTAATGATGAAAAATTTGATATAACAACCTTTCGAAAGGATTATTATGCAAGGGGTTCACGATTCCCTGAAATAATATGTTCAAAAAAAATTCGTGATGATTTTGTCCGTCGTGATTTTACTGTTAATGCAATTTATGTTGACAGAATTGGAAGAACTATTGATTTAGGTGGGGGATTAGAAGATTTGGAAAAGGGTATTTTAAAATTTATAATAAACCCAAGGAAAAGCATATATTTTGACCCTCTTCGTATTCTTCGTTATTTCAGATTTTGCAGTCTTTATTTTTATAATAATTTTGATGAAGCAAGTCTTACAGCATGTATTTTAAAATTTGCAAGAGTGAAAAAAACGCTACCAAAAAAGAAAATCAAATACGAACTTTCAAAAATGTTAGATGGTAAAGGTTTCGAAATTATTCTTGATATATGGCGCAAAAATGATATTATTTACGATATTAATGAATATATTGATGAAGTAAAAATAGAAATGGGAAAACACAATGAATAAAGAAAATTCAAGATGCGGATTTGTTGCTCTTATCGGTGCAACTAACAGCGGTAAATCAACACTTATGAACACTATACTTTCAACGAAAATTTCTATCACTTCGCATAAGGTTCAAACAACCCGCAACCAAATAAAGGGTATAAAAAATTTAGGCAATACCCAAATGATTTTCATTGATACCCCTGGAATTTTTAACCCAAAGGGAAAGTTTGATAAGGCTATGGTTTCCACTGCATGGAGCGCTATGAATGACAGTGATGCTGTGATATTTTTACTTGATGCAACAAAGGGTATTACAAAAACTTTTGATGTAGTTGTGGAAAAACTGAAAACTATAAAAACTCCTATCGCCCTTGTGCTTAACAAGGTGGATTTAATTGAAAAGGATGATTTGCTAAAATTAACCACAGATATATTAAAAATTGCACCTGATTTGTTTGCTGAAGTCTTTATGATTTCCGCCCTTGAAAATGACGGTGTAGAAGATGTCATAAATTGGGTAAAAAATCAAATGCCAGAATCTCCATGGTATTTTGAAAAGGATATGAAAACCGATTTGCCTTTACCCCTACATCTCGCAGAAATTACAAGGGAGAAAGTATATGAATATTTGCATCAAGAACTTCCTTACTCTATCGCTGTGAAAACTGATAAAATAGAGGAGGGCAAAAATGCAATTACTGTAAATCAAACTATTTATACAAGCGAAGAAAATCATAAATCAATAATCCTTGGTGAAAAGGGTTCAAAGATAAAAGTTATTGGAACAAAGGCAAGACAGGAAATGTCACTGATTTTTGGTGGAAAAAAAGTCAATTTATTTTTATATGTAAAGGTAAAGGAAAATTGGCGTGAGACACCGGAATTTTTTAATGATATAGGTCTGGATTTCAAAAACTAAATCATCAAAAAAATAACCCCTTTAAAAAGGGGCTTTTTAATTAAAGTTTTGTTTCAAGCGGTGGAATAACTTGCTTTTTACGACTCATCATACCATCAATCCAAACACAGTTTGTTTCATCACACTTTACACCAAAAACTTTTTCAATACTTTCAATATCATCAGAAACAACCAACATTTCTGAACCTTCCTTCATAATATCGGTAATAAGGATAAGAATTGAATTGTATCCCTTTTCATTTTGAATTTTTTTCATCTCAGAAAGTATTGCAGGCTTTTTACTTTCTGCCATAGAACCATCAATAAGTTCAATTTGCCCAATGCCAATTTTTTTACCCTTTATATTAAATTCCTTGAAATCACGATTTATTAAATCAATCGCAGTATCATTTTCAATAGAGGATTTAATTTTAAGCATTTGAAGTCCAAGTTCCAAAGGTTTTTCCACTCCTGCTATTTTTGCAAGATTTTCAACAGCAACTTTGTCCCATTCTGTTACGGTAGGAGATTTGAAAAGAACTGTATCTGATAAAATTGCAAGCATCATTGCCCCAGCAATATTTGAAGGAATTTTCTTACCTTCAAATCCAAAAATGTTTGAAAGAACTGTGCAACTTGACCCAACTGGTTGCACATACATTTCCGGCACAGTAGCAGTTTTTATACCGGCAAGATTGTGATGATCCGCAATAAAAGTAATATTTGCATTACTTAAATCATCAGGAAGTTGTGTTGGATTAGTTGTATCAACAATCGCAATGTCCTTTCCTTCCACACTTTCAATCATTTCTGGTATTTCAAGTTTGAAAGTATCAAGAACGAATTTTGATTCGGGATTAAGTTCCCCTTGACGACAAGCCACTGCATCAAGTCCGCGAGCCTTTAAAAGCGCAGTGGCTGCAATACTTGCCACTATTGTATCTGTATCTGGATTTTTATGTCCCATAACATATATTGTCATTTTATACTCCTTTTTTATTTACTTTTTTCAATTTGTTTTTGTATCATTCCTTCAATTGTTTGTTGTAATTGCTTTTTCAGTTCAGGGTTAAGTTTTGTAATAACCTCCTTTAAATAAGTTTGAACTTCTTCTTGTGGAGGTTCAATTGGATTTTCTGTTGCCTTTATAAAAGCAACATCTTTTTCTAATTTCAACATAGTGTTTTCGGCTTGCTTTACAGCCTCTAATATATCTTTATCATTGGTTATATCTTTATTTAACAAAGCAGATATTTGTTTATCAAGTATAGTTTTAAATTTAATTTCTTTAATACCAGCCTTTTCTTGTTCTGTTTGAAAAGTTTGAAATCGTTTATATAAAGAATTTATTCGTTCCTGCAATTCTTCCTTTGTTGGATTGTTATTTTCAATCGCATTAACATCGTTTGATATTCCAGTAGGAAAAGATACAAAAAATGTTCCTTTCTTTATGTTTTTTTCAATATTATTAAACGCTTCATCAGTTAATTGTATAGTTGTTATTTCGGCCATAATTTATCTTTCTTTTTTTATATTAAGCATTGATTTTTTTATTTCACTATTCATCTTTTTTTTAGAAGAAGATGAAATTAACTGATTCCCATTCAACATATATTTGATATAAGATATTGAAGCTTCAACCCATAATAAATGATATTCTTTCATTTGTATATCAGATAAATTTTTTAACTCGTTAATATCGTTAAAAGCAATTTCAATACTTGTGATACCATAAAGTTTTGAATCTAGTTCAGCCCTTTTTGTTCGTTCATTTAAAGTAGTTTCATTTATATTATTATCTTTATCTTTTAAAAAACACATAACAGGTTGAGGAATAACTTTTCCACTATTCATATTTTTATCAATAATATCATTGCATTCCATTGTTATATTTATTTTACATAAATTCCAATCATTCCTATCAACAATATATGTTGTTTTTTCATCTTTTTTTCTAATCTTTTTAGTTTCTATTTGCTTCATTTTTTTTAAGTTTTTCCTTTAATTAGATATTTCTTAACAAATATTTTCCTTCAATAAAGTTTCTTTCTTACTTAAAATTTATCTTCTGATTTCCCTCATTTCTTTTGCAATTTTATCAAAATCTATGGTTGAATTGATTTCTGCAATAGCTCCCTTAACATCATTCATAAGGAAACTTAAACGACTTTCGGTTTTATCTAAAATTTCCGCATAATCAATTTCATCTTTTGCATTACGTATAAGCTTTGCAATATCTTCAAAACCAACCGATACAAATAATACACCATTATCATTTTTAAATTTTTTCCATTCAGCATTTTTTTTTGAAAGTTCTGCAAAGCGTTTGATAAATTCCTCTTTTGAAACAGGTTTTAAACTCTCACGATATTTTTGACGTTTTAATTGTTCTTCTTTTTCTATACGCTTTTGTTCTTCCTTATACAACTTCATATCTTCTGCAAATTGTTTTTCAAGTTCTTTTCTTAGTTGCGCAAGTGTAATTTCATTTTTTTTCATTTTATATACCTATTTTTTGTATGGAGGTTTATTAAGCCCGCGTTGAGATTTAGTGAAAATTTCCACACCATTTTTTGTAATACCTATTGTATGTTCAAATTGGGCGGACAACCCACCATCAGCGGTTCTTGCCGTCCAATCATTATCTTCCACATACATTTGCCAATCACCAGTATTTATCATAGGCTCAATAGTAAATACCATACCCTCTTTAAGTATGACATTTTCGGCTTCTTTTGTGTAATAGTGAAGGACCTGAGGTTCATCATGGAAAATCTTTCCTGTGCCATGACCACAAAAATCACGCACAACAGAAAATCCTTCCCTTTCACACATAGTTTGAATAACCTTTCCAATTTCAGAAAGTTTTACCCCAGGTTTGCAAATAGAAATTGCATTCATCATAGAATTGTATGTAATATCGACAAGTTCACGCGCACGCTCCGACACATTGCCAATTAAAAACATTCTGCTTGTATCACCATAATATCCATCAAGTATAGTTGTAATATCAATATTTACAATATCCCCATCGTTTAGATATTCGTGCTTGCTTGGAATACCGTGACAAATCACATCATTAATAGATATGCAACAGTTTTTAGGATATCCGTGATAATGAAGTGGTGCGCAAATTGCATTATGCTTTTTTGTGTATTCAGCAACAATTTTATCAATATCGTATGTGGAAATTCCAGCCGATACAAAATCAGTAATATAATCCAAAGTATCAGCGGCAAGTCTTCCAACTCGTCTTAAACCTTCAAAATCTTTTTTATCATAAATCATTTTTTTAAGCCTTTCGGATACAATTATAAACAAAAAAATAAAAAAATAAAGTATTAAAATGTCTTTGACTTACCCCTTAAATTTAGGTATAATATTTTATTGTGATAAACAAAAAGAAGAGGAAAAAATGTTATCAAAAAAACAAACTAAAAAAAGGATTGCAATTTTAACCGGCGGTGGCGATTGCCCTGGGCTAAATATGGCGATAAAGGCTGTATCAGAATACGCAATAAGACATTATGGTTGGGAAATTGTTGGCGTGAAAAATGGTCTTAATGGTATAGTAGGGGACAATACTATAATAAATTACAACGATTCCGAACTTATTGATATAAATATAGAATTTCCTTTTAATACTCTTGCTCGTCAAGGTGGCACATTTTTAGGCGCATATAGAAAAATGCGTAAAAAATCTTACTCAAAAGTTAAAAATGATGAGGATTTGGCAAGCGTTATGCTTCCTGCATTCAAAAGAAATATAAAAGAACTAAACATTGACGGTATTATTGCCACAGGTGGCGACGGCTCTATGTTTTTATTAAATTTTTTATGTGAAAAGGCAAAGATTCCATTCATAGGCATTCCAAAGACAATAGATAACGATACCCCCGCAACCGAAATTTCTATCGGATTTTCTTCTGCGGTTGATGCTTGCGTTCACGCAATGGACAGCATTTTCTGGACCGCAAAATCTCACCACCGTGCAATTTGTGCCGAAGTTATGGGAAGAAACACAGGTCACCTTGCAATGCACTCTGGTGTAGCCTCATGCGCAGATGTTATTTTAACCCCAGAAATTCCTTACTCTATTGCAAATATTGTAAAAAAATTAAGGGAAATAATGAAAACCGAACAACGCGATTATTTTGTAATAGTTGTTGCTGAGGGAGCAGGAGCAGAAAAGGGTAAATCTCTTCCAAAAAATTACAGAAGTGTTGCCGAATACATATCAGATAAATTATCTGATGCTGGTATAGAGTCTCGTTCAGATGTCCTAGGATATCTACAACGCGGTGGACTTCCAAATGGATACGACAGAATGCTTGCCGCCGAACTTGGCGTAATGGCAGTCGATCTTATGGCCGAAGGTTATACAGCATACCTTACAGGTATGAAGGACGGAAAACCAACGAAATTCCCACTTAAAAGTGTTTGTAAAAAGGAAACTCGCACACTTGATTTAAATTCTCCTATTGTAAAAACTGCTCAAAAACTTGGCATTTACATAGGTGAGGTTAAAAAGAAATAGTTGTTAAATCAAAAGCCCTCAATAAAACCGGGCTTAGATGAAAAATACTATTTTTTAATAAAAAAAGTTGACTTATTTTTTTTTGTTAAAATTGAATCGATTTGTCGATTATAAGAAAGGAGTAATGATGAATAAGAAAATAATCTCAGTTTTTGACTTTGATGGAACATTTTATAAAACCCCAACACCAGATATTCCAAAATTGGAAGATGCAATTGATTTGGCTATGTTCAAACTGTTAAAGGATAAACTGAAAACTGCAAAAAATAAAGATGAAGTTTTAAAGAAATTAAATGAAAAATTTGATACTCTTGATAAAACACAAATTACACCAAACTTGCATAATCAAAACGCAGAAAAATTTGGACCAGTTGTAAATTATTTTGGTGATAAATCAAAATCTTTTTCCGATTATGTAAATGAAAGCGAAGGAAACAAAACAGAAGTTATTGTTGCCCGTGCTTTAGCCAAAATGATGGAACCAAACGGTGCTGGTAATCACCGTGTATCCGGTATGCTAAATTTAGGTTTAGATAATATTTCACAAAAAGATATAGAGGATTATTATAAAAAATATGCAACTATCACATACAGAAATATTGAAAGAAATCCCCTTATTGAAAAATCTATAACTGATGCAAAACAAAGAGGCGATTTATTATTCGTATATACCGATAATTCAAAAAATAATGTCCTATCTGGTATGAAAACTTTGGACTATGATTCCTCTGATTTCAAAGGTGTAATAGATATGTTTGATTGTGACGGTGGCACAACAAAAAAGATGAAACAGGGCATTGATGCATTCAAGGAAAAAATGAAACTATATTGTGTAGCAAATGATGTTGAATATAATCTTTCAAATTTCAGATTTTACGATGACAATCCAAAAATTTGTGAATTTATGACACAACAGGGAATCCCTAGTTTTTATGTTTCTCCAACAGAAATAAAACAGGTAGAAAACCCAAATATTACAAATATTGTTGCAAATAAAATACAAAGGTAAAAATTCTTGATTAAAGAATATATTTAATATAAACTATTAACATTAATAAACTAAACGAAAGGTAAATTAAAATGGATTTTAAACATATAAAAATTGGTGGTGGTATCACAAAAGAAATCACAATGGGTGGCGATCTTCCATTCACACTTATTGCTGGACCTTGTCAATTACAGGACAAGGATTTAGCAATGAAAATTTGTGAAAGGCTTGTAACTATTACTGACAAACTTGGTATAAACTATATTTTCAAAGCATCTTTTGATAAGGCAAACAGAAACTCTATCAATTCTGCTCGTGGTATTGGTATTGAAAAAGGTATTGAAATTTTTGATGCAATTCGTTCCACTTTTCATGTTCCAGTTATAACTGATGTCCATACAAATGAACAAGCAGGAATTATTGCTCCACATGTTGATATGATTCAACAACCAGCATTCTTGATAAGACAAACTGATTTGTCCCTAGCCATTGCTAAAACAGGCAAGGCTTGCAATCTTAAAAAGGCACAATTTATGGCTCCAAAAGATATGAAAAATATCATTAAAAAATATGAAACAGAAGGCAACACAAACCTTTGCTTAACAGAACGCGGAACATCATTCGGTTATGGTGCTTTGGTTGTAGATACAACTGGACTAATTACAATGGCAGAAACAGGATACCCTGTTGTAATTGATGCAACTCATTCAGTTCAGAAACCTGCTGCAATGGGTGAAGCATCAGGTGGTGAAGGAAGACTTGCTCCAATTATCGCAAGGGCTGCACTTTCAACCGGTGTAGTTGGTGGCGTATTCTTAGAAACTCATCCAGAACCATTAAAGGGTGGCTCTGACATCTACAACGCAATTCCTTTAATGTATATGGAAGAAACTTTAACACAATTAAAGGCAATTGATGAGGTTGCAAAATCAAATAAAGCGCGTCTTGAAGATTGGGTTCAAGAGGGTGAAGCCATCTAATCAATAACATACAAACCTAAAAAAAACTCCCTAAAATCAGGGAGTTTTTATTTAATTGTTTCACGTGAAACATTTTATTTCTCATCATCAAATGGCACAGTTTCCATTTCAACCTCACCATTTGCGTTTGGCTTAAGTTGTATCTTTTCAATCTTTAATTGTGCAGATTTTAAAATCTCCTCACAATGATTTTTAAGTTTCATTCCTCTTTCATAAAATGTAACAGAATCGGAAAGTTTTATGTCCCCAACTTCCATTTTATGAATTATGGATTCAAGTTCAGCCAAAGCCTCCTCAAATGATAAATTTTTTATATCTTCAAACATTTAAGAATTCTCGCTTCCAAACCAAAGAGAAATTTCATACTTTGCTTCATCAACTTCACCACTTGCATGGATAAGATTGTGCACAGGTCTGTGTTCCGCATTCGCAACCTCAGATGAATCAAGTGAAAATCTTCCACGAATAGTAGATGGGTCAGCAACTGATGGAATAGTATTTCCACACATTTTACGAACATTTTTAATCGCATTGTTGCCTTCTAAAACCATAGCAATTACAGGACCAGAAGTCATATAGTCAACCAACCAACCCTTTATAGTTTTACCAATAGTCAAAGCATCATCTGTTCCCATAACTTTTACAATATCAACCCCTTGCTCTGCAAAATTGGAAATAGACTTATTACCAACAGCAACATACCATTTATTATTATTTGGATAATGTCTTTCAACAAGTTCTCTTGATGGAGTAATCATTTTAGTTTCAACTATATTAAAGCCAGCGTCTTCAAATATAGAAATGATTTTTCCGCAAAGTTTTCTTTTCACAGCATCAGGTTTTAATATTATAAGTGTTCTTTCAAGCATTATAGACTCCTTTCTTAAATTAACCTTATTAATTATAGTTCTAAATAAAATAAATAACAAGATATTAAAAATAATTTATCCCTTGCAAAAATGTAATCATTTGGAGTAAAATAAATGTTTATGAGCGAGTCATTAAGAGAAATAGTATTTGATACTGAAACTACTGGATTTAATTACAGTGGCGATGACAGAATTGTCGAAATTGGTTGCGTGGAAATGCTAAATCACACTCCTACAGGAAGAACTTTTCATTGCTATATAAATCCAGAACGCGAAGTTCCAGAGGAGGTTGTCCGCGTCCACGGTTTAACAACCCAATTTTTATCCGACAAACCAAAATTTGCTGAAATTGCAAAGGATTTTGTTGAATTTATCGGTGATGCAAATATGGTCGCACACAACGCTGTGTTCGATATGAACTTTATTAATGCAGAATTTCGAAGGGCAAATATGCCAGAGGTTTCCTTTGACAGAATGGTTGATACCCTTGCAATATCAAGAAAGAAAAACCCACATCTTGCAAAACACAATCTTGACAGCCTTTGTAATCGTTATGGTATAGATAATTCACACAGAGAGTTACACGGTGCTCTTCTCGATGCTCGCCTTCTTGCCGAGGTATATATTGAACTTCTTGGCGGTAAAGAGGTAGATTTTTTCAAAACCTCGGATGAGGAAATGGAAATCACCGCTTCTACCCAAAATAAGATAAAAAAGAAACCATTTCGCCCAGCAAGAAATTTCCCTATTCCAGAAGCAGATTTGAAAAATCATAATGATTTTGTAACCTCTCTTGGTGATAATGTGATTTGGAATAAAAAAGAATCTGCAATCTAAGTATAAAAACATAAAAATTTGTATTTTTTCTTGGAAATATTTTCACAATTATAAGTTGTAATTATCCGAAATTAAGTAAAATCTCCTAAATATAATTAAAATTTTATCTGTAAATAGAATAGGTTAAGAAAAAGTTTGTATTTTTATAAAAATCAAGTATAAGTTGAATATATGGTTTGTCGCCAAAAGGAGACGAAAAATGGATAAAGAACATTCCAAAATTTGGAAAACAATCGACAAGATTGCTTATATAAATGGTATTTCGGTTTCTGCTTTGGCAAAAAAAGCGGGGCTTGATGCCACTGCGTTTAATAAAAGTAAAAGATTTTACCCAAGTGGTAAATTCCGCTGGCCGTCAACGGAAAGTATTTGTAAGGTTATTCGTGCCACGAATATGACTTGGGAACAATTTACAAAATATCTTGAACAATCAAATAACTAAAATCTTTTAGCCTACAACAGCATCTTTTTTAAGGTGCTGTTTTTTTTATAGGCAAAAAATAAACCTCCCAATCGGGAGGTAAATTTTACATTTCTTTTTTTCTTCCTAAATTCTTATGACGAATTGATGCATCAAGCTCTTTTTTCCTCATACGAATATTTTTAGGTGTTATTTCAAGAAGTTCATCATCTGCGATATATGAAAGCATTTCTTCCAATGTCATATATCTTGCAGGAGAAAGCACAGTCGCCTCATCATGACCTGCAGCACGCATATTTGTAAGCGCTTTACCCTTCACAGGATTGATTTCCAAATCATTATCCTTTGCATGCTCACCAACAATCATACCAGAATAAACTTCAACACCTGCACCAACGAAAAGTTGACCTCTTGCCTCTAATGCATAAAGAGAGTAAGCAGTTGTCGGACCGTTTTCCATTGAAACAAGAACGCCATTTCTGTATCTTTCAATCGGACCAGCATAAGGTTCATAATCACTGAATACTCGGTTTAAAATACCAGTTCCCCTTGTATCAGTCCTAAATTCAGAAAGATATCCAATCATACCGCGAGAAGGCACCTTGAAAACAAGACGCACTTTGTTTCCACCACTTGGTTTCATTTCAGTCATAGTTCCTTTTCGTTTGGAAATTTTTTCAACTACAACGCCAGAAAATTCTTCATCAACATCAACTATAACTTCTTCAAATGGTTCACATTTTACACCATCAATTTCTTTGAATACAACACGAGGACGGGAAACAGAAAATTCAAATCCTTCCCTTCTCATTTGCTCAATCAAAATACCAAGTTGCAATTCACCACGACCGGAAACTTCAAACGATTCGTTTGTTTCACTTCTTTCAATACGAAGGGCGATATTTGATTCCGCCTCCTTTTGAAGTCTGTCCCAAATAACGCGGGATGTAAGTTTCGCTCTGTCTCCATCTTTACCAGCAAGTGGTGAGGTGTTAACAGAAAATGTCATAGTCAAAGTTGGTGGATCAATAGGTTGAGCGTGTATCGCCTCATTCACACTTAAATCGCAAAGTGTTTCACCCACAGTTGCCTTTGAAAATCCAGCAACAGAAACTATATCACCAGCCTCCGCCTCTTCCAATGGAACTCTGTTTATACCACGAAAAGCAAGGATTTTAGTAATTTTTGCTTGTTCCACAGTTTTTCCATCAAGAGAAATTGCCTTTACTGGCATATTCATCTTAACCTTTCCAGACATAATTTTACCTGTTAAAATTCTACCAAGAAAATTATCACCAGAAAGTGTTGTAGCAAGCATTTTAAATGGAGCATCAACTTCCACTTTTGGTGCAGGAACATGCTTTATAATTAAATCAAACAAAGGTTTCAAATTCTTGTTTGGTTTATCCATATCCTCAATATTTTCAATTGCCCAACCTTCACGACCAACTGCATAAAGTGTAGGAAAATCAAGTTGTTCATCAGTAGCACCCATCTTATCAAATAAATCAAAAATTTCATTTAAAACTTCATCTGGTCTTGCATCACTTCTGTCAATCTTGTTTATCACAACAATAGGTTTAAGTCCTAATCCCAAAGCCTTTCCAAGAACAAATTTTGTTTGTGGAAGTGGACCTTCAGAACTGTCAACCAACAATACAACACCGTCTACCATATTAAGGATTCGTTCAACCTCACCACCGAAATCAGCATGCCCTGGGGTATCAACAATATTGATTCTGTAACCGTCATATTCAAGAGATGTGCATTTCGCAAGTATAGTAATACCGCGTTCGCGTTCAATGTCTCCACTATCCATTACGCGTTCAGCAACCTTTTCATTATCACGAAAGGTTCCGCTTTGTTTAAGCATAGCGTCAACCAAGGTAGTTTTTCCGTGGTCAACATGAGCAATAATAGCAATATTTCTTATTTCCATAATAAAAACTTTCATACTTGATTAAATATTTTGCTAAAATACACCTAAATATAAATACTTGCAAGATTTTTTTTAAAATTCTTATTAAAAACTTGAAAATTACTTTAATTATTGGTTTAATATAATAATATAAATTCATAGGAGGAAAAAATGGCAAAATTAGCATTCTTATTTATATTATTATTTTCCAAAGCAGTTTTTGCAAATCCAGCATGTATAGTTTGCACCGTCGCAATGGGTACATTCCTTGGTGTTTCAAGGGCATTAGGTATCTCTGATAATGCAACAGGCGTTTGGATTGGTGCACTTATCTTAATGATATATTTCTTCTGTATCAAATTTTCAGAAAAGAAAAATTGGACTTTCAAGTTTTACCATATATTTTGGGCGCTAATGACATTACTTCTTGTCCCAACAATGTATCTACTTGTTCCATATAAATTAAATACTTTTTTTGGAATAGATAGTTTCTTGCTAAGTATGATTGCCGGCGCAATAACATTCTATCTTTCACAAGTTATTTATCAAAAATTAAAGGAAAGACACGGCGGACACGCACATTTTCCATTTGAAAAGGTTGTATTCGCAGTTGTCTTCCTTCTTATAGTATCAGTAATCTTTAATTATTTATAAATTATATAAAGGAGAGAAAAATGGCAAAAAAAGATGTAAAAACAAAAGAACAATCTATCAAAGAATTTGTTGAAAAAATCGACAATATGAAAAAAATCAACCCAAAGGATTTATCCTCTGATCAGGATTTATCTATTGCCATTATGAACCTTATTTCTATCGAAGAACATCTCGTGTTCTCTGGCGCTAAAACTGGAAAAACTTCTTTCTATGATTTAATAAATGAAATAAGGGAAATGAGAAAGAACCTCCTTCAAAAGATTATAAAGGCTTATGAGGGCGAAGTTTGGTGCATATCTAAACATCTACTCGCTTCTTCTATGAGATTGATGGAGGTAGGCACAAAACAATTATCTATGGGAAATCACAAGGATGCTTATGATTTATTTGATAAATCTTATGAACTATACTGCTTATTCTGGGGCTTGAATATGAATGCAATTAATCTTGCTGATGTCAAATGGGTATCTGATGTTGGTGTTGATGTAAAGGATATTGAAAACCACATAGCAAATATAAAAACAACAGCAACTCCATCCGTTTCAGATTCCAAACCGCAAACAACAAAGCAACAAAAATCTGGCACTATGTCAAAGTTAAAAGAAAGCATAAAAAAAGCCGTCAATTGTTGTATTGAATAGGGGTGGAATTGTGTTACCAACTGACGAGCAAGTAGAAGATATTTTTACTGAGGTCAAACAACTTTGTAAAGACAACAATATAACCTTGGGTTGGATTGACCATTCTTACTATGTCGCAAACATAGCATCAATGCTTGCAAAAAAGTTGAATATGGATGAAAGATATGCTTACCTTGGTGGACTTTTTCACGATATAGGCAGATGTTTTGATAATAATCCTAAATTCGGTGTTCATTTTCACGAAGTAGAAGGTTTCAAATTCCTAACATCAAAGGGGTATCCAGAACTTGCAAGATTTTGTATCACCCATGGCTTTATTGATAAATCATATATTGATGAAAATGCTAGTCTTTTTTATGGAGTTAGTGAGAATGATAGGGCGTTTTACTTTGATTTTGTAAATAATGTTTCTATCAATGAATATGACAGACTTGTTGAACTTGCCGATAATCTTGCGGTAAAGGAAGGTTATGTTACTCTGGAACAACGACTAATTGATTTGATGAAAAGACATAAATATGGCACTGTAAATTATTGGCTATCCAAATTTGATGAGGTGTTAGAATTAAAGGAATATTTTGATGCAAAATTAAACACTTCTGTTTATAAAATAATTCCAAATTTTATTGATGAAAGTTTAAAATTCAAATATAGTAATTAAAAAGGATACAAAATGATAATTGCAACATTTAATGTGAACTCTGTGCGCGCCCATCTTGAAAATATCTTAAATTGGATAAATAAGGAAAGTCCTGATGTCATTTTAATGCAGGAAATTAAATGTCAAAATGAGCAGTTCCCATACGAATTTTTTGAAAACGAAGGCTATAATATAAAGGTCTATGGGCAAAAATCCTATAACGGTGTCGCAATACTTTCTCGCTATTCTATTGAAGATGTTGTTACAGGTCTTCCAACTTACAAAGAAGATGCTTCCGCCCGTTATATAGAGGCATTAATTGATGGAAGATTAAGGGTTGCAAGTGTCTATGCTCCAAATGGTAATCCTGTTCCATCAGAAAAGTTTGCATATAAACTTTTGTGGATGGAGCGTTTTAAGGAACACTTACAAACACTTCTAAAAAATGATGAACCTATAATACTTGGTGGTGATTTCAATGTAGCCCTTACCGACAGGGAAATTTACAACCCTAGTGCTTTTGTTGATGACGCTATCGCTCAACCAGAATCAAGGACCGCTATGCAAGAATTATTTGATTTAGGTTTTAATGACACATACCGACTTTTCAATCCAGAAAATAGCAAGGCATATACTTACTTTGGATACAGGGGAGGGTGCTTTCAAAAGGGATACGGCATATTGCTTGATTACTTTTTAACAAATGACAAGGCAAAAAGTTTAATCACTTCCTCAACCATATCAATTGAACCAAGAGGTAATGAAAAACCATCGGACCATACTCCACTTTTAATAGAGGTGAAATAGTCTATCTCTCATACTTTTTGTAATTTTCAAACACGAATTTATTATTTTCTAAATTAAATTCCAAAATTTCTCTATGTCTCATCATTTTAAAATCAGAAAGCTCAGGAATACCAGCCACAAATGATTTAATTGTGAACCCATGAGATACAACAATAATTTTTTTATACTGTGGATATTTTTTTACAAAATCCAAAATTGCCTTTTCAAATCTTGCTTTTGCTTGCGCTTTACTTTCACCATCAGGATAGGAAAAATTTTGATATTCTAAATCATTCAAAAACATACAATCTCTGATAGTTTGCCCTTCACTGACAACAAAATCCTTACCCGACACATAACCCTTGTAAATTAAAGGAGGATTAAATTTCATCGCCCCAAATTCATCAACAGTCATAGTATTTATATTTCCACCATACATTTCTTCTAATCCATCAACAAGCATTATAGAGGCATTACAATATGTAGAAATTATGGACGCAGTAGCAACTGCGCGTTTAAGTGGTGAAGATATAATTATATCAATATCCTTTGGTAAATTTTGCCCCACATAATGAGCATCAGTTTTCCCATTTTCATTGATAGAGTATGTATCAACTTGACATTGAATTATGCCACGACCATTAAGTTCTGTTTCGCCGTGTCGAACAATAAAAAGTTTTACCATTATTATACCCTTGTGTTTCCATTCATACTTTCAAGTATTTTTTCATTATTCAAAATCAATTTTCCATCTGCATTATAAACAGTTCCACGAACATCAACCATCATATGCCTTTTATGTCCTTCTGATAAATCTTTTCTATCTATAAAAGTTCCTTTGTAAATCCAAACTTGATTACCACGACTACCATCTACTATTTCAGATTCCTTTTTTATTTCATCATAAAAATCTATTGCTTGATGATTTCTACACCATTTTGTATGACCACGCATACAACCAAAAACCATATTTGGAACCTTTTGCTTGTATTTGCAAATAAAATTATCAAAATCAAATTTATCTTTCCATCTTCCAGAATACATCAAAGTTTTCAAACAAAGCGTGCTTTTGAAATCAGACTGATTCGGAATCAAATGTTCATTTTCCTTATAAACAGAAATATTTATAGTATCACAAATCCCATCTAATTTTTTTATTATATCAGGTTTAGTATAGTTCGTTGTAATAACTGTAAAAAAATTTAAACGTTTACAAAGTTTAGCAATTTCAATCACATCAGGATGCAACGTTGGTTCACCACCACCAATAAGAATAGTTGTAATTCCATTTAATTTTGCATTGTGAAGATTTTTTTGAACATCTTCCATACTCATAAATCCCTTTATACCTTTATGAGCAGAATCCCTGCAAAATTCGCAAGCCATATTGCATTCATGTGTAATCCAAAGAGTAAGATTTTTACTTATATCTGTTTCTGGTGTCCACATAAGAAAAGCCTATTTTCTTGTCATATTTTCAAACTTTTGAATACGCTTTTCTTTTACCTGCTTTTTGCTTAGTTTTGAAAGTTTTTTAAGCTCATCTTTCAATGCTTCTTTTACATTGGAAATTGCTTCTTCCTTATTTCTATGTGCACCACCAACAGGCTCCTTTATTATATTATCAATAATACCTAACTCTAATAAATCATCAGCAGTCATTTTCAAAGCCTTTGTTGCCTCTTCCTTGTGTTCTTGACTTCTCCAAAGAATGGAAGCACAACCTTCTGGTGAAATAACAGAATATACAGAGTTTTCAAGCATAAATACAGTGTTTGCAACCGCAATCGCAATTGCACCACCTGAACCACCTTCACCAATTACAACACAAATTGATGGCACTTCTATATCCAAACATTCTTGAATTGAACGAGCAATCGCTTCCGCTTGACCTCTTGCTTCTGCATCAGCCCCAGGGAAAGCCCCTGCTGTATCAACCAAAAATATCACAGGAAGCGAGAATTTGTCAGCCAATTTCATCAATCTAATCGCTTTTCTGTATCCTTCTGGCTTTGGCATACCAAAATTATGCTTTATTCGAGAATCTGTATCGCTTCCCTTTTCTTGTCCTATAATCATAACAGGAGTATCGCCAAGATAACCAATACCGCCAATAATCGCATCATCATTTGCAAATGCTCTATCACCAGCAAGTTCAATAAATCCATCAATCATACCATTTATATAATCAATAGTATGAGGACGCTTTGCATGGCGTGCAACTTGAACTCTGTCCCATGATGAAAGATTTGAATAAACCTTTGCCAACTCCTCATCACGCTTTTCAATAAGTTTTTCAAGTTTATTTTTTCTTGTAGGAGTTTCTTTCAAAGAAGAAAGTTCCTCAATTTTCACATCTAATTCTTTAATATTTTTTTCAAAATCTAAATAAATCATTTTAAATTCCTTATTTTCAAATTATTTATTGTGCATAAGCATTTTTAATATATTAGATATTGTATCCTTCAAATCCTTTCTGTGAACAACAATATCAACCATACCTTGTTCTTTCAAATACTCAGCAGTTTGGAATTCAGGAGGTAATTTTTGCTTAATTGTTTGCTCTATAACGCGTTTTCCAGCAAAACCAATCACCGCACCTTTTTCAGCAATATGAATATCACCAAGCATAGCAAATGAAGCGGATACTCCACCCAAAGTTGGATTCGCAAATACAACAATATAAGGAAGTCCAGCATCACGCACTTTATTAACAGCAACAGTAGTTCTTGCCATTTGCATTAACGATAACATAGACTCTTGCATTCTTGCACCACCAGAAGCAGGTATCACAATAAATGCAGCATTCTTTTTAACGGCAAGTTCGGCACCTTTCAAAATTGCCTCACCTACAAAAGTTCCCATACTTCCGCCCATAAATTCGAAATTAAAAGCACATACAACAGCATCATTTTTACCAATTTTACCACATGCAACCCCTATTGCATCTTGTGATTTTGTCTTTGCCCTGTATGTTTCCAATCTTTCCTTATACTTTTTTAAATCCTTAAAATTAATAGGATCATCTTTGACCTTTGGTAAATCAACAAGACTGTATTTTCCATCATCAAAAAGACTGTCAAATCTGTCTTGAACAGGCAAGAAAAGATGATAATCACATTTCGGACAAACATTAAGATGATTATGCAAATCCTTCCTATACATCAAAGTTGAACATTTAGGACAAGGCACCCACATATTTTCAGGCACATCCTTTATTTTTGAAAACATAGTTTTAATTTTAGGTCTTATAATATCTTTAATCCAATTTACCAATTGTAATCTCCTTTTTATTTAAGATTTTTTTGATTTACGAAATATTCTTCCAAATACAATTCCCACAATAAAAGAAATAAAAGCCAAAGTAATAGTATATAAATACACAGGCATTTCAATTCCAATTTTAAAAGGGAAAAGATTAAGAATCATTAAATTGTCATTTTCCACAGAAAATAATAAAATAATAAAAAACAAGACAAAAAAAGATATCCAACTTAATATATTTTTTATCATAATTTTAACTTATATTTTATTGTTTATTTTGTTTGAAAGAAGTTTTCCTGCTTTAAATTTAACAGAAACTCTTTCAGGAAGATTTATTTTTGCACCACCCTTAGGGTTAGATGCAACTTTTGACGCAAGTTTTTTTGGTGCAAACACACCAAAACCACGAAGTTCGATTCTATGACCATCTGCCAAAGATGAAGATATAGTTTCGGTCAATATATCAACAATCTTTTCAATATCACGCACTAAAAGGTGAGATTTATGTTGATATATCTTTTTTATAATATCACTTCTTGTCATTTTTATCCTTCTTTAAAGTTTTACAACCGTTATTTAAGCAAAGATTTACAACTTTTTCAAGTATTTTCTTTACCCCTCTTTTTACATAGCATTTTGCACTTGATTCTGCATATCGAACACGCCAAGCAAAACCCAAGCAATAATACCAGAAACAAGCAACAATGCAAACGAATTAAGCATAGATGCTTGCTTTTGAATATTTTCAATACTTGTGTTCAAATATTCTGATGCTACAGCATTAAGAGAATCCTCAAATCCATCAAGTTCGGAATAAATTTCCAAATCTCCTATAAGTTCGTCTTCTGGGAAATGCATACCGGATTTTTTAAGCGAAGTTCCCAAGTTATCACCGTTTTGCATATACATCAAAGCACTATCAATCCTTTCTTTTAAGTAAGGGGAGGAATTCTGCCTTAATGATTGCAAAGACTTTGAAATAGGAGTTCCCGATTCGACAAGCGCTGCCAAACTCATAAGCCAAGAAACACCTGTGAACATTCTGTATAATGACCATGGTGGACATTTATCAAAATACACACGCAAAGGTCCCGTGAAGTTTGCAAATGAAAGATATATTATTAAAATTATTCCCCCTAATACCGCAGGGAAAGTCCACCAATATACTTTCACAAAATTAGAAAGCGCAACCAAAGATTTCGCACTTCCCGTCCATTGTGCATTTTTTGCAAATTCCATAAGTGGAGGCACCATATACACACCAACACCCACAATGATAAGAAGAGAAAGTCCAACCATCATCAAAGGGTAGGTGACCGCATTTATCAAAGGCTTTATAATCTTATTTGAACCTTCTGAAACTTTTATAACATTAAGAAGAGCCTTTTCAAGTTTGGAAACATCACCAACAGATAACATCAACTTTTCACGAATAGGAGCCCAACCGTTAATCGCAGTTGAAAACGAAAGTCCCTTTTCAAGTTCCCTAAGCCACCAAGCAACAGCAATAGCCATAGGTTCATCAGGATTTTGCCCGTCCTTCGATTCTATCATCCAAATTCTATCTAATGCATCCATCAAAGTAAATTTATTACGAAGAAGCGCTGCAAGTTTATAATAAATTTTAAGCCTATGTTCGTTATTCATTAAAACCATAAACTGAGATAATTTTAAAACAATTTCATTAGTTGGTATTTTTTTTTGTTGAATTGGCATAATTTTCTCCTTTAATAAACCGCATCAGTATCAATCATTCCACACCATCTTTCTACTTCATCAATAGAAATAATACCTCTTAACATCTTTTCAATCGCATCTTCTTTAAGTGTTCTTCCGCTAAGTTCATTAGTCCAATAATGAACCGCCTCTTCTTTTTTACCTTCTGTTAATTTGGAAAGAAAAGTTGAATCTGGTAAAATAACCTCAGATGCAACAATACGCCCTATAATACCCTTTCCATTACAAAACGGACAACCAGCACCTTTTATATAAGTTTGCTCTATACCATATTTGCCAAAGGCTTTTTCCAATCTTTCATACGATGGAAGGTCAGGGTGATTCTTTATAGGTTCCCTACATTTAGGACACAATTTTTTGAAAAGTCTTTGTGAAAGAAGTCCGCGAATAAGTTCACTATCCCTTAACTTAAACGCATCAATACCCATATCCAAAAGTCTGTTCACAATAGCAGGAGCCGAGTTCGCGTGAAGTGTTGACCAAACATTGTGACCTGATAACGCCGCCTTAAAAGTCAATTCCGCAGATGATAAAGTTCTGATTTCTCCAACCATCATAGCATCAGGGTCAGAACGAAGTGCCGCCGCTAAAGCAAGGTTGAAAGCCTCTTCCTTTTCCTCTTCTGTTGTAGCATTTGTAACCGGCAATTGCCTTGCCCCAGGGATAGGATATTCAGGAGGATCTTCCACAGTCAAAAGATTAAGTTCATAATTCTTTTCCTTCAACATCTTTATCATATTTCTTTGAAGAGTTGTTGATTTACCAGAACCAGTAGGACCCGCAATAATACAAAGTCCCGTTGGAAAAGCACGCATTTTGTAAAGTCTTGAATCTTCGTAATCAGAAAATCCTAACTCCTTCAAATTATCATCATTTGATGCCGAAGAGTTTGCATACAATAATCGCATAACAAGATAACGAGTTCCAAAGGCAATAGGGTTAAATTGCAAACGAATAGAAAGCACATTTTCTGGCAAATATAAATCCTTTTCCCCACGAAGAGGTGTCGCACCTAACTTTTGACCAGCTTGGAATTCATTTTGTGCATAGTTTGAATCAGAAATATCAGCAGAAGCAAAAACCGAACGCACAAATGCCTCACCCCAATTTTTATCATATTCAAGTATAGTTTGCATACTTCCAGCAACACGGAATAAAACAGTTGTATGATCCGCCACTATAACATGAATATCGGAAACTTTCATATCCGCCGCTCTATACACAATATCAACAAAATCCTTTTGCATCTGATTTTGCGAATTTTCATTTCCAGATGAAGAGGAGGTTGCTTTCTCACTTGTTGAATAAATGGAACCAAGTAAACTCATAGACACATAATTAGGTCTATTGATTTTTCCACCTTTTTTTCTTACCAAAGATTGAAAACTTAAAACTCTACCATCAAATTTATGTGTATTTGAAACTAAAAAAGTTCCATCAGAAAACAAAGCAAGCAAACTTTGGGTATCTGCACCAACAGGAAACTTCCCCTTTGGACCAGATTCCAAAGAGTTCCCATTTGAAAAAAGTTTTGAAATAGCATCTTTTATTGATAATCCTTCAAAAGGATTCGCTGATTGGGATACTACTTCCGCCTCTGTGCTGTTATTTTCCTCCATTTACCCCTCTTATATTTTTTATTGATTAAGATACATCACCTTTGCTATACCATCTTTTTTAAGAAGTATAGATGAACTTTTAATACTTTCAACTAACCATCCATCAAGCATACTTCCATTTGTAAGTTTTAACATAGATTTTTTATCAATATTTTCAACATTTGCAACCAAATTACCACCTGCTCCGACAATAGATTTTATGGTATATTTATCTTCAATTGATTGATTTTGTCTTGAATTACTTTGTTTCAAAGCATCAGTATTTCCACCAGCCAAAGCCAAAAGTTGGTTTAACGCCTTTAAATCATCAGGATTTGTTAAATCAGAAGAATTAATCATTTCACTTATTTTACGATTTAATTCCGCCTCTTGTTTTTTCTTTGCAGCCTCTGCTAATTGTTTTTCTTTTTCTTCTTCTGCTTTTCTTCTTTCTGCATCAGCCTTTCGTTCTTGTTCTTCAAGTTTTATTTGTCTTGTTCTTTCTTCATCTTCTTGTTGTTGAGCCAATTTTTTCTTTTCCGCTTCTTGCTTTTCTAAATCAAGTTTTAACTTTCCTTGCTCTATTTTAAGTTTCATAATGGCATTTTCTCTTTCCATAGATGTAATTTGATTAAATACAGATGCTGTTACATCATCAAGTTTATACATACCATTAGGATCATCTATATCAACAGTGTTTTCATAAAGGTCGTAACCTTCTTCATAACCTACTTCATCTTCATAAAACTCATCATCATAAAATTCTTCGTCTGTTTCTTGAGCCATAACATTTGCTACATTAAAATTAAACGACACAAATAAAATAAATAAAAATGTTAAACAATTTATTTTTCTTAATTTATTTAGAGTTGTCATTTTCTATCCCCTCTTTTATTTCCTCAGTTGTATTTGTTTCTTTATTTTCTAAAGTTTCAGAAGCCTTTTTCTCTTCCTCTTGTTTCTTTTTCTCCTCTTCAAGAGCCTTTTTCTTCTCTTGCTCTTCTTGTTCCTTTATCATAGCAGGAGAAAGTTCATAAATTCTTCCATCATAGGTCCAACGTCTATTTGTATTATCCCATTTTATTGAAGTAAATTCAATAGAATTTATTTCACCAAAAAGTTTTACCCAATCAAGCGGAAGTCTATACGCCGCATCAGTAAATGAAAAACTTGTGTAAGGGTAATCTTTTATATATGATGGATTATTTGGATCTTTTACAGTTGTTTTACTATTATTTAATTTGAAAGTGGAAAGTTTCAAAGATTGGAAAATATCATTTAATTTTTTTTGAATTTCCTCTTTTGTTAAAGTTGGAACTTGACTAATATGCTTTATTACAGGAATATCAATAGTTCCAGTTACAGTATTGTAAGCACTGTTTTCTGCGGACAATACCATTTCTTTTGGAAGATTTCCATAACGTTGAGCCTCAAAAATCCAGCCCGCAGTTCCATATCCTCTTTTCCAAGTTGCTTTTAAATCTTTTTCAATACAAATAGAATCTTTCAAATCCCAACCAGGGACCGTTGCAGTAGAATTCACTATCAAAATAGTGCATTTCTTTGCCATATCTTTTATATCTGTTAAACTTTCATAAGGAGCAGGTGGAGGAGGTGGAGGCGGTGCCTCTTCTTGCATCTTCTTTTTCGCAGCCGCTATTCTGCGCTCCCTTTCAATTCTTTCCATTTCTTCTTTTTTTACTTGCTCATTGTGATAATAATACCAACCAAGTAAAGCAAGAATAAGGAATATGAATATAGTTTTTAAATTACTTTCCTTTATGGATTTTAATTCAACAGTTTGTGCCTTTGATAATAATTCAATGGCAGAAATTTCTTTTGTATCTTCAATTCCCCAATCAGAAGGTGCAATCTTATATCCCCAATCAGGAATAGAAAGCATAGAGTTAAAAGCCTCTTTTGCATCCTCTTCAACTGTGTAAATAGTATCTTCTTCCGCAAGAATAAGATTGTTTCTGATTGTAACAAACCACCAACCTTCATTTACTTTAAATACACAAACTGCAGACGATTTATCACGAAGAGCATTTGCGATTCCTGAGGCACCAGCAGGCATACCAGCCTTTTGACCGGACGAAGTAAAACCAAGTCCATATTGGGATGCAGTTCCCTTTTTAAGACAATAAAGATTCGCACCAACGACAACTGTTTGAACGGCAACTTTAACCTCTTTCAAATAGTCCTTTTCGTTTTGCACAGGTTGCCAGAAAAGACCTACAGCGTAGGTCTTACCAGCAATGTCAATTGTCTTTATTTCTTTGTTTGCTACCAACTTTTACCCCTCTTGTATTTATTTTAGTAAGATGGCATACCCCAATCATTATTTGAATTATCTTCAATTTCAAGTGGCGAGGTTATAACTTGCGGTGTCAACATAACAACTAACACATCACGAGTTGTTTCTGTGCTTTGTGAACCACCTACATAAGTAAATTCTTGCTTTCCTAAACCTTCACTACTGTTATCATTTCTGATTTTTTCAAATCCAGTTAAAACCGCAGTTTGCCCAGATTCCATAACCAATTCCTGCATAAAGTTTCTTTGCTCAATCTTTGGAAGTTGAACCACAGTAGAACCAACTTGCATAGTATCAATAGTGATAAGTTCTTTAAGTGACATATTAAAGAGCAACATCAACTTTCCATTTTCAAGAATGTTTGGCATAATTTGCATACTAAATCCAACGGATTCCTCTTGTGGAGTTACTTCTGTTGTAGAGTTAGTATTTTCTGTTAATGTCGAAATAGAACTTACATACTTAAATGTTTGTATGTTGTTAATTGGCACAACTCTGTTATTTCTTGCTGTAATAACCGCAGATGTTAAAAGAGAAGTTTTTCCTTGTGTCGATAATGCCTTAATCGCAGCAGA
Source organism: Alphaproteobacteria bacterium (assembly GCA_051885355.1). Lineage (GTDB taxonomy): Bacteria > Pseudomonadota > Alphaproteobacteria > Rs-D84 > CACZYB01 > CACZYB01. The sequence continues at coordinate 2,176 of JBJEXC010000025.1, read as the reverse complement.
AGTTCCCGCCATTTTATCATTAGCATCAGAAAGTATTGCAAATGATAAACCATCACCAGTTGTATTACTTGTCGTTGATGCTATATTATATGCTTCATTAAATATTGCAGTCAAATTAAGACCAAAGTTGTTTGTCTTTGAAAGTGATACTTGCATAACTCTAACAGAAACCGCAACTTGCTTTGCAAATCGTCTGTTTTGTTCCTTTATGTAAGTTTCAACTTTCTGTAAAACTTTTGGTGTTGCAGTTACTGTAATAGAATTTGTTGATGGTGAAAGTTGAACCTCTCCATCTTTTACAATAGTTTTTAATACATCACCAATTTCAGTCCATTCTTTAAGTGTTGAAGAAGTTTGCAAACTTGCAGAGCCATCACTTCCAGAGGAAATATTTGCAGAATATGTTGATTCGGTTGCAAGTGTATGAAGTATAAATGTCCTTGTCTTAAATTTATAAAATACAATCTTGCCACTATCATAACTCCAATTTATATTTGCTTTAAGTGCAAGCATATTAAGAAGTCCAGATAATGGACCGGTATAAGAAATACTCAAATCCTTTAAATCTTCACTTTTAATACTGTCTTCTATTTGTATAGAAATTCCAGTTAAATAATAAATTTGATTAGTAATTTCATCAAAACTTACAGCAGAATCAGTCATCAAAGTGATACCCTCATCACCTTCAAATCTTTTTGGCAAAGGGTCATTATGTTCGGCAATTATACTAGATTCGCCAAGCCAAACATCATCACTTACAGATATAATATCTTTTGTAATAGGTCGCCCTGGCACTCTTGCTCTATCAAGAGCATCTTGCGATTCATCAAAATCAACAGAAACTTGATCCTTTACAGCATCAACCATTTCTTGATTATATAAACAACCAGTCAATGCAGAAACTAACATTAACGAAGAAACAAGAACTTTTTTACTAACCATCATTTTCCTCCAAAGTTTTTATAACTAACACCCTGTTTCCTAAATAATATTTAGCCAAAGGTTGAGGTGTTGCTCTTGAAAATGTTCTTATAATAGCAGCAGAAACATCTTTAAATCTTCCTCTAAATATAGCAGATGCTTTCAAAGGATATTCACGCTTTGTATTCCAAACAAGTTCCCATCCTTCAATGCTAGCCCATTGTTCCAAAACTTCACGAAGTGTTTGTCCTTCTTTCGCAACCCAATCACGAACAGAATCTTGAAGAATTTGATTATTCTCATCTTCAATTACAACTTCTTTTGTTTCATAATATTCAACAAGTGGATATCCAGGAGGCATAGAAGCGGACAACACTCTAACTCCATCATCAACCACCAAATCCTTGTTAGCAAGTGGCATATTTGAATCAGCAGGAGGTATAATTTTTTCTGTCACAGGTGGATTTCCAAGAGGAGGTGTATAATTAGGTCCCCCAGTCCAACCAGTTTCAGGTTCCTTTGAAATACTCTTAGAAGGAGTATTTGCTGAGTAATCAGGATTCTCCGCCAATACATCTATATCTGTATTTGCATCAGTGTAAGGCATAGGCCAAACAGGAGTATCATCATAATATTCTTCTTCATCGTATGCTTCAACACCCCAATCAGCGAATGTTTTTTCAGAAAATAATAGCGAGAATATTGCAATAACTGCTATTGATAATTTAGATATTTTCATAAAACTCTCCAGCTTTTTAAATAAAATTTTCTTTCCTACTTACTAAGATTATATTTAAAAATATGAATTTGCAAGAAAAATAATGTTTAAGTTCAATAAATTTTAAAAAGTAATCATAAATCCAACGGCACAAAGAAGTCCAGTTGACGAATTTTCTTTATGCGCATCATATGAAATTCTTCCAACAGAAGTTGCAAAATCCACACCTTTATATATATTATAATTTCCCGATAATATAGTTAAATTAAGCACATCGTCAAATTCTGATGAAAGAAGTCCTTCCACATTCGATTTATGATGGGAAAGAGAAAATTCAACAGGACCAAATTCGTATGCAAGTCCATAATTAAGAGCATACCCATCCTGAGTTTTCGCACCAACAACATTTTCCTCATCAATCTTTTTATATGATGCAGAAATTTGAAAACCCTTTACATAATATTTTGCACCAACAGAATATTCATTCCTTTTATCCGTTTGTGATATAGGCATATTTCTATCATCAAACCTTGCAAC
>JBJEXC010000024.1:0-51783 GCA_051885355.1 Alphaproteobacteria bacterium | reverse complement strand
TTTGCATCGCAAGATTACCTGAACCTCCCGAAAGGGATTTATATTAATAACTAAACGAAAGGAAAAATAAAATGAAGAACATGAAAAATAAATATATATTAACCGTTTTGGCCTCTCTGTCCGCCTCTCTACTTAATAATACAGCAAAAGCCGAACTCTTTATGTGTAAAGCATGCCCCGCCGGCACCTACGCAAATAATAATGAATGTATAACCTGTCCAGCTGGATCTTACTGCGTTGATGGTATTAAACATGAATGTCCGGAAGGTTATCTTAGCCAAGAAGGATCTAATTCTTCATTAGCATGTGTTAATTGTTCATATACTTATTATACCGGTGGATGTTTTACAGATCTAAGCAAAAACAGATATAAATGGGCACTTGATGACTTTAGTTATGCGCATCTTTCTCATAATAGTTGGATAAAATACTTTGCAACATTCTATCATGGAGATGGTGCAAATGGTAATATTGGATATGGTGTATCTACTGCTATTGCTATTTGTGATGTGACAACAAAACAACATACTGGAACTTTTTCAATTGATAGTTTTAATATAAAAAGTATGGAAACTAAAAAAGGTCATTTCGTTATATATAATCCTAGTTTATGTGAAACATACGATAATAATGCGTCAAATTTATCAAAAGTTAAAAATGAGTGTAAAAATGTTAATCTTTGTCTTCATACAATTATTAATAATAAGATTTATCAATGTAAATCTAAGGCGGCTATTTGGATTTATGATTAAAACTAAACAATAAAAAATCCCCTCCGTAATAGAGGGGATTAAAATTTTACTTTCCAAAGATTTTTGCAAAAAGTCCGTGCTTTTTTTGAATCTTTGTCTTTTTCATTTTATTCGCAGGAGTTTTCTTTAAAATTTCCTGATTTTTAACTTTCTTCATATTATTTTTGAATTTAGTATTTATAGGTTCCTTTTCACGGAAATATGAACCAAGATTTTTATCTAAATCCATTTTTTCAATTACATAAGATTTTTCGTTAAGAATAGTATCATCACCGTTTATAATAATACTTGTTCCATATCTTTCTTCCAATTCCAAAATATCGTCGCGTTTTTGGTTAAGTGTGTAAAGTGCGACATCTGATGGAATAGAAATATAGATGCGTTTTGATACTTTTTTAAGAAGTTCTTCCTCTATATGTCTTATCAAATTAATAGATGCTGTTTGCACAGATGGAACAAGTCCAGTTCCAAGACAATGAGGGCAAACTTTGTGACTTACTTCTAAGAAACTAGGTCTAAGTCTTTGGCGGGAAATTTCCATAAGTCCGAATTGGGAAAGTTTTGCCATTTGCACCTTTGCACGGTCCTTTTTCAAAGCCTCACGCATTTTTTGTTCAACTGCTTGATTGTGTTTTGGTTCTAACATATCAATAAAGTCAACAACAACCAAACCTCCCATATCGCGAAGACGAAGTTGGCGACCAACTTCCTGCGCTGCTTCTAAATTTGTTTTAAGTGCAGTTTCTTCAATATTTCTTTCCTTTGTTGCGCGTCCAGAGTTAACATCAATTGCAGTTAATGCTTCTGTTGGATTAATTACCAAATAACCACCGCTTGGAAGTTTTACTATTGGGTTTTGAACTGCCTCCAACTGAGCCTCTACTTTATATTCAATAAATAAAGGGGCAGGGTCATTGTATTTTTTGATTTTTTTAAGGTCATCAAAACTTATTTGCTTTGCAAAATCCATTGCTTTTTTGTAACCTTCATCACCTTCAATTAAAATTTCATCAACATCAGCCTTATACATATCACGAATCGCACGACGAAGTAGGTCGCTTTCTTCATAAATAAGTGCAGGTGCAGTTGATGCAAAAGTTTTCTTTCTTATTTCATTCCAAAGGTTAATCATATAATCGTAATCAGCAAGTAGTTCCTTGTATGTTTTGTTACAGCCGGCTGTTCTTGCAATAACGGTCATACCTTCTGGAATAGGTAAATCTTTAAGAATAGATTTAAGATTTTTTCTATCTTCACCATAAGGAATTTTGCGGGAAACACCGTATTTTATTCTTTTATTGCTGTTTGGCATTAAGACGCAATAGCGTCCAGCAAGGGATATATAGGTTGTGATTGCTGCACCTTTGTTTCCACGTTCTTCCTTTTCCACTTGAATAAGTAAGATTTGACCTGACTTTATAACTTCTTGAATTTTGTATTGGCGAAGAAGTTGTTTTCTTTTTTCCTCTGATTGACGTTCTACTGCCTCATCTTCATCTTCTGCAAATGTTTCAACAGATGTATCAGAATGTTTTTCCTCGTCTTTATCCTCATCATCTAAATCTTGAGAAATAAGAAGAGCCTTTTTATCTTCTATAGGTATTTGGAAATAATCAGGGTGTATTTCTGAAAATGGTAAAAATCCGTGTCTTGCACCACCATATTCCACAAATGCGGATTGAAGAGAAGGTTCAACACGAATCACCTTTGCAAGATAGATATTTCCTTTTATTTCCTTTTTAGTTATTGTTTCAAGTTCAAAATCTTCAAGTGAATTATTTTCTATTATAGCAACTCTGGTCTGTTCGGAATGAGTAGCATCTATTAACATCTTTTTTGTCATTTTTTATCAATCTCCAATTATTTAATTTTATATATTTATTATAAAAATTTCTTTGCATATTGTTATATAGTGTGAAAAAATTATCACTATATATATTAGAGTTAAATAAACAAAAATTATTCAATGTTTTGCCGCCATTAGGCACAACACTTATATTTTTTAGAAATCCTTTTAGTAGTTTTATCATATTATTTCTATAATTTATTTAACAATATATTTAGTATATCTAAGTTTTTATTTTTTTACAAGTTTTTTATAAATTACTTTTAATTTTTTATTTTTTAATATATAATTTATACAAATATTAAAAAAGAGGGAATTTTTATAGCATTGTTAAAAAAAATAAGTAAATTTTTTATTTTAATTCTTATTTATTTCACTTTTGTATTACCTGCAAAGGCATCAAATAATGCTATTGTGTTTAGAACAGGAATACAATCAGGCAATGTTTCAAGGTTTGTTTTGGAAACATCGCAAATGCCTGTTTATAATATATTTTATTTATCTAATCCAACAAGAATTGTCATAGATATTGATAATTTAAATATATCAAAAGTAAAAAGAGAATCTTCAAAAAGTGGTTTTATTTCTAATGTAAGACTTTCTGCATTTGATAAAAATACTTCTCGAATTGTTTTGGATTTGGCTAATTTTGCAAAGGTTAAAAATCATTTTGTTTTAAATCCTATAAATTCAAATAAAAATTACAGATTTGTTGTTGATATTGAAAATGCGACAAGTTCGGAATTTAATGATTTGGTTAAAAATCATTATTCTTATCCTTCACAAAAATATATCTCAAAATCTGATGGCGTTGTCGAGGTAGAAGTAAAATCTTCCAATTCTAAAACTTCCAAAAAAGTAGAAATTACTGAAAGTGTAAAAAAAGGTGGAACTACAACAACTAAAACAACTACTACAACTACAAAAACTACATCCACATCGAAAACTTCTTTTAATACTGGAAAAATGAATAAACCCAAAATCATTGTTATTGATGCAGGTCATGGTGGAAAGGATCCTGGTGCCATTGGATACGGTGGAACCCAAGAAAAAAATATAGTTCTTAGTATGGCAAAGCAACTTAGAGATATACTTAAAAAAAATCCTCAATATAAAATTATTATGACAAGAGAAACTGACGTATTTTTACCTTTAAGGGAAAGGTCAGAAATTGCCGAAAAAAATAATGCAACATTCTTCATTTCTATACATGCTGACAGCAGTCCAAAAAAGACAACGAAGGGCTTTTCTATTTATACACTATCTGAAAGGGCAACTGATGAGGAGTCAAAGAAAATTGCAGAAAAAGAAAACGCTTCTGATTTGTTGGGCATTGGAACTTTCGACAGTTATGATGCTGTGACAAAGAATATTTTGGGTGATTTAATGCAAACACAGGTAAAAATTGCCTCTGTAGAAATGTCAACAGAAATTGTTAATCAAGTAAGACAAGATGTCCCCTGTGTTGATAGCCCTAATAGGGAAGCGCCTTTTACAGTTCTTCGTTCAGCCGTTCCTTCTGTGCTTGTTGAAATGGGTTTCCTTTCAAATAAAGATGAGGAAAAGAAACTTAATCAAAAATGGTATAGGGAAAAACTTGCTTACTCTTTAGCAAGAGGTATTGATAAAATTTTAAAAGATTAACTTGACAATCTTATATTTTTTGTTTATTGTTTCTATTGTAAAAATGAGGTTACTATGAAACTAGTTAAAGATGATTTATTGAAAATATTAAAATTTATAGAGGATAATAAATGTAGTCAATGTGAAAATTGTAACAAATTTCATTGTATGAATTATATTGATAAAAAGGTTATTAATAAATATCTTAAATCTTATAATAACTTAAAAAACAGAGATATACAAAGAATTCAAAAAACTTTTCAATATTGGGATTGGTATATAGATTCTGAAGAACAAACTGATGAACAATTATATAATTTTTGCAATATGCTAAATAATATAAAAGAATTTCATAATAGATAAAGATAACTTTCCTTGACAGTTTTTTTAATAAATGCAATAATCCTTTTTCAAAAGGAGTATAAAAATGCGTGTGGATTTTTTTGATTTTGATTTACCTGAAAAGTTTATTGCTCGTGAGCCTGTGAAAAAGCGTGACGAAGCAAAACTTCTTCTTGTTCCAGAACTTATTAATAAGCAAGTGAAGGATTTGGTTGATATACTTCCTGATAATTGTGTGATGGTTTTTAACGATACAAAGGTCATTCCTGCGCGTATTTATGGGGAATGTAAAGGGCGTGAGTTTGAAGTAATGCTTCATAAAAACATAAATATAGAAACTTGGCTTGCCTTTATAAGAAATTCTAAAAAACTATCAGTTGGTGATGAATTAAGTTTCAAAGATGGCTTAATTGGCACTGTTTTATCAAAGCAAGGTGAAAGTGGTGTAGAGTTAAAATTTAACAAAAAGGGGGCTGATTTTTTTGCAACCCTTCATAATATTGGTGTTCTTCCACTTCCTCCTTATTTAAAAAGAGAAGCGACAAAGGAGGATGAAGAGAATTACCAAACTGTTTATGCAAAGGAAGAGGGGGCTGTGGCGGCTCCTACTGCTGGGCTTCATTTTACAACTGAATTGCTTGATAAACTTAAAAGTAAGGGTATTGAACTTCTTTATTTAACTTTGCATGTTGGTGCAGGAACCTTTCAACCTGTGAAAGTTGAGGATACAAAGGATCACAAAATGCACTCTGAATTTGGTATTTTAACAAAAGAGGTTTCTGATAAACTTAACCTTGCAAAAAAACAGGGGCGTAAAATTGTTGCGGTTGGAACTACCAGTTTGCGACTTTTGGAATCGGCTGTAAAAAATGATGGATTTTTTGAACCTTTTGAAAGAGAGACTGATATATTCATAACCCCACCATACAATTTTAAATCGGTTGATTATTTGATTACAAATTTCCATTTACCAAAGTCAACTTTGTTTATGTTGGTGTGTGCTTTTGCAGGTAGTGATGAAATGAAAAAAGCGTATGAGTTTGCAAAGGAAAATGATTATCGTTTTTATTCTTATGGTGATGCGTCACTTTTAAAAAGGAAATCTAACTAATGGAAAAAACAAAGTTTTCTTATGGTGATATAGTTAAAGTATTACTTCCTCTTAATTGCGATGGATACGACTATATGATACCAACAGAAGAGGATTTCTTTGTCGGTGATTATGTGTATGTTCCTTTTCGTTCAAAACAAGAATTGGGTGTGATAATTTCAAAAAATGACAAGCCTTTGGATTATGATATTTCAAAGGTGCGTTTTATTTTGGGAAAATGTAAAGATTATTTTTTAACTGAAAATCAAATAAATTTTATTAAAAAAGTTGCTGAATATAATTTATCTTCTTTTGGTAATGTGTTAAAAATGGTTATGGGATTTAGTGGAATTTTTGATGATGTAAAAAGTCATAAAAAAGAAGTTTCTTATATACCATCATATACCGAGGTTGATTTGACTGATGAACAAAAAAATGCAACCGAATTTTTATCATCTAAACTTGGGGCTGGTTTTTCTGTTTGTCTTCTTGATGGAATAACAGGAAGCGGTAAAACAGAGGTTTATTTTAAAGTTGTAAATGAGGCATTAAAAAATCTTGATAATCAAGTATTGATAATGCTTCCTGAAATATCTTTAACAGGGCAATTTTTAACTAAATTTGAGTTAAGATTTGGTATAAAGCCTGTTTTGTGGCACAGTAGTATAACTCCTGCTCAAAGACGTGAAAATTGGAAAGCAATTGTAAATGGTGAGGCAAAAGTTATTGTTGGGACTCGCTCTTCTTTGTTTTTACCATATAAAAATTTGTCTTTAATAGTCCTTGATGAGGAACACGATAATTCCTATAAACAAGAAGATAATGTTATTTATCAAGGGCGAGATATGGCTGTATTAAAAGCATCTATCAATAAAATTCCTATTATACTTGCCTCGGCAACTCCCTCAATTGAAACCCTTAACAATGTAAAAATGGGAAAATATCAATCTGTGAAATTGACTTCACGATTTGGTGAGGCGGTTATGCCAAAAATTGAACTTATTGATTTACGGCAAAATAAACCAGAAAAGCAGGAATGGGGACAAAGTTGGCTTTCTAATGTATTAGTAAAAAAAATTGAGGACAATCTTTCTTTGGGAAATCAAGTTATGCTTTATATAAACAGACGCGGTTACGCTCCGCTTGTTTTATGTTCTTCTTGTGGATACAGAATTCAATGTCCTAATTGTAGTGTGTATTTGACTGCACATAATAAAGATAATACAAGATGTTATTGTCATCATTGTGGGTATAGTGCAAAGTTACCTCACCATTGTCCTGAATGTGAAAAGGAAGACAGTTGGTTTTTGTGTGGACCTGGGATTGAAAGGATTGAAGATGAGGTCAAAAATCGTTTTCCAGATGCAAGTATTACAACTATTTCATCAGACAATATTACTTCGCAAACAAGACTTAATGAAATAATAAAACAAATTGAAAAACGCGAAGTTGATATAATTATAGGAACACAAATTCTTGTAAAGGGGCATCATTTCCCTGATTTAACCCTTGTAGGTGTTGTAGATGGTGATATGAGTTTTAGTGGCGCTGATTTGCGTGCAAATGAAAATACTTTCCAACTTTTGACACAGGTTTCTGGACGTGCTGGACGTGGTGAAAAAAAGGGGGAGGTCGTTATACAAACCTTTAATCCAGATAATCCTGTAATGCAAGCAATAGCCAAAAATGATAGGGAAAGTTTTTTTAAGGAGGAGTTGGAAAACAGGCGTATTTCAAAAATGCCACCATTTTCAAAATTGGCAAGTGTAGTATTATCTGCGAAAAACAAGCAAACTTTGGATACTTTCTGTTATCACCTTTCAAAATGTGCACCAAGTAATTTAGATGGAGTTTCTTGCTTTGGTCCTATTGATGCTCCTATCGCGCTTCTTAAAAAAAATTACAGAAAGCGATTTTTACTTATCGTTGATAAAAGTATAAAGATTCAAGACATTATAAAAAAGTGGTTTTCCTTTGTTAATCCGCCATCTTCAATAAACATTAAAATTGACATAGACCCTTATAATTTTATGTAATTAATTCAATAATCGCTTTACAAAATTAAAAAATAGATTATATTGTATTTTAGGTTTTAATTTTAAGAGAAGGATAATATTATGAAAAAATCTTTAATCGTTGCCTCGTTTTGTCTAATCGGGGGGGGGTATTTGTCTAAACAATAAACCTGCTTTTTCTTTGTATCAATGCACACCTTGTCCAGAAGGTTTCCTTTGTGAAAATAATGAAAAAAAAGATTGTCCAGATGGTTATTATTGCCAGAGTGGTATTAAATTTATTTGTGATGATTATTTTTATTGTGATAACAAAAGTGCAACAAAATGTGAAAGCGATTATGTTTGTCCGTCTGGAATGAGGAATAAAATTCCTCTGTCTCAATGTCAAAAAACTCTTGTGAAAAGTTTTACAACTTCTGGCTTATATAATGATTATAAACTTCCAGTTGGAATCTTTTTAATAGAAGTTGCTAGTGCCGGCGGTGGAGGAGGGGGCTCCTATGGAGGATACTCATTTCCAAAAAGATATTATCACAGAGGTGGTAAGGGCGGTAATGGTGAATTAAAAACTGATATAATATATAATAAAGAGGAACTTTCTACTATTGCAGTTTTAGGCGCTGCTGGTGTTGCTGGAGGAGACAGATCAGATGGAAAAGACGCTGAAGATGCGTATTTTTCTATAAGTGGTATAAGTACTGTTTCTGAATATGTTGATGATGCTGGAAAAACACATTATGTTGAACAACATGGTTTTGAACTTAAAGCAATAGGTGGAAAGGCTGGTGGAGGAGCATCTAAGCATGAGGCAGGTAAAGATGCAACAAATACTGGTAATGGACAAGGTGGTGCCGGTGGAGCAGGTGGAAAAAGTGACAGTCATCCTCGTTCACACCCTGGAAATACAGGAAGCAATGGTTGGATAAAAATATATCAAATTGTTTGTTAAAATTAAATCCCCTATTATGGGGATTTTATAATGGTGGGAATTGATGGACTCGAACCAACGACCGCCCCGTTATGAGCGGGGAGCTCTAACCAACTGAGCTAAATTCCCAATTTATGCGATATATTATATAATATATTTAACAAATTGCAATTAAAAAATATAATTTATTTATTTTGTAATTATAGTTGCGATTTGTTTTACCATATCGTTCACAAGTTTGCTTAAAGTAGTTGTAAAGTCAAGGTATGTAGATCCGCATTTTTCATTTAAAATCATTCTTTTTTGCGATGTATTTTTTGTTTTATTATTTTGTATTGTATACATAGCATCAAGTGTTAAAGTTCCATTTAAAGGACCACCAAGTTTGTTTATTTGTATAGATATATTGTAATCCGTTTTTTCTAAACTTATGGCTGGATTTGATATTGTTGCATTTGGAATATATGTATAAAGATCATTTGTAATTGTTCTCTCAAGAAGTTTTCCAAATGGTTCAATCCATCTTTCTTTTTCATTTATTTGAAGTATTGATGAATTTGCATTTTCAATTATCACCTGTGACTTATTCAAATATGATGGTATGTCAGGTGAATTTAAACTTATAGATATATTTTTCAAACTTACAGGTTCAGATTGAACTGCCTGTAAAGTATAATAATTTTCAGTTTTTGCAATTGGAGTTGACATACAACCTGTTATAAAAGTAAGTATTGCAATTAGTAGTATTTTTTTCATTTTATTTTCCCTTTCCTCTTAAAAGTGCTTCTGGATGGCGTTCAAGATATTCTGCCATATTATTGAAAGAACGGCTCATATCTTTTATGCTTATTAAAGTTTTGTTTAGGTTTATGAACATATCATCAATACGACCAGAATTATTATCCATCATATTGTTTATTTTTGTTAAAAGATTATCAAATTTTTTGATTGCTTCTCTTATTCGTAAGCCTTGCAATCCCTTTTGAATTTCACCAAGTGAAGATAGAGTTGTTGGAATTTCTATCATATTAGATTCTTTAGGACCTCTGTATTCAATTTGTGTGTTTGGAAGTATTTCAAGTTCTATCATAAGGGAACCTGTAAGCAAACTTTGAGTTATAAGTCTTGCCCTTAATCCCTTTTCTATTAATGTTTGTAAAGCCTCTCTTTTTTCAAGCGAAGTGATGGCTCTTTTTATATGTTGATTTGGAAAAATTTCTGCATATACAGGGATTTTGACCGATAAATCTTCTGGATTTACGAAAAGTTCTATACTTGATACTTTACCTATTTCGACACCCTTAAAAACAATAGGAGAGCCAATGTTTAATCCTTTTATAGATTCTTCAAAATACATTACCCAAACATCTTCTTTTTTTTGAAAAGCGTTTTTTATTACTGATTGACCGGCAAGTCCCAAAAGAAGTAGTATGCCGATTATTACAAATATGCCAATTCTTTTTTTGTTAGGTGTCTTTTTCATTTATTTTCCCCTTGTTAAAAATTCATATACTTGTTTGTTTGGTGGATTTTTTAGTAATTCGTGTGGGTTGCCACGAGCCAAAATACTTTGAGTTTCTTTTGATAAAAAGATACTGTTGTTTGCGATTGTAAAAATTGATGCAAGTTCGTGACTTACTACAACAATGGTTGTGCCGAAACTTTGATTTATATTTAAGATTAAATCGTCAAGTTGCTTTGAACTTACTGGATCAAGTCCGGCTGATGGCTCATCAAAGTAGACTATGTCAGGGTCAAGTGCCAATGCGCGGGCAAGACCAGCACGTTTTTTCATACCGCCACTTATTTCTGATGGGTAAAAATCTTGGTATCCATCAAGTCCGACAAGTTTCAATTTCATATTTACAAGGTCATCTATGGTAGATTTGCTGTAATCACTGTATTGTTCAAGTGGTAGGGCAATGTTTTCTGCAAGTGTCATAGAACTGAATAGAGCACCACTTTGATATAAAATACCACAGGTTTTCATTAAATCATCTTTTTGTTGTTGAGTAGCAGTGGTAATATCTGTTCCCTTTATATAAATATTTCCGCTTATTGCAGGAAGAAGTCCTGTTAAAACTCTAAGCAGACTACTTTTACCACAACCAGAACCACCCATAATTACGAATATATCGTGAGGTTTCACATCAAAATTAACCGAATTAAGAAGAATTTGGTTTGAATATCCTGTCGTTAATTTTTCAGCCTTTATTATAGGGGTCATTATATTCCCAACCTTTCAAATATTACGGTTATAATTCCAGTTATTACAATCATCCATACTATGGAAGAAACTACGGCCTTTGTTGTTGTTTGTCCCACACTGTCAGCATCGCGTCCGCAATTTAATCCATAGTAGCAACCACAAAGGGCAATTATTATTGCATAAGCCAATCCATGGAAAAGTCCAACAAGAAAGTTTGTTGTTGTAAATGATTGTGTTGTGTATTTAAGGTATTCTTGCCATGGAATATCAAGTAAAATTATTCCCACAAATCCCCCTCCAATTATTCCCATAATATCTGATATTATTGTTAAAAATGGCATTGCTATTGTAAGTGCTAAAAGTCTTGGGATAAGAAGAAAATCAATTCTTGAAATTCCCATTGTTTTCATTGCATCAAGTTCTTCGTTTACTTGCATAGTTCCTATTGTCGCAGCATAGGAGGAACCTGTTCTTCCTGCCATAATTATACCTGTCATAATGGCGCCCATAATTCTTGTCATACCTATAGATACAAGGGTTGCAATGTAAATTTCTGCACCGAAAAGTTTTAATTGTATTGCACCTACAAATGCGAGAATTAATCCTACCATAAAACTGATAAGTGAGACTATGCCTATTGCCTTTGGTCCACAATCATCAAGGGCGAAGAAAAAATCTATAGGGCGCATTACGACCGTGCCCTTTATTGTTCTTCCTATTGAAAGTAATGTTTGATAGAGGAATTTTAGGACATCTTCAATTTTCATTGTAAGAATTAAAAAACAGTTTCCTATGTTTGATAAGAAGTCAAGTTTTTTTACCTTTGGAATTGATGGTTTTGTTTGTGGTTTATTTACAAGGGATAGTAAGGTTACTAAATCCTGTGGGAAATTTTTATTTGCTATATTTATGTTTTTTTGTTTTGTAATTTTTGAAATATCTGTAATAAAGATTGCGAGTGTGGAGTCCCATAATTTTAGATTTATTGCATTTATTATAATTTTTTCAGGTAGGGGTTTTATTAATTTTTCTATAAAATCCTTATATATTGTTTCAGAATCAACTTTTTCCCAAGTAGATGGTAGAATTATTTCCCAAATGTTATTTGTTTTTTTTATTTCAAACAACTTTTTACCCTTTTATTATAATATCTGTTTATGATTATAGATTGCTTTTATATAAAAAGCAATTTCTTAATTTGTTTTGGGAATTTTTATTTTTCTATTTTATTATCAAGTTTTTTTTCCATATCATTCATTATTTTTTTTGCTTCTGCCTGATTTTTTGCTTTTACTTCTATTGTTTCAGTTTTTGTAAGAGTTGTTGTTGCATCGGCTGATGATATGATTGCAATGCTTGTAGAAATTATCGCAATTAAAAATAGAATTTGTAAATTTGTTTTGTTTATCATAATAATTGCCTCCCATTCAAAATTATTTTATCATTTTGATAATAGGGATTAAATAGGTTGATATTCTTTATCTTTGAAATTATTCTTTTGGTTTTGTTTTTATGTAGGGTGTAGAGAATTTTATAAGATTATTTTCTTTCTAAAACAGCAACTGGATTTATAGATTTTGTTTTTTGGCGGACTTCGAAATGAAGTTGTGGAGTTGTTACTCGTCCAGTTTTACCAACAGTTGCAATAATATCTCCGCGTTTGACTTTGTCACCCTTTTTGACCTTTAATTCATCATTATGGGCATATATTGTCATATAATCTTTGTCATGTTTTATAATGATAAGGTTTCCTAATCCCTTTAATTCATTTCCAGCATATGCGATTATTCCATTTTCAACGGAGGCTACTTTTGTCCCGATAGGAGCAGAAATATTTATACCGTCGTTTCTTTTACCGTTTGTTTTTACCCCGAAATCAGATATAACTTTACCCTTGACTGGCCACATAAATTTTTGGGATGTAAGAGGTGCAGGGCGTGCAATAATTTTATTCACAGTTTCCTTTGTTTGTTCTGATTTTTGGGCAGTTACTGTTGTTTGTATTTCGGTTTCTATTTTGGTTGGTGTTTTTATTTCAGTTTCCACTTGTCTTGCAGGAGTTGTAATTTTTGGTTGTGTAGGTGTATTTGGCTTTGTTGTTTTTTCATTTACAGCAAGTTTTACATCAACATTTGAAGCAGGAAGAATTATTTTTTGCCCTGTGATTATTATGTATGGTTCTTTTAAGTTATTTAGTTTTACAAGGGAGTTTAAATTAACATTATATTTCCTTGAAATAGAATAAACAGTATCTTCCTTTTGAACTATATGAAATGCGGTGTTTGGCATATAGATTTTTTGCCCTATAGAAAGGGTGTAAGGAGGTTTAAGGTTGTTTCTTATTATTAAATCCTTTAATGGAACATTATTATTTTTTGCGATGGAGTAGATAGTGTCACCTTTTTTTATTGTGACAAAGTCTATTTTTGGTTCTTCTATAAATGATTTTGTTTTATCAAGGTTTGTAATTACATTGGTGGTAGTTTTTACAACTTGTGTTGTTGAAAGATTTTTATTGTTAGGTATAGAAATTTTTTGCCCTATCTTAAGTGTATAAGGTGATGAAATTTTGTTAAACTCCGCTAAATCATAAACCTTTATATTTTCTGATTGGGCGATAGAGTATAAAGTATCCCCCTTTTTTACTGTGATTTTTTTTGCCTCTGTTGGAGTGGTTTTTACTTCTTCGTTTGTGACCTTTTCTTCCTTTATATTTTCAGGAGAGACAATTTCAATTTCGTATTCTGGTGTATTCCTTAATGCGGAAGGTATAAATAGATTGTCGGAGGAGGAAATAAGTTCCTCTTCTGGTTGTAACTGATTTGCAAAAACCTGATTACAACAATTTATTGGAATAATAAATGAAATAACAGTCAACAACAATTTTTTAAGATTTTTTTCTCTCATATTTTTATAATACTATATTTTTTTTATAAAATCTATATATTATTTTTTCTTAAAAAATTTCAATTTTTGAAAGAGGGATTTTGTTGTTTTCTTTTTATCTTTCTTTGTTGAAATTTTCTTTGTGGTTGGTTTAATTTTTCTTTGTTTTGTAAGTATGATTGAAAGTTCATACATAAGCATTAAAGGTATTGCCAAAAGTATTTGTGAAATCACATCCGGAGGGGTAAGAATTGCAGAAATTATGAAAATCAAAATGATTGCATATTTTCTTGCCTTTATTAAAGTTTGTCTTTCTAAAATATTAAATTTTATTAGTAATATCAAAAAAATAGGTAATAAAAAGCAAAGTCCGAAAGCATTAAGTAGAGTTATTGTTAAATCAATATATTCGGTGATTTTAGCCTGTAAGATTAAAGGGGTTGCCATACCTTCGCTGTTCGCGAATGAGATTAAAAAGTCAAATGTTTGAGGAAGAACTAAAAAATAACAGAATATTACTCCACATAAAAATAGGATAGGGGTTAGTAGTAGGTATGGGAAAAAGTATCTTTTTTCATTTTTGTAAAGTGCAGGAGTTATGAAAAGCCAAAGTTCAATTGCAAAATATGGAATAGAGATAAACAATGCAGATGAAAATGTTATGGAAAGGGTTGATGTGAAAGCCTCTGTTATTTTTGTGTATATAAGTTTGCTTGTGATATGGTTATTTTGCAGGGTTGATATTAATGGGTATGTGATTAGGTTGTAAATATCATCTTTGAATGTATAGCAAAAAACAAAAGCAAAGATAAAAAAAAGCAAAGAATGTATTATCCTTGACCTTAGTTCGGTTAAGTGTTCTATTAATGGAAATTCCTTTAATTGTTCTTTTGTCATTTTGTTTTAGTTCTTTGTTTTGCTTTTTCAATTTTTAATTTTGGTGTTTTTTTATCAATATCATCATATAAATCAAGTTCTTCTTGTTTTTCAATTTCAAGTCGGACCTTTTCAATTTTATCATGAAAAGATTCGTAGGTTACATTTTTTGTTTCATCAATTTCATCGGTGATATTTTGTATTTGTGTTTGAATTTCATATATGAAATTTTTTATTTTTTTCCAAAATTTTGCTATGACATTTACCACTGATGGAATATCCTTTGGCTTTATGAATATTACCATCAGTAGTATTACAAGTATTAGTTCATTTAAACTTATGCCAAGCATTTTATATCCTACTCAAAAAGGTCAGTTTTTACCTCTTCTGTTTTTGCTTCAGATGAAGTCTCTTGCCTTATTGGTTCGGATTGTTGTGGTTGCTCTTTTGACCCTGTTGAAGATTGCTCGTTATTATCTTGTGTAATAACTTCTTCATCATCAGATTCTGCGATGATTGCGGTTGATACAACCTTTTCATTTTCAGCAGTTTTAAAGAGTGTCACACCCATAGTTTGACGACCAGCAATACGGATTTTGTTTGTTGCTAAACGTATCATTTTTCCACCGTCTGTGACCATAAGAATATTGTCTGTGTCAAGGACTGGGAATGATGAAACGATAGCCTTTGTCTTATCCGCAATCTTTATGTTTGCGATACCAGAACCGCCACGGTGAGTGATTCTGTATTCATAAGAAGATGTGCGTTTTCCAAATCCAGTTTCACTTACGGTTAGGATGAATTGTTCCTTTGCTTCCAAATCTCTGTATTCTTCTTCGGATAAGGTCTTTGTTGTTTCAAGGACTTCTTCACCCTCCAAATCTTCAAATTCTGTATGGCGAAGGGCGCGTGAAAGTTTAAGGTAAGCATTTTTTGTTTCTTGGTCAATATCTGTGTGATTGATGATTGACATAGAGATAACCTTGTCACCACTTTCAACTTTTATACCCTTTATACCAGTTGAATTACGGCTTTGGAATACGCGAACTTCTGGAACTGGGAAACGGATACATTTTCCGCCACGAAGAGTTAAGAATACATCTTGGTCTTCACGACATGGTTTCACAGCGATAAGTTCGTCACCGTCCTCATCAAATTTCATTGCAATTTTACCATTTTGGCGAATGTTTAGGAAGTCAGAAAGTCTGTTGCGTCTTACTGTTCCCTTTGATGTTGCGAACATTACATAAAGTTTTTCCCATTCGCTTTCGTCCTCTGGAAGTGGCATAATTGTTGAAATTGTTTCGCCTTGTTCAAGTGGAAGAAGGTTGATTAAAGCTTTTCCTACTGATTGTGGGGTGCAAAGAGGAAGTTTGTAGACCTTCATTTGGTAAGCGATACCTTTGTTAGAGAAGAATATCATAGGTGTATGTGTGTTTGCAACGAACACATCTGTTACAAAATCTTCTTCCTTTGTATTCATACCGGTTCTTCCTTTACCACCACGATTTTGAGCCTTATATACATTTAGTGGAACGCGTTTTATGTAGCCTGTATTTGTAATTGTGATAGCCATATCTTCGCGTGCGATTAAATCTTCTAAATCAGTTTCAAGTTCGGATGGAACAATTTCGGTTTTTCTTGGTGTGCCGAATTTTTCTTTAACTTCAATCAATTCATTTTTAAGAATTTCCATTAACTTTGTTCTGTTAAGAAGAATTGAAAGGAATTCTTGGATTTCAAGACCAGTTTGTTTGATTTCTTCGGCAAGTTTGTCTTGTTCCAAGCCAGTCAATCTGTGAAGTTTTAATTCAAGGATTGCCTTTGCTTGTGCCTCTGATAAACGATAAGTGCCGTTGACGATTTTGCTTTCTGGATCGTCAATTAAATCAATAAGTGGTTGCATATCTTCGGCTTTCCAATCACGAGCCATCAATTTATCTTTTGCATCAATTGGGTCCTTTGCATTACGGATAAGAGTGATAACATCATCAAGATTTGCAACTGCGATTGAAAGACCTACTAATATATGAGCCTTATTTCTTGATTTATTAAGATCAAAAGTTGTGCGACGACGAATTACTTCTTCGCGGAATTCGATAAATGCTTCAAGTATTTGTTTAAGGTTCATTAACTCTGGGCGACCTTTATTAATTGCAAGCATATTGATACCGAAACTTACTTGAAGTTGTGAGTATTTGAAAAGTTGATTAAGAACTACTTCGCCGTTTGCATCCTTTTTAAGTTCAATTACAACGCGAACACCTTGACGCGAAGATTCATCGCGAATGTCGGAGATACCCTCAATCCTTTTATCCTTTACAAGTTCGGCGATTTTTTCAATCATAACCTTTTTATTTACTTGGTATGGGATTTCATCAACTATGATTGCTTGTTTTGTGCGAACTTCTTCAAAATGAGTTTTTGCACGAATTATGATAGAACCGCGACCAGTTGTGAATGCACTGTATGAACCAGAAAGTCCAATGATAAGTCCGCCGGTTGGAAAATCAGGTGCAGGGACATATTTTATTAAATCCTCCACATTTAAATCTGGATTATCAATTATTGCACAGCAAGCATCAATTACTTCGCCTAGGTTGTGTGTTGGAATGTTTGTTGCCATACCTACGGCTATACCACCACTTCCATTTACAAGAAGGTTAGGGAAGCGAGCAGGAAGAACCTCTGGCTCCTTTGTCGATTCATCGTAGTTTGGACGCCAATCTATGGTTTCCTTTTCTAAATCGTCCACCATATAGGCAGCAGCCTTTGACATTCTTGCTTCGGTATAACGCATAGCAGCGGCACTGTCGCCGTCCATAGAACCAAAGTTTCCTTGACCATCAACAAGAGCAACATTCATTGTAAAATCTTGACTTAGGCGGACCATAGCATCGTAAATAGCGGCGTCGCCGTGTGGGTGGTATTTACCCATAACATCGCCGACTACACGAGCGGATTTTCTGAATGGTTTGCCGTATTCGAAGCCGTTTTCCTTCATAGAGTAAATTATTCGTCTGTGAACTGGTTTTAAACCATCGCGAACATCAGGAAGGGCACGGGATATAATAACACTCATCGCATAATCAAGGTATGAGGTTTGCATTTCGTGAACGATAGGAGCAATTTTTATGCTTTTATCAGTATTGTTTTCTAAGATATTTTCGTTATCCAATTTTATTCTCCTTTTCTTTTAAAATATAGGTTGATACTAGCAATTTTACCTTTTAAATGCAAGGAAAAAAGACACATTTTTTTGAAATTTTTTTAGTGAAATTTTTATTAAAATTATATAGTAAAATCAAATAGTTAAAAACTATTTAAAAATTGAAAATTTTATAATTTTTTTTCAAATTTATTTTTTTGAATTTTTTCTGTGAAATTGTTTTGCGAATCGCATTTTTTTAATCAAATTTTAGTTATGATTCTTTTATTATTTTTGTATTCAAAATGCAGTTTTATTGGATTGTAGTGTTCTGTAATATAATCCTCAATAATTTCGGGCCATTCTATTATTGTAATGTTGTTATTAAGAGAGTTATCAAAATCCAGTTCGTATAGTTCATCCGGACTTTCTATACGATATAAATCATAGTGGGAGATAGTCCCCTTTGGACTTTCATAATTTTGAAGTATAGTAAATGTTGGGCTTGGAACATCAATATCTTTATTTATTAGGCTTTGAATAAGTGAGCGAGTGAAAAAAGTTTTACCTATACCCAAAGTGCCATACAAAAGAATTATATCGCCTTTTTTTAGTTGGATTGCGAATTGTTTGGCAAAGTTTTTTGTTTTTTCTTCTGTTTCTATATCAATAATGTTTTGCATTTTAGTAGTATTTACTATTGCTTTTTTTGTTATCAAAACTTTTTGTTCTTGTTATTTTGAAAAGTGAATCGCTTAAATTTTTTGCTGGTTTTATATTATATAGTGAAATTGTTGTTGTGATACCCTGTGCATCCTTTACCTTCCAACCGAGAAGTGATAGAGGTTTTTCTTGAAATATCATAGTGATTTTTCCAGATTGTTTTTCATTTGGGACGGTAAGTTCAACTTCTAACATATCATCATTTTTTGTTATGTTTGAAATTTTTACAGGTGATTTTTCATCAGTTAAATTTATATTTCCATTTAGTATTATTGATGCAGGATTTGAATCAAGTGATATGTATGAAATTTGGTCCAATTTTTTATCAAAATAAACGATAGAAGAACCATCTGCAACAAGGAGAATAGGGCTTTTGTATTCAAGTCTCATTCTTCCAGGTTTGTTTATATAAAATACACCAGAATCAGTTGCCCCGTTTGATGATACTTGGTTGAAATTTCCGATTATACTTTGAAGTGAATTTACATAAGTTTCAATATTTTTTATTAAAGTCATATCGTTTGCAAGGTTTGTATTTGCAAAAGTTACATTTGAAAAAAGCAGTGCAATGATTAGTAATAATGTTTTCATAATTTCTCCTTTAAAACTATATATTATTTTAGCTTAATAATTTAATCAAGTTATTTTTGTTGTGAAATGTTTCACGTGAAACATTTTAGTCCTTTTTTGTAAGAATTGTGCGCTTTCCAGTGGAATCTGGAGCGGATAAAATTCCGTTTTGTTCCATTTTTTCTATTAGGGTTGCGGATTTATTGTAACCTATACCAAGACGGCGTTGAAGGTATGATATTGATGGGCGTTCAGCAGAAAGTATTATTTGAACTGCTTGATTATACAAGTTGTCATCCTTGTTTTCCTTTGCATCAGTGAATATAGTTTTATCAAGAAGACTTGGTGGAGCATCCTTTGTTGGTTTTTCTGCGGTAATATTTTTTACATAATTTGGTTTTGCCTGTGCCTTTATGAATGATACAACTCGTTCAATTTCATCCTCTGATACAAAGGCACCGTGAATACGGATAAGGTTGCCACCCATTGCCATATAAAGCATATCTCCCTTTCCAAGCATAAGTTCAGCACCTTGTTCATTTATGATAGTGCGACTGTCTATTTTAGAGGCAACACGATAACTTATTCTGTTAGGGAAGTTTGATTTTATTGTTCCTGTGATGACATCGACTGATGGACGTTGTGTTGAAAGAATTAAGTGGATACCTGCAGCACGAGCCATTGCGGCAAGACGGGCTATTGCTGCTTCTACTTCTTTACCAGCAACAAGCATAAGGTCAGCCATTTCATCAACTATGACAACAATGTAAGGAATAGGTTTTATTTCAATTTTTCTTTCTTCCATTATTGGTTCACCGGTTTGTGGGTCAAATCCAGTTTGGACTTCGCGAGTGATGAATTCGCCCTGCATTGATTTTGCTTTTTGATTATAAGATTCAATATTTTTTGCACCAAGGGCAGACATATTGCGGTTTCTTTCTTCCATTTCACGAACCGCCCATTTAAGGGCAGCGACAGCCTTTATTGGGTCAATAACAACAGGGATAAGAAGGTGTGGAATGTCATTATAGACGGAGAATTCCAACATTTTTGGGTCAATCATTATAAATTTACATTCGTCAGGTGTATATTTATAAAGAAGTGAGAGAATCATTCCATTGACACCAACTGATTTACCGGAGCCTGTAGTTCCAGCAATAAGTAAGTGAGGCATTTTTGCCAAATCTACGAATACAGGGTTTCCGCTTGTGTCATTACCAAGGGAGATAGGAAGTATATGTTCTGTATTCTCGAAAGTTGGGCTTTCAAATTGTTCACGAAGGTAGACCATCTTTCTGTGGGTGTTTGGAAGTTCAATACCTATTTTATTTGTCCCTGGGATTACCGCAACACGGGCAGAAAGTGCCGACATATTTCTTGCAATATCTTCGGAAAGGCTTGTTATGCGGGATGTTTTTATACCGCGTCCTGGTTCCATTTCAAAAAGGGTGATAACTGGACCAGTTTTTATATTTGTGATTTTACCTTCTATACCAAATTCAGTTAGAATACCCTCTAACATCTTTGCTTTTTTTATATTGATTTCTTCATTGTTATTTATGTTTTTATCAACCTTTACAGGGTTTAGTAAATCTGTTGTTGGAAGTATATAAGAGGATTTTTTTATATTAATCCTTCTTTCAATTTTTTGTTGAGTAGTTTGTTTTTTTATTATTTCTTCTTTTATTTTAGGAGTTTGAAGAAGTTTATTTCTCTTTTCAATTATGGTTTGATTATTGACTTTCTTTTTTAAGATTTTTGTTTTTACAAATGTAATAGTGTAGAAGTAAATCTTTATAAATCTGTTTTGAATTATAGTTAATGAATTTTGATTTAGGTTTAATGCGTAATAAAGGGTGACAGCATTTATACATAGACTTAGTATGAATATAAATGGTTGTATGTATGGTGTGATATTGAGGTTTGTAAGCAAATTTTTTATATCTGTTTTAAGTATAAATCCGGTAAGTCCGCCCATACCTAATTGTGTTGGAAAATGTTTTAGCATAATATTTGAAATGTATGAAAAGTTTAATGATAAGAATACTATGCTTAAAATCATATAGGTAGAAATTTTTGTGCGAGAATATTTTAGGAATTCTTTGTTTATAAAATATCGTCCGAAAATGTAGATAAAGTAATTTATAAAGAATGAGGAAAGTCCGAAAAATTCGAACATAAATTTTGAATAATTTGCCCCAATTGTTCCAGCGATATTTTTTATTGGAAAGGTTGATGATATTGCAAAACTGTTATCGGTAGGACAGAAAAAAAGTAATGAAATTGTGAAATAAACACTTAATATGATAAGAAAAATACCGAAAACTTTTTGACATAAGTTTATTAAATAATGTCTTATTGTTTCCGGTATAAAACTTTCTTGTGTTTTCATAATTATTTTGATTTTGCAGTTTTCTTCTTTTTAGAAGAGGTTGTTTTTTTCTTTTTTAAATCCTTATTATTTTTGTTTTTATCTTCCTTTATTGTTTTTTTGAAAACATTTATTCCTTCGGCAAAGTTTTCCATAATTTTTGGAAATTTCCCTGCACCGAAAATTAGAATAACTATAATAAGTATTAAAATTAATTCTGTCATTCCTATCATATTAATTCCTTATTTTGTAACAAAACAAGATAGTTTGTAAGTTTTTAATTGGTTACAGATATTTGTTGCTTCGTCAGAAGTTGCAATATTTGAAACTCTTAATCTGTAATATGTTTTACCATTTATTTCTGTTTTGCTTACGGTATGGGATTTACCACCAAGTATTGCTGGATATTTTTTTGATAAATTTTCCCATTCATTTTGCGCAGCAGATTCAGAACTTGTTGATACCAATTGAACATTCCAAATTCCAGTTGTTGGTGTTACAAGAGAAAGTTCTACCTCACCTGGGATATTTGTCTTTGTTTCAACAATTTCCTTTTCTGGAACAGAAATTTTTGATTCTGATTTTGCCTTTGCAACAGGAGCAGGTGCAGGCTTTTTAACTTCAACTTTTGCAGGTTTCTTTGCAGGTTGAACCTTTTTAACAGTTTTTACAACAGGTTTTGCAGGAGCAGGTGCCGGAGTAACTGATTTTACAACAGGAGCAGGTTCAACTACTTGAGGTTGAACTATTGGCTCATTTTGTGTTTCTGTTGGAATATTGTAAATTGTAGCAGTTTCAAATACATCTGGAGTAGCAGAAGATATTTGATTTGTTGGTTGAATTTTTATTGGACCAGTAGGTTGAGAAAGTGTTGGAATTTCCGCGAAATTATTTACATCACGATTATCCTTTTTAGGTGAAAGAAGTAATACTAATATCGCAGCAAATACAGCACCAGCACTTACTGCAATAATTATATTTTTCATTCCGGCTTTATCAGTTTTTTCACCGTAATTTATTCCAGTTGAAGATGTATTTGTTTCTTCAAGATTTTCTGATTTTATATCACCAAAGAATTCATTTTCTCTATCAATCATTTTTTTCCCCTTCTTAGTTTATGTTGATGAAAGCATTATACTATAAAAATAAAAAATTTTCTACTATATTTTTTATTTTATCTGTTTTTGTAGAAAATAATTGTCTTTTTACAATTTTAGGTTGAAATTCTTGTTTCTTTCAGAAAAAAGTTTATATCTTCGTTGACTTTTAAAAAGAATCGCTTTAGTGTGTTTTTATGTTCCTTGTTTGTTCTATGGAACATCTTAATTTGAAAAATTTTGAGAGGAGGGGAAATATGAAAGTTGAAGAATTAAGTATTTTAGAAAATGAATCAGGTGAGGTCCTTTTTAACTGTGCTGAAGATGCTTGGTTTTGGTATTGTAAATATGAAAGGAAAAATCCTTATAAAAGTAATAATTCTAATAAAGTAATTGTAAGACCCTGTGTCCTTGATGATATTTATTTATCTGTCGTTAAATTATATTTGGCAAAGAAAATAAGTGAAAGACATTTGAAAACCCTTATAAAGTATGGAAGGTTGCAATGTCCTCCGGATAGTAGGATTCAAGATGAAGAGATGGAGGCATTGTGGTGGGACGATGCTATGGATAAACTTGAAACAGTATTAAGAAAAAAAGGGATTGTTAGATGCGAAGATTTGGTTTGAATGTAAAATGGGATAATGTTTGGGTCGTATTTTCACCTGTTACTACATTATGGTATTTAAAATTTTTGCATGTTGGTTTTAAGCATTGTTTTTTAATTCTTGAAGATAATGGCTATTTTTTTATTGTAGATCCTCTTTCATCGAAAATAGAACTTATGAGTTTTCATATTTTAGGAGATAGATTGATTAAGGAGTTAGAAAATTATGATATGAAAGTTGTTAAAACTTCTATAAATGAAAATGTTTCACCTTCTTGGAAATTTGGTATTTTTACTTGTGTTGAGGTGGTTAAAAGGATTTTGGGAATTTCTTCTGTAAGGGTTATTACTCCCTATCAATTATATAAATATTTATTGAAATAATATACTGGATTTTTTTAATTCTTTTGTTATAATTTAAATATATATAATAAATAAGGAGTGTTATGTTTAAATTTAATTTTGGAATGCCTGATGTTTCTTTGATTTTAGATTATATAAGCAATTTCTATTATTGGTTGCAAATGACTAATGTAGGGCGATTTGTAATTGCTCTCTTCATTATGTTAATTGCTTTTATTGTAAAGGATTTCTTTTCATTTTTGATGGTGAAACTTTTGAACTTTTTAATCCTTAAAAAAATTACTTATGGTCAAGAAAAGTCATTAAGGGAGATTGGACAACCGATAGAGTTTATTCCTATTGTCGTTGGTGTTTATTTTGCGATAAGTGTTTTAAAAATTCCTCATTCTTTGGTTTTTTATACAAGAAATTTGTTAAAATCACTTTATATCTTTAATATTACATGGCTTATTTATTCGTTTATAAGTCCTGTGGCTGCGATATTTAGAAAAACACATTTGGATAATACAAAGACAGTTGTTATTACCTGGTCTGTTAGAATTTTAAAGTTCCTTGTATTTATTATTGGTGCCTCAGCATTGCTTGAAAATTGGGGTGTTAAGGTAAGCACTCTTATTGCTTCCTTGGGACTTGTCGGTATGGCTGTTGCTTTGGGTGCACAAGATATGTTTAAGAATATTATTTCAGGTATGGCAATTATCTCTGAAAAACGATTCAACATTGGTGATATTATAAAGATAGAGGATGTTGACAACCCTATAGAAGGGATTGTTGAAAATATTGGTTTTCGTTCTACTATGATAAGAAAGTTTGATAGGGCACCGTTGTTTGTTCCAAACAGCACTTTATCTGATGCCGCGGTTATAAACTTTTCATCCCGAAAATATAGGCGTATTGAGTGGTATATTGCCCTTGAATATAGAACAACATCTAATCAACTTCGTTATATAAGACAGGAAATAGAAAAGTATTTGATTGATAATAATGATTTTGTAAAACCTCCTGAATCTATTATGCAAGTAAGAATTGATAAGATTAGTCCTTCATCTATTGATTTATTGGTGTATTGTTTTGCAAATACTAATGTGTGGGCTGATTGGCTTAAAATAAAGGAAGATTTAGTTTTAAAAATAAAGGAAGTTGTTGAGGAGGCTAATGCGAATTTTGCTTATCCATCGACATCTATTTATGTTGAAAAAGTTGACAATAAAATTATGCCAAAAAGACTTCCTAATAACTTGATTGATAAAATAAAAGATGATAATGAAAAAGTAGATAGAGATATGTATTTATTTCAAGATGGAGATGTGTAATAATGGCGTTTTTTAAAAAATTATTAAAGAAAAATATTGTTATAAATATAGTTTCTTTTATTTTGTTTTTACTTGTAAGATTGGTGCAACTTTTGTCTTGGACCACATATATAAATAGGAAATCTTTGGTTACCTACCTTAAATCTGGAAAACCTGTAATAATAGTTTTTTGGCATTCAAGGAGTATGTTAGTTACAAAAGTTTGGCCTAAAAAATTTCCTGTGTATGGAATTTTTTCAACCCATAGCGATGGGCGTATGATTGGTAAAATTTATAATTGGTTGGGGATAAAGAATATCTTGTCTTCTTCTAAATCTACAGTAAGTGCAAAGGAAGTTGTGTTTAAGTTTTTGCGACTTTTAAAAAGCGGAATTTCTGCTGGACTTACTCCTGATGGACCATTGGGTCCTGCGCAAACATTTACTACTGATAGTGTATTTTTATTTGCAAAAAGCAGTGGTGCTCCTATTGTTCCTTTGTATGCTTCAGCAAACAGAGTAAAGTTTTTTAATTCTTGGGACAGATTTATGCTTGTGAAACCTTTTTCAAAATCAGTAGTTGAAGTTGGTGATTTTGTGTATGTCGATAAAAATGCGTCTATGGATGATATACAAAAAATAAAGAAAGATTTAGAAAATGTTATGCGAAAGAAGACAGTTTTGCTTGATAAAAAAATGGGTGTATATTCGAAATCATAAAAGTTGACTTTGATTATTTTATTGTTTATCATTTATTATAAAAATTTATTATAGGAGAGCATAAAATGAAATTATATTTTTATAGATTTTTAACTTTTTTATTAAAACCTGTTGTCCGACCTGTTTTGTTTATAAGAAGAAAAAAGGGATTGGAAACAACTGATAAAAATCGTCGTGGCGAAAGGTTTGGTTATGCTTCTGTAAAAAGACCTGAGGGCAGAGTTTTTTGGTTTAATGCAGCAAGTGTTGGTGAAAGCAATTCTATTATTCCTGTGGTAAATGAAATACTTTCAAAATACAAAGATGTGTCAGTGTTGGTGACAACTACAACTTTGACTGCCGCAAACAATATGGCAAAAAAACTTGATGGTAAAAGAGCATTTCATCAATTTTTACCTATTGATAGACGTGCGTATGTAGATAGATTTTTTAATTATTGGAAACCATCAGTTGGTTTCTTTGTCGATAGTGATTTTTGGCCTAACTTAATATTGTCTGCAAAAAGCAAAAATATACCTCTTATCGTTTTAAATGGAAGAATTTCTGATAAATCGTTTGCAAAGTATAAGGAAAATCTTTCTTTCTGTAATCCTTTAATGAATGCTTTTATTTATGGATTTGGAAAATCGGAGGAGGATAGAAAGCGTTTGGAAACTATGGGAGTTAAGACTACTACCTGTGTTGGTAATTTGAAGTATGCAGTTGCTCCGCTTTCATATAACAAAGATGAATTGAAGAAATTAAAAAATGTTATTGGAGACAGACCTGTGTTCGTTGCTTCATCAACTCATCCTGGGGAAGAAGAAAGATTGCTTTGTTCTTTCTTAACAATAAAAAAACGTTATCCAAATGTTTTGATGGTGATTGCTCCTCGTCATCCTGCACGCGGTAGCGAGATAAAGGAACTTGTTGAAGTAAATGGATTGAAGGGTGCGCTTCGTTCTGCTGGAGAGGTTATTAAACCAAATACCGATGTTTATATTGCAGATACTATGGGCGAACTTGGACTTTTCTATACATTATCAAATATAGTATTTGTCGGTGGTTCGTTTGCTCCTATTGGTGGACATAATCCTATGGAACCAGCAAGACTTCATTGCGCAGTTTTAAGTGGTAAAGCTGTGCATAATTTTAAAGAAACATACGATATCCTTGTGAAGGAAAATTGTGTAGTGCTTGTTTCTGATGAAGAAGATTTGGCAAGCAAGGTAAAAAGTTTCTTTGAACATCCGGATATTATGAAACAGTATATGAATAAGGCTTTTGATGTAGCAGAAAAAGAGGCTGCCGTTTTGGATAGGGTTATGGATAAGTTGCAACCTATTTTAGATAATATTTAAGGCATTGTTATGCAAGTTTTTTGCTCTCTTGATAATTCTGTTATTAAAAATATCAATAGGAATCTTTTCTTTAAGGTAGAGGAGTATTTGATTTCCTCCGGTGTTGCATCGGACAAGGAAGATTTTGCTGAGATAAAAAGGCGACTTATAAATCCGCCAATACTTAATCCAGAGGAGTTTGCAGAGGAAGTTTTTTATGTAATTCTTGCAAGTG
The DNA here is from genome assembly GCA_051885355.1 of Alphaproteobacteria bacterium. Lineage (GTDB taxonomy): Bacteria > Pseudomonadota > Alphaproteobacteria > Rs-D84 > CACZYB01 > CACZYB01. The sequence continues at coordinate 24,772 of JBJEXC010000024.1, read as the reverse complement.
GATTTAAACAGAAAATTGCAAAGCAAAAATTTTTTGAAATAGTGTCATTTATAAAAAGTGGTGGGGAGGTTGTGCCTTCTAACCTTCTTCCTATTTTTGGAAATAAAAATAAGATAAATGCGATTTGCAAAGTGTGGGCAAATCGTGAAAAATATCGTGATGAATTTTATAAGTGTCCTGATGTGCAGGCAAAGATGCTTTATCTTGCACGACTTCCGCATATTGGTTCCATTACCAAAAATCATTTAGCGCGGAATCTTGGAATTAACGATGTAAAATATGATGTGTGGATACAAAGGCTTGGAATTGCTCTTTATGGTGATGATGATATGGAGGTAAGTTTTCCATTGACCACACGGGTAAAGAAAGTTTGTGATAAGGTATTTTCTTTTATTGAGGCTGAAACAGACCTTCCGCGTGGATATATTGATGTTGTGTTGTGGAAGGCTTGCCAAATAGGCGTGTTTGAATTTAAATAAATATATAATTTTCTATTAATAGGGCAAAAAAAAGGAACGATTTTTTGTATCGCTCAGTTTTTATACTATAATAGAATATTAATAAATTCAAGTAATATTTTAAATTTATTTTATCTATTTGATTATACATAATAAATTTATTCTTATATAATTTTTATGAGTTTTTTCTTTATTTTGTTTTTTTTCGTGTAAAAAAATCGTTCGTTTTAATAGAACTAAAAAAAGAAAGGTAAAAAAAATGAAGAAAATATCTTTATTAACAGTGGCTTTGATTGCTGGTTTTGCTGGTGTTTCAAAAGCTGAAATTTCACAATATACATCTGCTCATATTTCTTATGCAAAAACAAAAGTTGAAGATAAGAATAATGAAATTATGAATAAAGCGGCACCTGCATTATCTGTTGCATACGGTTTAAACTTTGGTAAAGGTTTAAGAAGTGATGTTGAATTCACCTATGCTTTTGATGCAAAAAAGACCGAAGTTAAAGAACATAGTGATGGATCAATTGAGAATGAAAAAATTAAATCAAATCAAATGTCATTAATGTTAAATGGTTATTATGATATTGCAACTGGCACAAAATGGACACCTTATGTAAATCTTGGTATTGGTATGACAAAAGAAGAACTTAAAGGTAGTGATGATAAAGGTTCTGATACAACATTCACATGGCAAGCAGGTCTTGGCGTATCTTATGAAGTTGCAAATAATTTTTCTGTTGATGCAGGATACAGATATGTTGACTATGGTAAAGTGAAAGATACAGATATAAAATTTGATGGTGAAGAAAAAGCCAATATGTTCTCTATTGGAGCAAGATACGCTTTCTAATAAAAATAAAAAAGTCTTTGTTTAGTTAATGTGAAAGGGTGGAGATTTTTATTTCCACCCTTTTTTTTATTTTAATGGAATTTCAATTTTTACAAGGAGACCGCCAAGTTTTTTCCCATCAAGGAGTAATACTTCACCACCATGTTGATGGATAATTTCTTGGACTATAGAAAGTCCTAATCCTACACCACCGGTGGAAGTATTCCTTGAATTTTCAAGGCGAGTAAATGGCTTTAACATATCGTCACGACGATTTTCTGGAATGCCATTGCCATTGTCTTCTATTAAAACAGAAAGTTTATTACCAGATTGTTTTATATCAATTATGATTTTCTTTTTTGAATATCTGATTGCATTAGTGATAATGTTTGCAATTGCTCTTTCAAAAGCAGATGGTCTTATCACAGCAAAGATATTTGGTTTTGCATTGACTTTTATATCATAATTGCCTTTATTAAGTTTGCGAACAATGTTTTTTACAAGGTTTGTTATATTTGTTTTTTGGGAATTTTCTGGAATGTTACCCTTTGCATAATCAAGATAGGAGTTTATCATTTTTTCCATATCTTCTATGTCATTTAGAAGGGCGAATTGTAGGTTTTTATCATCACAAAATTCCAATTCCAGTTTCATACGAGTAAGTGGAGTTTTCAAATCGTGAGAAATCCCAGAAAGCATATTTGTTCGTGATTTCAAATATCTTTGCATACGATTATAGGTTTTTAAAAATGCTTTACCCGCTTCCTTTATTTGAATTGGACCGGTTGGGTTGTAATTATTTATTTCTTCACCACGACCAGCACTTTCCAATGCGTAAGTTAGTTTTTTAATGGAATCAATTTGATTTTTTGCAAATGGTATTGCAATAAGTGAAAATATTATTATGCTTCCAATTGTCCAAAAGAAGAAAATATAAATTGTTTTTGAAAAGACTGATTTTAATGAGGAATTTATCACTAAAACACCGTCTGGATATTGGATTTTTACTTCTAATACATTAGTATCTTCGGATGCAGAAATTGTGTATGGATATTTAATATTGTTGTTTAAAAATTTCCTTATGTAGCGAAGAGAAAGTAAATCAAGTCGTTTAGAATTTTTTCGCTTTGTGATTTTTTCACCTTCAAGGAAATCAACATTCATAGAGTAATTTTTCTTTATCATTTTTTGAAGATCGGAAAATTCTTCCGGAGTTTTATCGTCTTCCTTTAAATCCATTATGGTTAAAACATTTGCAGCAAATACGGCTGCACTTTGATTCGAAATATTTTTCCAATGGCGTTTATAAAATATATAACCTGTTAAAATTTGGGATAAAAATAAAGGTAATATTATAAGTATAAGTGTTCTTGCCATAATACCTTTTGGAAAGTAAGTGCGTAATTCAAAAACATTTTTCCACTTCATAATTGTCTCCTTATACTATAAATTTGTAACCTTTGTTTCGTATTGTTAAAATACATTCTGGTGTTTTTATGTTAGGTTCGATTTTTTTTCTCAACCTTGTAATAATTACATCGACACCGCGTTCATCTTTTATATCAAGGAGTAGGGCTATATCGTTCCTTGGTATAATTTGGGAAGGTTTTGAAATAAAGAAGTTTAATAAAGTCTTCTCAGAATCGGTAAGTTTTATATTTTTATCTTCTTTTTTCAAAATCCCAGTATCTATATTATACTCATAATTTGAAAAGTAAAATACATTTTTATTTGTATTTTTTTGTGGTATTCGTTTTAAGATATTTGTAATTCGTAGCACCAATTCCTTTGGTTCAAATGGTTTCGATAGATAATCATCAGCACCAGTTGAAAGCCCCTCTATTTTACTGTCTATATCAGATATAGCGGTTAGCATTATTACAGGGATATTATTTTTGTTTTCGCGTAGTGTTTTTATAAAATCTATACCGTTTTTTTGTGGCATCATTTTATCTACTACTACTAAATCAAATTTTATGTTTTGGATAAGGTTTTCAGCATCTATTGCATTTGGAGCAACTGATACCAAAAAATTTTCCTTTTCAAGATATTTTTTCAAAAGATTTCTTATCTTATCATCATCATCAATTACAAGAATATGAGCAGTGTAAGATAATCCTTCAACCATTATTTATCCTTTGAACTGTCGAGAGGGATAATTTCGTATTGTCCTGGTGCAATTTTGTAACTTTCACTGTCGCAAGTTCCTGCTAAACAATTGTTTTTAGGCTTTTTTAAATTAGCATCAGTATATTGGAATTTCATCAAAACATAACCATTGTTTCCACCACTGCTTGCTCCAGTCATACCAGTTGAGTAGTAAGCACCTATAATACCATAATCTAAATCAATATAATCTATGTTGTAAATATTATATGATGTAGATGGTAAGTCAGAGGTAAGTTGACAATTGTAATTATTGTCCCTTATCAATGCTTGCTTGTTTGCGGAAATTTCAATAGTATTGTGTGCAGAAGTGCAGAAACTTTTAAGTCCATTTGCATATAAGTCATAGGATAACATAAAGTTTATACGTTTTAAATTTTTAGAAAAGGATACATCTGTAATAGTAAGCGATGGTATATAAATTACACCGGCTGTGCCACCAATATTTACAGCATATTTTAATCCATTAGAATTGCAAGCACGGGTGCTTGTGTTCGCCTCACATAAATAAACCTTTGTTTTATCATTTATATAAAGTAGATTTGCAAGTGAATTAAATAAAAAGTTTTGTGTCATTTTATCATTTAATTCGGTGCAACCCTTTTGTCGGCATATAACGATAGGTTTTGAATTGTTTATTTCATTTATATCAAAAAATGTTTCGCCAGTCATTAGACTTGTATAAGAAGATTCTTCTTTATTAGAAGTTTTTCTTGATTTGGATTTTGAATTTCTTGATTTAGAAGAAGAATTATTTCCATATTTCATATTTGATTCTTCATCCTCATCATTCCATAAATCCCAGAAAGATGCGGAAGATTTACTTTCCATTATTGAAAATACACATACAAACAATGAAATGAATTTAAAAATATTTTTTATCATTTTCTCTCCTGTTAACAAGTTCTTATATATTTAATAGCAAGTTTATATTAAAATGTCTAGTTTAAATTGAAAAAAATAAATTTCTTTTTGTTGCATTTTGTATATTATATAGTGTATTATAACAAAATATAATAAGAGAGTTGAGGATATAAATGGATATAAATTTAATAGGAGCAGGGGGTAGAATACAAGCCTCATATCATAAAAGTTCTAAGCAAGGTGCACCTATGGCTGTGATTTTTCACGATATTCCACAAAATGGTGGTAATATGAATGAACAGGTTGCCTACACTTTATTTTATGCCTTTGTGCAAAAGGGATTTAATGTCATAAGATTTAATTTCAGAGGAATTGGTAATACTCAAGGTGTTTTTGAAAATGGTGAAGCAGAGTTAACTGATGCTTCTACTATTGTTGATTGGATACAGGAGCAAAACGAAGAATCATCTGAATTTTGGCTTGCAGGGGTAGGTTTTGGAGCATGGGTAGCAATGCAAATTTTAATGCGTAGAATTGAAATTACAGGATTTATTGCTGTATCACCACAACTTAAAAAAACTGATTTTTCATTTTTTAATCCTGTGCCATGTGATGGACTTCTTATTGAATCGGAGGCTGAAACCCTTATGTTTGAAGATACAATAAAGTCATTTGTAAATGGTGTTAATAAACAGAAAACAGCCAAACTTGATTATGAAATTATAAATGATGCAAACAGCAAATATAATAGAAAATTAAAGGATTTATTTTTAACTATTACAAAATATTTGAATAAGAAATTACCTTGACTTTTTCATTGAAGCAAATTTCTTTTTTGTTATTTTATTTCTTCTAATACTAGTTTCAAGGATTTTATCTTGCACTTTTTTGTAATAAGTTTCATATACAAAATCAAAAATTTCTATAAAACCATTATCATCAATATCTGTCTTTAAATATGGAAGTTTTATATTATCTTTTAAAAGATATTTATTAATATGTTCTAACTGTTCGAACGATAATTGGTTTTCTTTTGTAATAAAATCAGCATATTCCGCAATTAAATATCTAACTATGTTAATATCTTTTTTAAAGGCTGTATTAGGATTTGATGTTGTGTTATTAAAATATATTAACATACTTATTTGTATGTAATGCAAAAGAAGTGCTTCTATTGAAGTTTTAATATCTTTTATCTCTGTTAATTTTATTTCTGTTGTTTTTATTTTACTTCTTTTCATATTTTTACCTCATTTTTATGAAATTAATATATATTATAAACTAATAAAATTTTTTGTCAATAAAAAAGTGTATAAAATTTATCCCTCCAGTTTTGGCTGGGGGGATAAGTTGTTTATGAAGTCTTTTTAACTACATCCGCCACCACAACCACCGCTGGAAGATATACAGCCAGTTCCATTTGGTTGATTATAGCAACTATCATCGGCTTTATATATTACTACCCAACCATCACCTCCTGGGTTTCCGGAGAGTACTTCTTTATTTTTTCCTTTTTTTATATCTCCACCAGAAGCTCCACATCTAGTATAGTTACAATAACAACTTTTACCATTTTTACTACTACAACATCCACTTACATAAGCATGATTATTTGTATATTCTCCACCTAATGCTTTATATATATTTAAGGTGTTTTGTATATATGAATCATTTCCTGCTGATTTATATTGTCCACCAGCTCCAACTTTTATAGTATAGGTGCTAGAAGTTGTATGTTGTAGATAGTATGTTTTTAATTCACCATTACATCCATGACCACCATCTCCGTTATTTTTCCATAAGTCTGAAGAATAGAAGTAAGCTGTGTTACCACCACTGGCGCCGGCACCAGATATTTCAATTTTATACATACCTGCTGGTAGGGTTTCGGTATATGTGCCAGCTGTTTTATATTCTTTATAAATACTCCATTTGTTTCCACAATAGGTTCTATCTGCGATTGCATAACTTCCCTCCGGACACAAAGAGCAAGAAGTATTTTTTGTTGTTATTGAAACAGTTCCTGCCTCACATTGTATTTTTTTCCCATCAGGACATTTATATCCTATAGGACAAGGCTCACATGATTTCCCTTCATTAGAGTAGGTGCCTGCATTACATTTTTTACATGATGTTGAAGCCATAGTGTCAGAATAATATCCTTCCGCACAATTTTTACATTCTCCATTTATCCCGTATGTTCCAGCAGGGCAGGCTATACATTGAATCAAGTCTGCTTTCGCTGTTGGACTGTAAGTGGTGCTTATCAGCCCTAATATAAGTAAGTATTTTCTATTGTTCATAGTTTTCTCCTTTTTTTGTTATTAATGTTAAATTTTTATAAATAGGATATGTTAAGTATGCGAGCCGGCCGGCTCGCTGTGCCCACATAAAATCTTTCATTCATTTTTATTTGCATAATGTTTCTCCTCCATATATATTCTTTGGGAGGGAGGAAGCGAAGACCATAACCCAATTCCTCCCATATAAAATTAACAGTTTGATAATTTTTGTGCTCTATAACCATTAGGACAAGTATTTGTCCCTGTAATAAGTTTCTTTTGAAATCCACTATCACATTTTGGTGTTATACAAGATGTAGAATATCTATTATTTACATAGGTTCCTGTAGCACATGTTTGGCAACTTCTTATTGATTTATTGTAATACATATTACAAGCAGGACAGACACATACATCCTCTGTAACTATCTTGAATAATTTATATACTCGTCTTTTTTCAGGTGTTGCTTTGTTTTTACAATATCCTTCCGCTGGCACACAGTATTTTTGTAATAATTGTTTTAATGACTCTGATTTAACTTCATTTGATAATGCTATACATATAAATATAGACATTAGTATTGATAATCTTCTTTTCATGTTCTTTCCCCTTATTGTGTTTCACGATAAAAAATCGTAAAACCTTATTATCCCATCGTGCTCGCGAACGGGCGGGGAGTTCGAAAATCATATACAGCTAGATGATTCTTATGATCTTTAAGAATATACCTAGATATATTCTCTGGACATACATCATAAGCTCCCCAACAACGGGGATATGACATTAAAGCGCCAATCCATAGCACTAGCTGTATAAAGGATCTTCGACAATCCCGCATCCTCTCGGACACTTGTTTAGAAAAAATCTAAACATAAATTCATCGTAAGATATTTAAAACATTTTTTCAACAGATTTTTTTGAGTTTGTTTATAAAAATATCTTGACATTGATAATAAATTAAGCTACTATCTCAAAATCAAATTAAAAATAAAGGATTAAAAATGTCAAGAGTATGCGAAATAACAAAGAAAAAACCTATGGCTGGTCATAATGTTTCTCATTCTGAGATTAAAACAAACAGAAGATTTTTACCAAATCTTCAAACTGTTTCATTTTTATCAGAGATTTTAGGCACAAAGGTTTCTATGACTGTATCAAGCCGTGGAATTAAAACTGTTGAAACAAATGGCGGAATTGATGCTTATTTATTAAATACTGGTAATTCAAAATTAACAGATGAAGCAAAAAAAATAAAGGCAAGAATTCAAAAATGTCTTGCAAAAAAATCTGCAAAATAATAAGAAAGAGGCAAGAAAATGGCTAAAAAAGGTGTAAAAATGTTAGTTAAGTTGAGAAATCCTGAAACAGGCACTTTCTATACAACTTACAGAAATCCAAAATCTCCTAATACTACTGAAAAATTATCTTTTAGAAAGTATGATAAAAAAACTCGTAAACACGAAATTTTTGTTGAAAATAAAATATAATATTTTCCTTCTTTTTAGTATGATTTAATCCCCTTATTATGAGGGGATTTTTTGTATATTTTTAATAAGTTACATATCAAAAATCTTGTAAAATATGCAAATACAAAATATTTGAAATAAATAAACTTGAAAAATAAAGAAAAAACAATTATATTTATTATTGCCAGCAATGGCTATGATACTAAACCTTTATCAGAATAGACATTTCGGACTCGGGGGCGGTACCCGATGCCTCCACCATAAAATATTTTTTCCACTATGGGGGCAAAATAGCTTCGACGGATGTAATAAAGGGTAAAGTTGTATTAAGTGATGATTCCGTCTTTCAAACGGGTCAAATTAAATGAACGCAAATGATAATCGTTCTTTCGCAATGGCTGCTTAATAAGTATCCTAGCGAGCTAAATTCTTTAATGATATAAGACCATTAAAGTGGGGTTTGGGACTTTCCTATCAACAGAAAAGTTCCATTTGTTTAAAATTTATCATTTTTTGCTTGAATTTATAATTATGGAGCGTATAATACTTGACTTTATAAACCTAATAATAAAAAAACAGAGGATAAAATGCAAATTATAGATCTTAGTGAAAGAATTAAAAAAATTGAAAAAAGTGAATGCCCAACAATTATAAACATAACAACAGGCGAAGAAATCCATACAAATGACAGAGATTGTATGAAACTATATGAAAAGTTATGTGCAAATGGTGGTAATTTTACTCTTGTCCTTCCTATTACAGATTGGGATAAGAAATCTATAAGAAGATACAGAAACTCTTTAATAAATCATAAAAAGTCAAGATAAATGAAAAGAATTGCTATATATGATTTCGATGGAACTTTATACAATGGCGAAACCATAAGCGATTTCTACTTTTTTTGTGCAAAACATAAAAAGATTTTGTATTTATGGCTTCCATATTTTACAATTTTATATCTATTGAAAAAATTACATATAATTTCATTAAAAATTTTTAAACAAGAATGTTTCCGCTTTTTTGGACGCCGTATTTCAACAGATATGGTCTATAAATTTTGGGGCGTGAAAAAAAAATATATCTTTCCTTGGGTCGCTCACGAACTCAAAATGGATAGAAAAAGAGGATATTACCTTATCTGTATTTCTGCCACCCCAGAATTTTTATTATCAGGTATAGTTCTTAAATACCTAAAATTTGATGCCTTTATTGGGACAAGATTAAATCCAAAGGATAATCGTAAAATAATGGGCAAAAATTGTAAAGGTAAGGAAAAGGTCAACCGTCTATTTCAATTTTTAAGAAAAAATAATATAAAGGATTACAAAATAAAGAAAATGGTTTCCGATTCGAAAGCCGATATGCCTTTATACAAACTTGCTGAACAAAAATTTACTGTTGAAAAAAATGGTAAACTTCGCAGAGGAACCCCTAACAAATATATATAATATTAAAAAAATAAAGGATAAAAAACTTTAAGTATTAAAATCTAGAAGTTTTTTTATTTAATACTTGACTTTTATCTAAATAAAAGGTATTCTAAGAAAACATTTTAATTTGATTAAGAAAATAAAAGGATTACAAAAATGAAAAGAACATTCCAACCATCAAAGATTGTAAGATCAAGAAGACATGGTTTCCGTGCAAGAATGTCAACTGTTAACGGAAGAAAAGTTTTAAATGCAAGAAGAGCAAAAGGAAGAAAACGCCTTTGTGTTCAAGTTGAATTTTAATAATTTAACAAACCAAATCAAATTGAGGGCTTTTTTGCCCTCTTTTTTATTAAAGAGATAAAATGGTAAATTGTATAAGGTATAAGGGAAGCAATATCAAATTACGCACTTTAAAGGGGCGCAAACTTGATTTTTTTCGCATAAATCCTCGCTCTATATCAAAAATGGGACATAAACGTTTAATACGAAAAGGAATCCTTGATAAACATCAAGAACTTCCACCCGATAATCCTAACCATTTTATAAATGATTTCTTTATAACTCATTGGGCAAAAACAAGATTCGATGATGGCGATATACATATTGGATTTACAATTACCGTAAAAACTATTTCTAAACGCGCAAACATAAGAAACCTTGTAAAACGCCGTCTTAAAAATGCAATAAATGAAAATATCAGAAATTTTAAGGTTAGGGGATATGACTTTGTTTTTACAGCCCGAAGTGAAATTGTAAATGCAACATATTCTGAAATAGTTTATCAAGTAAAAAGAGTTTTAAGTTTTGTTGAACATAGATTAAAGGATAATCAAAAACAAACTTTCTTACATAAAAAATATATGGATTAATTTACCACGAAAGTTGCATAACTGAACCTTCTGAATAAGTAGTTCCATCAGGAAGTTTGCAAATTCCTTTGACAGGAGATCCGACATCATTTGATGATACTTTTGCTGTTGCAATTTGACTAACACCTTCCATAACCATACCACTTCCTGCCTGTAATCCTGCGGACAAACCTCCCCATACCTTTTGACCTTTTGTTGCATCTTCGTGTCCAGTTATATTTCCATCTTCATTATATGTTGCATCACCTTTTGCATTAGCAGCAGCCGCAAATCCAGAAACAACACCGGCAGTTGCACCAACAACAGTAGTTCCAATACCAACAATCAACCCAATTTCATTTGCTTGCGCTGTATTAGGATCAGAATAGCAAGCGTTAAGCCCAAAAGCTTCATACGTGCAAGTGAATTTCAAATCTTTGCTTGCGGAAATGCTTTTTACTATCTTTTTATTATCATTGCAACCAACTTTATCATTTTTAAGTGCAGAATTTTTTACTTTTGATTTATATTGTCTTGTAAATGTAATTTCTATATTACAAACATTTTCATTTTTATCCCAAGTTCCAGCGAATATAGTTTGGCAAGCCTTTTCTTGCTCTTCTATTAATAAAAATTCCTTAAAATATCTTTCAAAATTTTTATATTTTGATACATCGTTAATCATAACCTTGCAAGATTGAAAAGCATTATCAAAGTTCAAAGTTTTATAACATTCAACATTAAGAGGTTGTTCTGGTCCACCCATACATTGTTGTTGCATACAAAATTTAAAATCCTCCCAATTTTCATCATTTACAACATTTTTTATTTGTTGTTCTTCTGGAATAAGTAATTCAATTTCAACAGGTTCATTATTATTTGCTGTTTCTTCAGTTGTATTATCAGCAACATTTGTTACTTCCAAAGTATTAGTTTTTTCGGTATTAGCAGGCTCCACATTGACAGGAGCAGGGGATTCTGTATTTTCAGTTTCATTACTTGCAAGACTTGAAGTCATTGTCTTTGCACTGGAAGATCTTTTCTTTGGAGAAGACTTTGATCTTGAAGTTTTTTTTGAAACGGATCTCCTTGCTGCAAAAGAAATTTCATCACATATACCCAAAAAATATATGCAGGAAATACATACAACAAAAAATCTTTTACAAAATTCCAAATAAATTTCCTTTCTTTATCTTCTATATTATATTATAAAATTGAAAGAAAATAAAGTTTTTTTTATCAAAGTTTCCATTGCAACAATATTAATTCATTCTCCGTTGCAAACCATTCTCCATTTACAAAACAATTTCCTCTGTTAGAAGCCGTCTTATTTACCTGTCCAACACCTTCATCTCTGTTTTCAAAAGTAGAATGTTGTTTTATACCTTTTTTTTCATTTTCAATATTTATAGAATCTATTTTTTCTGTCATAGCATAGTCAGTAATTGCAGATGCAGCACCAACAGCACTGCTTGCAATAGCCAAAGCCTTTGAAGCATTTTGATAACTTTCATTTTTTGCTTTATCATTTTCATAGGCTCTTGAACAACCACCAGTATCTACCTTTTTGGATTTAGATGAAGTTGTATTATCCGTTGATAAAGGAGTTTCGCCATCATTTTCATGAATTTTTGAACATCCACCAGTATTTTTGGAATATTCGGTATTCTTTGCAAGTTTTGTTTCTTTCGCTTTTTTAGAAGAAATCTCATCGCTAATTCCTTTTGCAATAGAAACAGTTTGAAGTATGTTTAATCCTGTGAAATTAAGTTCATTTGCCAAATTTTGTGCAAGTTGTTCTTTTGATAAATGTCCATCAGAGGCTTTTTTTATATCTACTGCAACATTTGCAATCGAAGCGGTCGCGTCAATGCTTTTTTCCACAATAAATCCTATTGAAGATTCTCCAACTACGACACCTACAACATTACCCGCTGCTCTTAAATTTTGTGCTGCTAAGTGCATTTTCCTATATTTTTGATTTCTTAAATAATCCTGACTAAGTCCTATTTCTGTATCAAATTCTTCTCCATTACAAGAGAAAAACTCACCAACAGCAATTTTTTTTGTCGCAGAAATTGTATCCTTATTTATGCCATAAGATACATTAACATAACATTTTTGCCTGTCCGTTGACATTTCTCCATTCATTTTTTTACATGCTTCTTCACGAAGTCTTGTCATATCATTCATAAATAATTCTCTAAGCCCAGCCGGTGTTTTTGATTTACCTATTATCGAAATACAGTTTGTATCTAGTTGAAATTTCGCAACAACTGGATCAAAGCAAAGTCCGTATGCAGGCATAGAAAAATCTTCTTGCCCCATATTTGAAGCAGTGCAATGATTGTAAATGCAACTTTTTAATTCCTCTAATTCGCCAGATAATCCTTGATTTTTTGTAACTTCTGTCTGTGATACCATAAGACAATCTCTCTGTATAGAATTTTTGTATTTTTCTGTAACAGAGCGTCTTACATTCATACATTTATCAAGGATGTATAAGCATTGCTTTTTTGCATATTCAAATAACTCAAATCCCTTTTTCACATTATTTCCATCTATATTTATAAAGGATTGATTGGTTGTATTTGTATATTTATCCTCATAACAAACGCATTTTCCAATGGAAGCATCATTACAAATATTATTCATACATAAATTATAATGAAATTCGCAATTATCCTCATTTATTTCATTTTCTGTATTATCAGAAGAAACGGTTTGGGTTATTATATTTTGATTTGAAGTTGCAGTTGAAACAGTCGAACTTCTTGCTTTTAAACTTCTTGAGGATTTTGATGTAGATTTTGAAGAAGCCTTTCTTACAGAAGATTTTTTTGTATTTGGTGCAGAAAAAGTTATGCCAGATTCTACAGTTAAGAAACTTAACAAGAAAATATAAATATTTATGTTACTTTTTTTAATTTTCATAAACTTGTTCTTTCCAACTTTCTGCCCATCTTAACTTATAGGCTATATCATCATTTTCAGGGAAAAGTTCATGTGCTTTCCCATTATTTATAACAAAACATTTTCCAGTATAAGAATAATCTTTTTTCGCTAAAGTTGCAATATCCTCAACACTACCCAATGCTGTGGATGCCATTCCTAATACCTCACTTCCAACAATAGTTTTAGCAGTAGCACTAGTTGTTACAGTTTGCACACCATTGACTGTTTTTGCGGTTTTCCCGCCAACAGCAGTGCTTGCTATAGAAAGTCCTTGTTGAACTAAGGACAATCCTGATAATGTAATATTTTTTACTGATGAAAGTTTTGATGCTGTATCTTCACCCATAGAAGTGTTAAATGCCTTTGAAGAGCAAACAATCTTATCCCCTGTTTTAAATTCTTTAGTTTTTTTAATGTCGCCACTTGCAACACCTATACCAATAGTTAAATAACAATTTCCATCTTCTTTTAATGTTCCAAACATTTCTTTGCAATATTTTTCTTTATAGGTTAAAAAGGATTGCTGAATTAGTTTGTTAAATTCATCTAAATCAGAAACACCACTAAAACTGTTTTTACATATTTCTAATCTATTTTTTAGATTATCTTCATCAAAACAACCGGCAAACTCATCAGTCCTATTCGCTCTACATTTAGGTTTAAGACAGGCAAGGGTGTCTGCCAGATAGTTGTTTATATTTTTTAAATTATCTTCATTTTTAGCAAGAGCAATACTCCTGCAATCATTAGAAGCATTTCTTGCAAAAGTTTTAACAATATCATTTGCTTGAGAAGGGCAAGCATTAGTAATATATTCGCATAACTTATTTGCTTCATTAAATTTTGTTTGATTATTACAATCACATCTTCCGTTTGATTTATTGTAACAAGTTTTATTCATACATTGATTATATAACTTTTCACAATTATATTTAGTTATTGTTGAAACATCTATTTCTTGATTTTTTGAATTATTTTCTGTTGCTGTATTTGTTACTGTATTTACAGTTTTTGCTACATTCCTTGAATTTGTTTTTCTGGAATTTACAGATGATGATGAGGCTTTTCTATTTCTTATTTGAGCATCAACATAATTAGGAAAATTTATAATATTCATTATAGTTAGTAATAAAATTATATATTTTTTATTTCGTATTTTCAAAACATTAAACATATCTTATTAATCCTTTTATTAAACTATTGCATAAAGTTTATTTTAAAATATTGTCCCAAAGGTGCGACATATTTTTTGTTTATGTAACAGGCTCCTTTTTTCTCTCCATTATCTATTGCAACATAGCCATCCAAAGCATCAGCGGTTCCTCCTGTTACCATTTTTACTCCGCTACCTATTAAACCCTTTGCTGCACCTCCTGTATATACTGACGCAACAGCACCAACAACTGTTACAACAACACCAGCCACTGCTTTTGTTATTCCAGATGCCATTTTTATAACACCTTTTGCAAAACCTTCATTTTCTTCATAAAAAGTGGAAAAATATTCTTGGGTGCATTCAACAACTTCACCTACATTAAAATATTTTTTTGTAAATTCTTTTTCTAAACTTAAATTTGGATCCAAATATTCAACTCCATTTTTCCAAATTGTTTTCGGTTTTCCAATAGTAACCTCAACTTTACAAATCTTTTTATCAACATCAATATATCCGCCGGTATTTGAACAAAATGTTTTATTCATATTTTCTAATTCTTCGTAAAAAGCCTTCTTTACAGCCAAAGGTCTACCAGTGTTTGAAAGAACAGATTCGCATTGAGATGCTCGCCTTTCAACCGCATTTATTGAAAAACAATCTGTAAAATTGTCACCACATAATGGTTGCATGCAAGCGGTATATTTTTGCAAAGCCTCTATTGATGCGGCTTCACCACTATATGCCATTGCGTCCATATAATTTTTTGTTAAAAAATCCGTTTGTATTTGGGCTTTATATTGATTTTCTATATCATTTCTGTCTTTTAATTCACAAGATTTTAATATTGAAAGACACATACCTTTTGCATAAGTGTATAAGTCAGAACCAACTCTTATTTTATTTCCATCTTTTTCAACAGTATCAAAACTGTCGTAGGAGGACGAACAATTATACCTTATTCCTTGAGTGTTTATGCATACATTATCCATACAATCATTGAACTTTTCCTGACAGGTTAGTTCTATATTTTTTGAAGTTTCTGTAGTGTTTTCAATATTTGCAGATAACGAGACTTTTTTAGTAGTAGAAGATTTTGTCTTTGAATTACTGGATTTAACACTTTTTTTTGTGTTGACTTTTGCATAAACAAAACTGTTTCCAATAAAAAAGAAAAAGGTTGAAATTATTACAACTTTTTTATACATTATCCTCTCCATTCCTATATGAAAAATTATATCATTAAGGTATGGAAAAAGCAATTATTTTAAAACAAAATTGTAAAAAAGATTTCACTGAAAATCCAAATTATAAATGAGGTAAAAATAAATGGTGCAAGCGGTGCAAATCTTTCTTTTTTTATTCCACAATAAACAAGCATTATAAAAAATGAAATTATTAAAATTTTTCCTAAATTTTCAAATCCAGTAAAAGAGGCAAGGGCTGTTAATAACTTTACATCACCACCACCAAAAGCATAAGGTATTTTAAAATAAAATATTAATGCTAAACAACTGCATAAAATATAAGCAGATAAACTACTGATTATACTGTTTATTGGCGATATTAAAAGAGAAGAGTATATCTCGTTGTTTCTACAATAAATTGATATTAAAATACCAATTAAAAGCATAGGTAGAGTGATTATATCAGGAATAAGTCTACATTTATTATCTATATTTGAAGAAAAAGTTAGTAAAAACAAAAAGATAATAAATAAAGTTAAAGGATAATCTTTGTTTATATAATTTTGTAACAAAAAAGTTAAAGTAAAACTTAAAGATAAAAACAAAACTCCCCAAAGTAATTTATTATAAAAATATTGTTTTTTCAATATGTTATATTTATTTTGATAATGTAAATTATTAATTTTATTTTTCTTAAAGTTATACTTTAATATATCGCCTATATAACTGTGTAAAGAACAAGGATAAAATTTCATTAAAAATCTACTGAGTGCGGGTATGAAAAAACCCATTGCAAAATAAATAAAAATTTTTAATATTTGAGTTGTTAACATTTTTTTTCTTTCATTTTTTATTTTTATAATTAAGATAATAAACATGAATAAAAAAAATAAAAGGATTTTTTATTATGAGTAACTGGACAGATAAAAAAATTGAAAAATTAAAAAAACTTTGGGAGAAGGGTTTATCTACCGCTGAAATAGGCAAAAAACTTGACTTTTCAAAAAATGCAATTGTTGGAAAAGTTCACAGACTTGGTCTTTCAAACAGAACTTCCCCAATAAAATCTTCTCCAAAAACTGTTAAGAAAAATACAGAAATTTTATCTGAAACAAAAACAAAAAATACATCTAAAAATGTTGCAAAATCTATTGATAACTCCCAAAAAACTGCGAAAAAAGAACCTTCGCGTGTTGTAAAAAACGAATCGGTAAAGGTTTCAAAAGTTTCTCTTAAAAATAAAAAAACAACAGCAGGTCTTTCTTTATTAGAGTTAACATCAGATCTTTGCTGTTGGCCAATTGATGATATAAACTCAGAAAATTTCCATTTCTGTGGTAAAAAAGTTTTTAAAAATAAACCTTATTGTTTGGAGCATTGTGCGATTGCTTATACCAATTCTGCAACCCCATTGGAAGAACAAGAAGCAAATGAATCTTCATTTATTCGGGATGATGATGACGAATAAATAAGATTTTTTAAGGAGAGTATATGGAGAGAGCCAATAGTTTTTGGCAAATAAACGGGAAATATAATGATGTGAAGGAATTTCATTTTTCTTCGCAACTTATGTCTTTTACCGCTTTTTTCAAAGATGACCAAATCATTTTTGTAATAGATGATACCTGCGATGTCATTTCTCCTAATGAATTACTTATAATTGAACCATTAGAGGGAGAACAAAATCCTAAAAAACCAGAAACCAAATGGGATTCTATTTTAAAAAATAAGTTTGGCATAAATCCTATGGAAATAAGACCAAAGGAAAATACCAAATATAAAAAATTGGATATAAGTTACGCTTCCCTTGATTTGTATGCTTCATTTGCAAGCCTTCAAACAGAGGAACTTTTAACTTTAATAGAACAAAATCGCGAAATTTTATCCCTTGAAAATGCTTATGAAAGAGAGGCTGAAAACCTTCTTATCTATAATAAATCAACTACCACTCTGGAAAAAGCACAACTTACTTTAGAAAAATTAAAAAAACGCATTTTGACTATTTCTAAAAAAATGAAAAAGCAAGAGGAAAAAGAACAATTAAATCCAGAAAATATAGATGAGGAAGCAAAGGCAGAGTTAATACAAAAACTATACCTTGCAACAGAAAAATTGAAAAGAACCGAGCGTAGAATTAAAAGAGCAAATAAACGCTCTGAGGTTGCTTATAATGAACTTTCTGCAAAAAGACAACAAATCGCCGAAATCAAAAGAAGAATAGGTGAAGAAAACCAAAATATGGAAACTCAGGCAAAAGTAGTAGAGGAAAATGAACCTAAATATATGCCTCTTCCAACCCAAGAACAGTCCTCTATAGAGCAAGAAATCCCACCTGAAACTTCACCTAAAATAAATGAAAAGTTGACAATTGAAAATAATAATGCTACGAATCTTGTAGAAGAGAAAAAGGAACAAACTTTTTTAACAAAGGAGAGTGCTATCATGGCAAAAGAAACAGAAAACAAAAAAGTTCAAGAAACACAAGAATTTAAACCACCTTATGTTGATGATACGGCTATGGAACAACCATCAACTGATATTAGATTCGCAAAGAAAACTAATATCCTTTTAGATGATAAATACAAAAAAATTTGGATGTATTCTATCTCTGTTTTAGTATCTCTTATTGTGGTATTTGGAATTTTCTATTTCATAAGCGGTGATTCGTCTACTCCTGTTAATGAAGATGTTTATAACACCAATTATATTGAACAAAATTATTTCCCTGAGGAACAAAAAGAACAAGAACCAACTCCTGTTGTTGAAGAAGTTGTTGAACCAGTTGAAGTTATAGAAGTAACAGAAACTCCTGCACCAGTAGTAGAAGAACCTGTTAAAAAGAAAGAAGTTGTCGCTCCTGCTCCTGTTGCAAAACCAGTTAAAAAAGTAGCACCTGCTAAAAAAACTCCTGTTTCTGCACCAGTTGTTAAAAAAGAGGAAGTAAAACCTGCTCCTGTAAAACAAGAGGCTACTTCTCCTGTTGTAGAAGAGGAGGAAGAACTTATTGTCGAAGATGACTTTGATGATGAAGAAGATTATATCGACGAGGAAGAATATCTTGACGACGAAGGCGATATTATTGAAGAAGAAGAGGAAGTAGAAGTTGAAGAGGAACTTTCTCCACTTGAAGAAGCAAGAAAAAATTTCTATGATAATGTAATAGATAACGATGCTTATATCACATTAATTGATGAAATAACAAGCAACTATTTTGAAAATGATACAAATGTCGTTTCATTATTGGAAAAATTAAATGAAATGAATGGATACTGGAATACATTCAGAAATATTTCATATGACGCATATTATGAAGGTGATTATACTTTAAAACCAGATATAAATTATGAAGAATATGCTGATGATGAATATTTATTAAGACTTTACACAAATAAATATTTTGATATGTATGAATATTTAGTAAATGAATTTGTTATGACTTACGAATATGCAAATGGCACAGCATCAGATCTTTATCCTGTAATGGAAAATGAAATGCAAATACTTGGAAAACCAAATGCAAAACTTCAAATTTTAGTAGAACTATATAATGCAATTCAAAGAGCAGGTGGTGTAAATGCTGTTCTTAAAGGCATTGCAGTTAAATATGAAGAGGATTTAAAATATGCTCCTGAAATTGAGGCCACTTTAATTCCATTAGAAGAAACTACAACTGTGATAGTTAATGATGAAACAATTTACGATAATGGTTCTTCCTCAACAACTTACTATACAGAAGAGGAATATGATGACGATTTATTAGTAAATAGTGAAAACTCTTTAGAAGAAGAGGAGGTCGCTGAAGAAGATGATTACTCAGAGGATGATGAAGAATATGTAGAAGAAGATATTTCTGATGAATATGACAATCCTATCTCTGCAAATACAGAAGCAGTTACATTTGTAGAAGATGATATGGAAACAGTAGAAGTTATGCCTATCAGTGAAAATATTAAAACATTTGAAAATACTTCTTATGAAGAAGAATTTGATGATGAAGAAGAAGTTGCTGAGGATGATGGCGAAGATTATACTGATGATACAGAAGATGATGAGTATGCTGTTGAAGATGTAGAAGAAGACGAAGAATATGCAGAAGAAGATGATGAATATTATGATGATGAAGACGAAGATACAGAATATTCTGAAACAAACGAATCTTACGAAGAAGAATTAATATAGAATTTTTATAAATTTTATAATTATAAAAGAACTTCCTTAAATGGAAGTTTTTTTTATTCTGCTATAATAAAATATGAGTTAGGTATTTTATTTAATTTTTTTATGGACTCTTTTTCTAAAATATCAATATTTATAAAACTTTCATCTTTTAAAATATTAACTTCGTGTAAAAGTTTTTCTTTAACTTTTGTTTTGTTTTCAAGTTGTATAGTTAAAGTATCTATTTTCTTTTTTTTATCTAAATAATTGAAAATATTGTATTCTCCTAAAAGTATATTTATAAGAAACCTTAATATTAAAGCAATATATACTATCAAAATTAATTTTTTTACAATACTACTGTTATTCATTTCTTTTCTTTTTGATTTTAATAAATTACTGTTATATATTATCATAATTATTAAACAACGACAAGGGAATTATTTTGCTAAAACCTATAAAGTTAAAAAACTTAGTTATCCAAAATCCGGTGATACTTGCCCCTATGGCAGGAGTATCAGATTTGCCATTTCGAAATTTAGTATCATCTTTTGGAGGTGATGACTGTAAAGTGTCTCTTACAGTTTCTGAAATGGTGCCATCCGCATCACAAGTAATTTTACTTGAAAGAAAAAAAACAACTAACAAAGTGAAAAGACTTTATGAGCGTAACAATTCTCCCCAACTAACCTCTATCCAAATTTTTGGAAACAATCCCACATTAATGGCGCAAAGTGCAAAAATAAATGAGGATTTAGGTGCGGATATTATCGATATAAATATGGGTTGCCCCGTAAATAAAATTGTAAAAAACGGAGCAGGTTCAGATTTGCTTAAAAATCTCCCTCTTGCAATCCAAATTATAAAAGAAGTCGTAAATGCTGTAAAAGTGCCTGTTTCTGTAAAAATAAGAACCGGTTGGGACGCAAATACTAAAATCGCTCCTACTTTTGCAAAAATGATAGAACAAGCCGGCGCTTCTATGATTACTATCCACGGAAGAACCCGAAGTCAACTTTATTCCGGCACTATTGATTTTGAAACAATAAGAAAAACAAAGGAGGCTGTTTCTATCCCAGTTATAGGAAACGGCGATATAATAACTTTCACATCAGCAAAAGAAATGATTGAAAAAACAGGGGTTGATGGTATTATGATAGGCAGAGGCTCCTACGGTGCACCATGGTTTTTATCTCAAGTTATCAAATACTTAAAAACTGGGAACGAACCAATTTCTCCATCAATAGAAGAAAAAAAAGATATTATGATACGCCATATTAAGGCTATGTTAGAATACTATGGTGAAAAGACAGGAATGCTTAATGCAAGGAAACATATTGCGTGGTATTCCAAAGGTATAAGAAATTCAAATGAATTCAGGAATTTAATCAATAATTCCACAGATATAAATGAGATTTTTTCTCTTATCGATAAATTATTCAAATAAATTGAGTTTTTCTTCATAAAAAGATTGATTCTAAAAAAAAATAATCGTATGTTTAATGATAAGTAAATTAAAAAGGGGAGTTTTTATTATGGGATACAATGAAAAAGAACTTTTAGGAAAAGTTGAAAAAGAAAAAAATGAAAAACAAGAAATTGTTCTTCCTCCTAAAAAAGAAACAATTGGCGATATATTAAAAAAGAAGCGCGAAGAAAGTGGAAAAACTATTGAATATATCTCCGATTATTTAAGAATTAAATCTCAATATTTAAAAGCATTAGAAGAAGATAATTTTAATGCTCTTCCTGGACAAGCCTATGTTATAGGTTTTATAAAAAGTTATGCTAATTTTCTAAATATTTCAGATGTTCAAAAGTTAATAAACCAATATAAAAGCGAAAATAATCAAAATGTTGCAGATTCTATGAAGGTAAGTGATGAAAATTCTATTATGGAAGATCCTATAATAAACAGTAATCATATTATTATAGGAAGTTTTATTATAGTAATAGGTATATTTTTTATATATATTTTTACTAATAGAAATAGTAATATACAGAACTCATCAAAAACAACTCAGATTGTTAAGGATAATATAGAAAATACTAATTTACCAACAGAAGAGGTTGAAATAGTTATTCCTTCATCCTTGGAAAAAACATCATCAGAAGAAGTAAAAGCGGAAGAAATTATTACTCCTGTAAATAATGAAGAGGCAAAAACCGAAGAAACTTCTTCTCAAAATATCAATTTTGTAAATGTTATTGAAAATACAGATATTAAACAAAATGAGGCACAATCACAACCTCAATATGAAAATCTAACTACTTCTCCAACAGAAAATAGCGAAGTTTATGAAGAACTAGTTTCTGTTACTCATACACCAAATGAATATGGTTTGATTAATAAAGAAACATCTAAAATACAGTTAAAGGCAAAAGATAAAGTTTGGATAAAACTTAAAAAGGATGGACTTTATAAGTATGATGAAAATGAGGGAGATATTGGAACTGGTGTAAGTGTATTTGAAACTATCTTAGAAGATGGTGATACTTATTATATCCCTGATGAGGAAAATTTGTATTTAACAATAGGTAACGCACAGGGAGTTGATATTATTGTAAACGGTGAGACAATAAAACCTTTATCCACACGCCCTGTATCAAGACATAATATTGAAATGAATGTAGAAAAACTTCAAAATGGAACCGCATATATAAGAAATAGGATTATAGAATAATGTCAAAAAATAAAATAAATACAAGTGTTTTATCTGGCTTTGTTGAACTTTTACCTCAAAGCCAATTTGCATTTGATACTATAAAATCTGTTGTCGAACAAACATATAAAAATGCTGGCTTTGTTGCAATTGATACTCCTACAATTGAAAAATCAGAAGTCTTATTTGCAAAGGCAGGTGGTGAAACTGAAAAACAAGTCTACCGTTTTCAAAAGGGTGATAATGATTTATCCCTTCGTTTTGATTTAACTGTTCCATTTGCAAGATATGTTTCCGAACATTATGGAGATTTAACATTCCCATTTAAACGCTATCAAATTGGAAAGGTTTATCGTGGTGAACGCGCACAAAAGGGGCGTTATCGCGAATTTTTTCAGGCTGACATTGATATAGTCGCTGAAAATACCCTTTCTATAATGTATGATGTTGAAATAATTGCTACAATAATTCAAACTGTTTCAAAATTATCAAATATGTTTAATCTTGGTAATTTTAAAGTAAAAGTTTCAAACCGCAAAATTTGGGACGGTTTTTTTGCTCAATTTGATATTGATGACAGTAAAAAAGTAGAGGCTGTCGCAATAATTGATAAACGATACAAATTTAAAACTGAGGATGATTTTAAGACAGAATTAAAGGAAAAAATCGGTGATGAAAAGATTTTTAACCTAGCAATGGCTCTTCTTAAAATTGAATATATCCCAAATGTAGGAATTTCTATTCCAGAACCTCATTATAACGATTTTTCTTTCATAAAGGATAATCCAGTTATGAAAGATGGTATCCAAGAACTTGAAACGGTAATGAAATATTTGCCACTTACAAATACAGAGGTTGACTTATCCATAGTTCGTGGACTTAATTACTATACTGGCACAGTTTTTGAAACCTATCTTCAAGATTATCCGGAGTTTGGCTCCATTTCAAGTGGTGGAAGATATGAACATCTTTGTGATTACTATACTGATAAATCTATTTGTGGAGTAGGTGGCTCTATCGGGCTTTCTCGTTTATTTATTCCGTTAATAGAGGAAGGAAAAATAAAAATTGATACATCTATGACTGACATAATTATTCTTCCACAAAATGAAAATTGCTATAGTGAAGCAATGAAAATTCAATTGGAGTTAAATGAAAAAATCGATGCAAAAGTATCCACAATTTTTGAAAATAAAAAGTTCAAAAAAATGATGGAATATGCAAATAAAATAAATGCAAAATTTGCAATAATAATTGGAGATGATGAAATAGCAAATAACTCTTTCACATTAAAAAATATGACAACAGGCGAACAGCAAAATGTTTCAAGTGTTGCTTTAATAGAAACTATAACAAAAGCATTAAGTAAATAGGGTTAACATTATGAATTTTAAGGAAAAATTATTACAACTAAAAGATAAATATAAAGAACTTGAAAATCAACTTATGGGCACTTTTGAAGATCCAAAGGAAATGGCAAAAATATCCAAAGAATATTCTGATTTAAAACCAGTAATTGAACTTGCCGACCTTTATTTAAAAACAGAAAACGATATGATTCAAGCAGAAGAAATGATGAAGGATTCGTCACTTAAAGAAATTGCCGAATCAGAATTTTATGAATGTAAAGAAAAACTTCCTGAAATTGAAAATCAAATAAAAATTGCTCTTCTTCCAAAGGATGAAGCAGATGATAAAAGTGCAATTTTGGAAATCCGTGCTGGCACAGGCGGTGATGAGGCTGCAATTTTTGCTGGCGACTTATTCAATATGTATAAAGCCTACGCCGAATTAAAAGGTTGGAAACTTGAAGTTCTTAATTATCATGAAAACGAAGCGGGCGGTTTCAAGGAAATAATTTCAAATATCACAGGTAAGGGCGTTTTTGGAAGATTGAAATTTGAATCCGGTGCTCACCGTGTTCAACGCGTCCCAGAAACAGAATCTGCTGGTCGTGTTCACACCTCCGCTGCAACCGTAGCCGTTATGCCAGAGGCAGAAGATGTTGATATTGAAATACTTGATAAAGATTTAAGAATTGATACCTACCGTGCAAGTGGTGCTGGCGGTCAGCATGTCAACAAAACCGACTCTGCAATTCGTATCACACATATTCCAACAAATACAGTAGTTCAATGTCAGGACGAACGCTCTCAATTTAAAAATAAGGACAGGGCTATGAAAATGCTTCGTGCCAAACTTTACGAAGCGCAACGCCAAAAACTTGATGAAGAGCGTGCGGGAATGCGTAAATCTCAAGTTGGAACTGGCGACCGCAGTGATAAAATCAGAACCTACAACTATCC
>JBJEXC010000023.1:0-13305 GCA_051885355.1 Alphaproteobacteria bacterium | reverse complement strand
ACCCACTTGGGCAGGCTCCATTGGTAATCTTCTGTAGCGAATATCCACTAGGGCACGCCCCGTTACTTATCAGTTTCGCCTCATACCCAGCAGGACACACTATAGGCTCACACCTCTTATAGTCGTTGCTGGCAAAAGATCCAGTGATGCAATCTCGACAACTTCTTGAAAGTTTATCGTAGTATTTGGAAATGCTGGAGCATCTGCAGAATCCACATCCTCCTCCACAACCACCACCACTTCCAGGAAACTCTACATAGGTCGCCTTGCTCGTGCAATAAGACATATTTGCCGGCACACAGTAATCCTGTAATGCTTCTGTTAATGATTTGGAATTTGCTCCTCTAGATAATGCCACGCATATAAATGCAGACACCATTATTGACGCTTTTCTGTTCATTTTCTTTACCCCCATGTTGTTTTATCGTGCAAACAATAAAACTTGTTTATCCCATTAATCGCATAAATGGCGGGGAGTTGACAAATCATGGAAATGGATGACTTCTCTGGCCTTTAAGAATATGTAAAAACATATTCTCTGGACATACGCCAAAGACTCCCCAACTCCTTGGGGAAACATTTTTCACTACACAAAGAGAATATGTAGCGCATTTCCAAAAGACTTGTCACAGTCCCGTATCCACCTATGGATACTAGTTTAGATATAAAAATCCAAACATAATTTTATCATATTATATTTGAGATTTGTTTTCAATAAAAAAAAGATGTTAATAAATAACATCTTTGTAGGTAATAAATTTTTTGAAATTATAGTTTAGTTTTTCCAGATTTCATAGCGGATAGAACTGCGGAAACGCAAAGTTTATCTTCTACATAAACGGCGGCTTTCCATTTTTCAAATGCACCGCGTTGTGCAACCTTTTCAACCTTTATATGAAGTTGGTCGCCTGGGATAACTTGGTTTTTAAATTTTGCTTCATCAATTCCAGTTAAAAATACAATTTGTCCTCTTAATTCCTCTGTCTCAGCAGTAGCACCAACTAATACAGCAGTTTGAGCCATTGCTTCCAACATTAAAACGCCAGGCATAACAGGAGAAGTTGGAAAATGTCCCTGAAAAAATTCTTCGTTAACAGTAACATTTTTAATTCCAGTTCCAGATTGCCCAGGAACAATATCAATAACTCTATCAACAAGTAAAAAAGGATACCTGTGTGGTAAAATTTTTTTTATGTCATCTACATATAATACAGTGTTTTCCATAATATTTCTTTCTTAAGTTAATATCTTAATTAAGATACAACTTTGAAATAAAAAGACAAGTATTTTTTTAAACTTTAATCAACTTTCTTTTTTTTGACCATTCTTCTTAGCATAGCAGATTGCTTTAAGAAATCACCGACTGGTTGAGCAGGGTAGCCACTTACAACTGATTTAGGAGCAAGGTTTTGGATAACGCCAGCACCAGCACCAATTTGTGAACCAGCACCTATTCTTAAATGTCCTGAAACTCCGGCAGCAGCACCAACTAATACCCAATCTTCAATAATAGTAGAGCCTGCAACACCGCTCATTGCTGCCAAAATACAGTTTTTACCTATCTTACAGTTATGACCTATTTGAATTATATTATCAATTTTTGTACCACTTCCTATGATAGTATCGTCAATTGCGCCTCTATCAATAGAGGAATTGATACCGACATCAACATTATCCTCTAAAATAACTCTACCTAGTTGAGGAACCCAAATATGACCGAAAGCACCACTATGCCAGCCAAAGCCGTCGCCACCAATACAACTGCCTTCACCAATTTTTACATTATTACCCATAATAGTATGAGATATAACTGCATTTTCCTTTATTATACAGTTATCTCCCATTTTAACACCGGCCTTTATCTTTGCACCACTTGCTATATAGCAATTTTTACCAATTTCAACGCCTTCTTCAACTACAGCAAATGGACCAATGTGAACCGATTCTTTATCAGCAAATTTTACAGTTTCATCAATTAATGCTTGTGAAGAAATCCCCTTCATTTGAAGGGCTTTATCCTTGTAAAATATACCAGTTAGTTTAATGAAAGCAGATTTTGGATCGTCAACTTCCACAACAGCCATAGATGAAGGAACAAGTTCGGCATTTTCTGCCTTTATCAAACAAGCCCCTGCTTTTATAGACTTTAATTTTTCCTTATATTCACCAGATTTATTAAGAAGAGCGGAAGTAGTATTTCCCAAAGCCAAATAAATAATACTATTTTCATTTGAGTTTTCAAGTGAGCCAAGATTTGTAATTTCCAAATCCTTCTTTGACTCATCAACCAACTTTCCATCAACAAGCATTGCAATTTGACCCAATGCCATTGAGTTTTTAATATCAAAAAATCTACTATCCATAATACTCTCCTTTTTTTATTAAGTTTATTTTTCGTTTGCTTTTAACAAATCTTTCATAAGATATGAAGTTTTTGCATCCAGTGTAAAATCACCCTTATCAGAATAATTTTTCAATCTTAAAACTTCACCCCAAACATATTGAGCAGATAAAGGATTTTTTGCCCAATTTTTAGAATCAACCTTTATTCCCATAGAAGGAATTGTTGGAGCATATCCAATAACAGAAATATCTTTGTCCTTTAGGATGGATTTTGCTGTTGATTTTGCCCTTACCATACTTTCGTTTGTGGTATAAATAACAAGTTTTTTAATTCCGTCGTAAAAACCAGCCTCTTTTGATTTTTCAAAGTTTTCCTTTGTATTAGTCGATTCTTTTTCCAATTTCCAAGAGGCTGTATCAATCCCATTTTTTTCAAATTCAGATTTAATAATTTCGGCTTCACTTTTAACAAATACATCATTCCAATCATTACCGTTTGCTGTATAAAGTTGCTTTACCAAGCCTACCTCTTGATTATTTTCTTTGTAATTAGGATTTTTTCCACCACTTACGAGCACATTTTTATATCCAGCAGGAAAATTTTTTATCATATCAGGCAAGAATGCAATATTTCCCATAATTTGAAGTAATGTATTAGGTTCCGTATCATTTATAAATAACATAGTTGTAATAATACGAACAATTTCTTCATTTAAAACTGGAGTATTTGGAAGTTTACTAATATCTCTCATAATAAAAACCTTTCTTTTTTTTCATTAACACATATTATATTAACAAAAAAAAAATAATGTCAAGTATTATTTTACACAATTATTTAAGACATTTGTAATGTTTGAAATAGTTTCATTTATGTTATGTTCAACGATACGTCCTTTTTTATCCTTAAATCTATAAACTAACACTTCGTCATATAATTCAGGTTTTTCATTATAAAGTTTATAGAAGTTGTTTAAATTTTTATGAATAAAGTCAGCATTATTGCAAATGCAATTATTTTTTACCTTTGAAACTATGGATGATAGAACTTTGTTATTATAAACATCTTTTACATCTTTGTTATTAACAAATACACACATATTTTGGAAGGCATATTCATTTGCATCCAAATTTAAAAATTGCAAGATAGAATCTCTTGAAATATTAGAGCGTTTTAATTCTTCGGTGATATTTGCAACACAGCAAGAATAAGAAGCCTTTAAAATATTTTTATAATTATCAATTAGAACCATTATTGTTTTATTGTCATAGTCAATCCCATCTTCAAGTTCGCTTTCATCAGAGATACTATTAATTACATCTTGGATTTCATCTAAGTTTAAATTAACAGGATTTCTGTTTGTATTATATACTGGCTTTACAAGAGTTCTTTTTATTTCAACTTTTTTTATTTGATTATCTATTTCCCTGTATAATAGTTTACTGTCATATTGTGGGAGACCCGCAAAGTAAGTTTTCTTTTCAACTTTTGTGTCATTTAAATCTTCATCGATAAGGTCATCGTTAAAATCGTCATTAAATTCAATATAATCACAACCTTCGTCACAGAAATCATCATCAGAAGTGTCATCAATATCATCTATTGTTGTAACAGTATGTTCGGTTACAACCCTTGTTGTTTCATCATTGTAGTTATTTGATGAACAAGCGGTAACAAAAATCAAAATTAATATAACAAAAAATCGTTTGAAAATATTAAACATAAAAAATCCCCTTTTAATTTATTTGCTTAAATTATAGCAAATTTTAAAAGGGGACACAAGTATTATTTAAAATATTACTTTACTTTAAGTTCTATCTCACTTACTTGTTTATCAAGTTCAGATATAACAGTATCTGTAATATCTAAATCTTTGTTAATAATAACTGCTACTTGAGAATTGAAAACTAAATCAAACCCTTTTTCCTTACCAATCTTTTTTACAACTGGATCTAAATAATCCTTTTGAATTTTAGCAAGAGATTCTATATAAGCCTTTTCAATTTCATTTACTTTTGTTTCATTTAGTTTATCATATTCCACTACATCGCGTTGGAAAGT
The DNA here is from genome assembly GCA_051885355.1 of Alphaproteobacteria bacterium. Taxonomy (GTDB): domain Bacteria; phylum Pseudomonadota; class Alphaproteobacteria; order Rs-D84; family CACZYB01; genus CACZYB01. The sequence continues at coordinate 8,903 of JBJEXC010000023.1, read as the reverse complement.
TGCAACTTCGTTCATAAAATCCTTTTTTCCATCTTCGCTAAGCATAGCAGATTTTGCCTTTAACGCTGCTTCTCTTTTTTCAAAATCTTTACGTTTTGCATCAATTGATTTTTTAATATCTTTTAATAATTTATCCTTTTGACCGTTAAGTGATTTCATAACCTTTGTATTTTCAGAAATCTTAGTCATATCAATAACACCAAAATCACCTGCAAATGATGAACTTGATATAAGCAAAGCGAAACTGAATACAGCACATACTAAAAAATTTTTCTTCATTTTATTCTCCTTATTTATTTTTAAACGAATCTAATTATAAAACTTTTATTTCAAGATTCAATAGGTATTAAAATGAGCTTCCTATTGAAAATCTAAATCTTTGCAAATCATCATAACTTTCATACTCTAAAGCCTTTGCCCAAGAAAGATTTATTGCACCAACAGGGGAATTCCACAAAATACCGTATCCGACTGAGGTTCTGATTTTACCACTATACATAATAGAAGTATCATCAGGTAAATCAGGGCTTCCTAATTTTCCCCAATCATAGAAAACATAACCAGAGACCTTGTATTTTTTAGGAATACCAATAGGAAAGTTTAGTTGGAAAGTTCCGTTTATAACCCAATCACCACCGTATGCGTAGGTAGGATTTAGGGAACTTCTTGCACCAACGCCACCATATTCAAAACCTCTTAAATTATCACCACCTAGTAAGTATCTATCACTTCTACTTAAGACTTTGTCCTTTAAAGAATGTATTTTTCCCATATTAACAAGTATTCCAAACATCCATTCGTTATCCCAGAAGGAAAAAGATTGTTTTAAGGATAAGTCATTTTTTACAAAGTATTTATCCCCGCCAAAGCCTGCGTAATCACTGGATAGGGAGATTATGTAGCCATTTTTTGTATCATTTACATAATCGATAAATTGGTCCCTGTAAGTTAAAGTTTGACCAACTTTGAAAACATTATAATCACCAACACCTACCAATAAGCCCTCTGGTAAATCGGAGGAAATGTCAGTCATCCTTTCATTTTTAGCAGACCATCTTAATCTGTGGGAAAGATTATCAGTGTAGTTCCAACCAAGTTTGAAACCTAAACCAATACTGTCGATATTATAACCATAAGTGGAGGTATATCTGTATTGATTATAGTAAGCATCGACACCACCCATTAAATCCCTGTCAAACATATAAGGTTCAACAAATGAGAGGCTGAAATTATTTTGTTTTCCCGAAAAAGTGGAGGTAAATCCAACGGTTTGTCCCTTTCCCATAAAGTTATTTTCTCTAATTCCAAATTCAAAGAATCCTTTATTAAGGCTTGACCAACCAGCACCGAGTGAAAGTTCACCAGTTGATTTTTCCTTTACATTAACATCAATATTAACTTTATCAGGAGTGCCAACAACTTGCCGAGGGAAAAGTTGGACGCTGTCAAAATATCCTAGTCCCATTAGATTTTGTTCTGACTGTCTTAAATTAGTTGTGCTGAAAATATCTTGTTCATCAAAAGCGAGATTCCTTCTTATCACATTTTCATAAGTTCGTGTATTATTTTTAATATCAATTTTATTTACGAAAGCCTTTGACGAATTTTGAATATCGAAAATTATATCAACAATTCCTGTTTTGCTGTTTGGCTTTTTTATAATTTCAATATTAACAAAGGCAAAACCATCCTCACCCATTTTGCTTATCAAAGAGGATACAGATTTTTTTGCCAAATTATCATCGTAGAAAATACCTGTTGGAAGAAGGATTTCTTTTTTTAATTTTTCAATATCTAAATCAGGGATTTGAGAGACTATTTCAATATTGCCAACTTTGTATCTTTTGCCTTCGGAAATATTAAAGGTAACAAAAAAATCCTTTTGTGACAAATCCATTTTTGAACTATATGATTTAACATCAAAATCCAAAAATCCATTAGAGGTGTAGTAGTTGCGAAGAAGTTCTGTATCGTATAAAATTCTGTCTTCGTCATAGGTATCAAACATTTCCATTAATTTCCACCAACTATACTCCTTTGACATAATAACATCAAAAAGTTGGGAGGAGGAAAAACTTTCATTTCCATTTATTTGAATTTTTTTGATATAGCCTTTGTCTCCTTCAATAACTTCAAAAACAACGTCATATTTGTTGTCCGGTTTTTTTACAACTTTTGCATCGACACTTGCCTTAAAATAACCGAGTCGTTTATACATAGTTTTTATATTTTCAACATCGTTTTTTATATTTGAAGGGGAAAAAATACCTCTTTCCCTTGTTGCCATTTCTTTTTTTACATCATCTTCTTTGACAGCAGAATTTCCCTCAAAAGCAATTTTATCAATCACAGGATTTTCTGAAACGGTGATAGTAATTATGCCATCATTTTCTTCTATTTTCACATCACTAAAAAATCCAGATTTGTAAATAGCATTAACACTTTTATTCAAAATATTGTCGTCAATTGGACTGCCTTCCTTCACAGATAAAAAATTCTTTATCATATCAGGGTGTATTCTGCCATTTCCAATGACTTGTATATCCTTAATTATTTCTGCATTAGCAGAGTTAAAAGAAAGTCCAAGACAGAAAGTTAATATGATTATAAATTTTTTCATTACTTAAAAAACCTTAAAATATCATTAGTATTAGAGAGTAAAAGTAGGAATATGATAAACACGAATCCAATAAAGAACAACTTCTCTTTTACTTTTTCGGATAAATCGTGTCTTATTATTCCCTCTATGATATAGATGAATAAATATCCACCATCTAGGACAGGTATAGGGAATAAATTAAATAATCCTAAACTGATAGAAATAATTGACATTAGATATAAAAATGAATATAGACCGTTCTTTAATGCCTCTCCAGAAATTTGAGCAATGGAAATCATTCCACCTAATTCCTTAGAAGAACGATTGCCAATAATCATTTGACCTAAACCTTTTAAAGTTTCGCTTACAATAGAAGCAGTATCGTCATAGGAAGCCTTCATTGCGTCAACAAAACCTACTTTTTTAAAGTTGTTGTGTATTGCAGAATACATAATTCCCAATTTATAAGTATTGTTTTCTTTTGTTGGATTAATTTTCAAATCAACTACATCTCCATCTCGTAAAACCTTTATTTCAATAGTGGAGCCATCTGCCTTTTTCATTATATTTGAAATGTCTTTTGCTTTTTCAATTTTAGTTGTATTCATAGATAAAATCTTATCGTTTTCCTTAATGCCTGCCTTTTGTGCAGCAGATTTTTCAATAACACTATGAACTACAATAGAACTGTCTGGGACACCAACAAAAAAGAAAAGTCCAAAAAACACAAGCATTCCGAAAATGAAGTTAAATAAAGGACCAGCCACTACGATTGATGCCTTTTGATACCTTTTTTTAAATTCAAAACTTTGGGATTTTTCCTTTGCACTCATCTTTTTTCTATCTTCAGCCTTTTTTTCAGCAGATTCAGGAGTATCGGATTGTCCCACCATTTTTACATATCCGCCAAGGGGTATAGCACAAATTTTCCAATCTGTTCCATAGGAATCACGCCAGCCAAAAAGTTTAGGTCCAAAACCTATGGCAAAAGCCTCAACCTTTACGCCATTTATTCTTGCAAAAAGGAAATGTCCTAATTCATGAACGAAAACTATTATTGGTAATAATATGATAAAAGCAATGATTGCATATACAAATCCCATTTTGACTCCTTAATTTTTATAATTTTTAATCATACAAATTTTTTTGCGGATAATCAATAATATTTATAATAAAAATAAAATGTAAAAATAATAATTTGCTTGACATTTTGCGACTCTTTATATATTATACACAAATAATTAAATTATGTGAGGTAAAAATGAAAGTTTTAAGTTCATTAAAATCAGCAAAAAAAAGAAGTAGTTCAATTCAACTAGTTCGTCGTGGAAAACGTGTTTATGCTATTGATAAAAAGAATCCAAGATTTAAAGCAAAACAATAAATCTTGCTGATTTGATTTAAAAAAAATCAAAGGGAGTGACTTTTTATCACTCCTTTTTTTTATTTTGCGTTAGCATCGTCGGATTTTGTGGAAGTATCAGTTTCTTCAGAATCCTCTTTTTCATCATCAGATTTTTTATCAGTGTGAGAAGTATCAGAAGATGTATTTGCACTGCAATCTGCTAAATTATCAGTAGGTTTATAATCCTCATCAAGATTTGAAATGATTTTATCCAAGTTGCAAAGTTGAGTTTTATAATTTGCGAGAGTTTCTTCCTTAGATGTTTTTAATTCAGATGATGAAAGAGATTCTATTTCTGATATTAATGAGGTTGCCTTGTCAGCAAGTTCTGCTCTTTTACTTTTATATTCAAGTAATTTTTTTTCACTAAGCACATTGGAGTATGTTTTTTGAAGTTCTACCTTTTCCTTTTCAAGGTTAACCATATCTTTATAGTCATAAAAGTCTGCATTTACCCTTTGTTTTAATACATTTATAATTTCAGCATCATAACCTAAGGCTTCGGCTTTCTTTGCACCGGCAAGTTTTATCAATGCGGCATTATAGGCGGTGCAACTTTCACTTATCTTATTTTTTACATCTAGATTACCAACAGCATTACATTCTTTTAATGCTTCTTTTGTTAATTTAGTGCAGTTTGCTATGTCACTTGCAATTACATTTATTGATATTGGAACGCTTTCAATACTTTTGTTTGTAATAGTATTTTGAACACTGAAATCCAAATCAGAATTGTCAAGAACTGCATCTGTGACACTGTCTAAAATTTTGCTTTCCTTTAATGTTCCTTCGTTCAATTCATCAATTAAGTATTCATAATATTTTAGAGAGTTTTTTGCATTATTTTTAACATTGACAATAGAAGTATTTGCCTTTACAGAACTTTCACTTATTCCATAATAAGCCCTTAAATAATAATTATAAATGCTTGAAGTTTTACCAACATCTTTATAATTGAAAACGCAATATAAATCTTCTTCTCCAAGAGTTTCTTTAATATCGTTATCCAAAAGGAAAGAGCAAGCTCCATCTAGTATTTCGGAAATTTTTGCCTGCAAACATTTTATTTCTGAATTTTCAGGGGTATCAGAAGTTTTTGATGATGAGGTTGTTTTTTTTGTAGTAGTTTTTGAGGTGTGTTTAGAAGATGTTCCTCCCTTTGATGAAGCAGATCTTTTTGATGATAAAGCGGATCTTGTTGTAGATGCAGATCTTAAATTTTTTTTGACAGATGTGTTAGACTGTCTTCTTGTATTAATTGCACCTTTTACAACTTCATTTTGAAAGAATGAAATAAATATTGTAAAAATTGATAATGAGTATAGGAATAAATATTTTATCATTTAGAAAGTTCCTCTTAAATCTGAATTTAAAGGATAGCCGTCATTTCCCCAACCTTCTGGTGCAGGTGGAACACTAAATTTGGTAGGGCTGTCTTTACAATCAGGTATAGCACCGGCGGCGGCACTTATTCCTAAAGTAAATATTGCTCCTACCCACTTTCCACCATTCTTAGAAGAATTAGTTTCGTGATTGGTTCCCTTATATATTTTTTCATCGTTTGGACCTATTAGATAACAACTTTCAAAGCAACCAGAAACTAGGTCTTTAAAACTTCCTCTTCTGTCTTCACATGTGAAATTTTGTGCTGGCATAGCCCAAACTTCTTGTGATGATCCACATCCCTTTTTGCTTCCAGAACATTTGTCGGCGACATATCTGACTTTGAATAAACATTTTCCTTCTATTACATGGCCCAAAGCGGATTTGCAAGATTCTATTAATTTAACCTTTTCTAACTCTTTTGAAATATATTTTTTTATATCTACTAAAACAGTAGACTTGTTATCTTCGCATTTACCGTAATTTACGGCCTGACATTTTTTTAGCACAGCGTTTTGTTTTGTTGCATCTTTACAATTTACAAAATTTGTTCCGCATTCGGTTTTCGCACATGCTTCATATTCAACATAGCAAGCGTTAGTATCAAGTTGATTTAATTTGCTGTATTCTTGTTTATCAAACATTTCCCTATTTTTTTGGGCTTGAACAAGAAGATTTTTTGCACTGTCTGCCTTTTCCTTTAATACAGTTGTATAAGATGCACAATCTTCCTCAATTAACTTAGAATATTCTTTAAGTTTTGCTTCTTTGTCGGAAGTGGATAAAGAGGAAACATAGTTATTGCATTGTTTTAAACCCTCTTCATACAAAGGTAATCCTTCCATAACAAGCAATTTAGAATCGACACTTTGAGAGGCTAAATTTTTAGATTTTTTTTCAATACTGTTTATATTGTCATAAACATTTCCAACGGTATCAGCAATTAATGCAGAATTAGAAACATTCATTAGAGTTTCCAAAGTTTTGTTTTCTTCATCAGCTTGATTTTGAATTTCCTCAATATCACGAAGAGTTTTTTCAATCCTTGATAATTGAGATGAACAGCGACATCTTCCTTTATCTTCGGCATTACTTGATTTGCAAATATTATCCATGCAAGTTTCAAAACTATTGTCAGTTGATGAGGAGGAAGTATTTGTTGTGGTGGATATACTTCTTCTTGAACTTATGCTACTTGATGCTTTTCTGGAAGAATTAGTTGATTTAGAGGAAGATACGGCCTGTCTTTTTGTATTCTTAGTTGCGGCTTGTGAAAAATTATTACATATTTCTACAAGAAATGTAAATGTTGTTAAAAATATGATAAATCTTTTCATAATCACCTCCAGATTATTTCTATAATAACATACAAACATAAAAAAATCAAAAATAATTTATATTGAAATTTTACCTATTATCTATTATATATTAAATTATGTTCAACTAACTAAAGGAGGTTTCAAATGACTATTCAAGTTATAGGGCAAAATTTTGAAGTGGGCGAATCTTTAACAGAACATGTTAAGTCAACTGTTTCAAAAAAAATCGAAAAATATAATCAAAATCTTATATCTGCAAATGTTACTTTTACAGAAGCACCTCATAAAAAGGTAAAGTCATCTGTAAAGGTTGAGTTAAAGTTATCTGATTTTTTTGCAACCGCAGAAGAAGATGATGCTTACTCTGCTTTCAACAGTGCTTTTGCTGATGTGGAAAAGCAAATAACTCGTGAATTAGAGAAAGTGAAATCTCATAAATAAAAAAGAAAGGTAAAAATAAATGACTACATTAAAAGGTTCACAAACAGAAAAAAATATACTTACTGCTTTTGCTGGCGAATCGCAAGCAAGAAACAGATATACTTTCTTTGCATCAGTTGCAAAAAAGGAAGGTTATGTTCAAATTTCAAGACTTTTTGAAGAAACTGCAGAGCAAGAAAAGGAACATGCTAAACGACTTTTTAAATTTTTAGAAGGTGGTATGTCAAATATAAATGTAGAAGCAATGTTTCCTGCTGGTGTAATTGGCGATACTGCTGAAAATCTTGTTGCTTCTGCAAATGGTGAAAAGGAAGAATATACAGAAATGTATCCAACTTTTGCAAAAATTGCACGCGAAGAAGGTTTTGATGAAATTGCAAAAACAATGGGAGCAATTGCAGTTGCTGAAAAACATCATGAAGAAAGATTCCTTTCTATGTTAAAAGAATTACAAGAAGACAGTGTTTTCAAAAAATCAGAAAGAATTATTTGGGAATGCCTAAACTGTGGTTACTTACATATAGGGGATAAGGCTCCTGATGTATGTCCTGCATGTGCACATCCTCAATCATATTTTGCAAGAAAACGTGATTGCTGGAAGTAAATTAAAATTGAGTAAAGTAACCCTCTTTTTTTAAGGGGGTTATTTTTTTATCTTGAAAACAAATTTTAAATATAATATTATAAAATTATGTTTGGATTTTATATCTAAACTAGTGCCCATAGATGGACACGGGACTGTGACAGGTCTTTATGCATTATTAGTCAATATGTTTATATGTGACTTAAAATCATGTTCCCCGAGTTATTGGGGAGCTCATGACGTATGTACAGAGGGTTTATACCCTTAAAGGTCATGTAGAGTCATCTAATAATGCGTGATTTGTCAACTCCCCGCCATTTGTGGCATGAATGGGAAAAAATAGTTTTACGATTTTTTGTCGTGAAACATAATTAAAGGGGAAAAGGCTATGAATAGAAGGCTATCAATAATGGTGCCTGCACTTTTATGTATGGCATTATCAACAAGGGTTAACTCCCAAACATTAACGCAATCACTACAAAGATACTGTGTACCGGTAGGTGGGTATTGTGCGAGCAAGGCGATTTACCGCAATAATCAATGTGAGTGTGATTCTGTGAATCAATATTATGAGTTATCTTCAAGAAGTTGCCGAGACTGCATCACTGGGTCTTTTGCCAGCAACGACTATAAGAGGTGTGAGCCTATAGTGTGTCCTGCTGGGTATGAGGCGAAACTGATAAGTAACGGGGCGTGCCCTAGTGGGTATAAGTTGACTCAAGTTACTAATGGTTATTGTCCAAGTGAACATAATTTAAAGGAATATGTAATATCTTCGAAAATTTGGAGATAGGTATATTTTTGGGAGGAAGTTTTTTCATGATCTTCGCTTCCTCCCTCCCGAGGAAAAATGTATGGAGGAGAAATTATGAATATAAAACTTAACAAATCAACCAGTAGTAAGTTTTTTATAAAACTTACATCGCCCTCCCTTACCCCCGCCTTGCGGGAGGGCGATACTGACAAAGATGCGAGTGCAATGATGAACTTAACTCGAAAAAGAATTAAAAGAGGAACTGATATGAAAATAAATAAAGAAATATTTTGTGTGGGGCACAGCGAGCCGGCCGGGGGCCGAACTTTTCGGCCGGCTCGCATACTTAATGAATCAACCAGTTAGTAATTACGAAGTTAATTACACGCCATCCCCCATAGGGGGGTGTAGGGGGATGG
>JBJEXC010000022.1:0-13586 GCA_051885355.1 Alphaproteobacteria bacterium | reverse complement strand
TTTTCTTTGGTGCCGTCTGCGGGATTCAAACCCACGGCTTCTAAATTACGAATTTAGCACTCTATCAACTGAGTTAAGACGGCAATATTTAATCCAAAACTGTCTTTGGCTTGTTATCAATATTTTTCAAAGTTCCCTTTAAAATACCACCCTTTTCAACAACTAAATTTGCATAATTTATCTTGCCCCTAACATCACCAGTTTCATAAACATAAAGAACACCAGTCACAGTCAAAGTTCCATCAAAAACTCCACTTATATGAGCCTCTTCAACTTCCGCAGTTCCGGTAAAACTTCCACCATAAACAATATCCAAATATTTTGCACCAGTTAAGTTTGCTTCCAAAGTTCCTTCAACAACCAAACTTTCACAAACATCAATTGCACCAGATAGTTTTATATTCTTTCCAACAATAAGTTGTTTGCCATCAGCCTTTGGCATAACACTGTGCCCCTTTGACATATTAACAGCAAATGATGATTTTGATTTAGTTAAATTATCAAGTAATTCTTTTTTATCTTTTACTTCCATTTTTTCTTCCTTTCTATTTACATTTGTTAAGTATATATTAGAGTATCAAAAAATTCAAGCAGATAAAAAGTTCAAAAAATATTAAAAAGTAATAGATTTTTAAAAAACTTATGTTATACTTTGTTTGAGTTAGTTAAAATTAACAATATAACAAGGAGAGAGAAATGGTTTCAAAAAAAGAATATATACAAGAGGCAGCATATTTTATATGGTTAAATCGCGGACGCCCTGAAAATCAAGATTTAGCAATCTGGGACGAAGCAACAAAATTATATGAACTTACACATACTGAAATAAAAGTATCATCTAAAAAATCAGTTGCTAAAAAAACAACTGCAAAAAAGACTGCTACAAAAAAAGTTGTTGCAAAAAAATCCGCACCTGTTAAAAAAGTTGAAGTAAAAAAAGCAGTTGCTAAAAAAGTTGCAAAACCTACTGTTGCAAAAACAAAAACAACTCCTGTAAAAAAGGCAGTTGCTAAAAAGCCTGTTGCAAAGAAAACTACAACAGTTGCAAAAAAATCTGCACCTGTAAAAAAGGTAGCCAAAGCAAAAAAAACAGTTGCTAAAAAAATAGAAGTTGCAAAAATTATTCCTATGGTAAAAAAGGAAGAAGTTAAAAAGGCAACTCCTGCACCAAAAACAAAAATCAAAATCGTTGTTGGCGCAAAAAAATAATTAAATTAATAATCAAAAAAAAGCACAGGTATTTTTCACCTGTGTTTTTTTTATACACAAACTCCCTTTACAACAAACAAAAAATATGATATATTATATATTATATGAAGAGGGAAAAATTGAAAATAAAACAATTAAATAACTTATGTTTTTTCATATTGGCAACACTTTGCCTATCATTTTCCATACAAACTTTCGGGGCAAGGACAAAAAATTCACCGAAAAATAAAAAATCAGGCATCCCAGTAAGTTGCTTAACTTGTCTTAACAACTTTTCTCCAGAAACATTAACCTTTACAACAAATCCAGAAAAATGCCCTGGAATACTTGCAAGATGTAATAAATCAAATTCCACTGCAAAATGTGAAGGAATAATTGCTAATTGCTTTGCACAAAATTGCCAAACAGAGGGAAGTTGTTCCGATGAAATCGCAAACCGTAACCTCGCTTATGGTTGCTTAAAAACAGAAAGTGCTTACCTCCCTTACACCTGTGCAAGTTATATTTCAAGCCTTGCTAGAAACAAGGCCGACGAAATTCAATCAAATTTAGACGCTAAAGAAAGAGCACACGAAATAGCCCTTAAACAACAAGAAGCAAAAATCGCCTCTGAAAAGGCTGCTGCTGAAAGAGCCGCTGCCGATGCAGAAGTAAAAGCAGCACAAGCTGAAGCAGAAGCAAAGGCAAGACAAGCAGAAATTGAAGCACAAACTAAACTTGAACAACAAAAATTACAAGCACAACTTGAAGAGCAAGCAAAACAAGCAGAAATTGCCCGCCAAAAGCAAGAAAAACTTGATGCCCGTAACAGCAAACCAAATGTAAAATACAATAATATTTTAAGCGCAGTCAAAAAGGATATTTCCACTGCAAAAACTCACACTTCAAAGGCTTTCAATATGCTAGGTATTGAAAAGGCAGATAACTCCAAACAAACAAGTGCATTTGGCGCAACCCCTCAAATAGTAACTGTTTATGCAATAAGTAACCCAAGCGCCGACACAAAAACAAAATCCTACATAAACGCAAGCAAATACAAAACAACTACTGATTTCAGATGCACAAAAGATGCAAAAGAATCTTATGTAAAAAGCGAACTTTTAAATGCCCTTAATGTCCTAACATCAAGCCGTGATACCTTAACAGATTCTATTGCTGAATTAGAAGCCTCAAATGCAGATGATGAAACAATTGGCAAAATTTCAGATGATAAAATAAACACCCTTTACGAAGTGCAAAACAAACTTACCGAAACAATAAATACAATAGAATCAGAAATAAACGAATTAAAAACCTCATGTGAAACAAGATGCGCTGGCGTCTCATCATTCTCTTTCACAACAAGCGAAATCAAGTTTGATGAAAACGGCCTTATAGTAGAGGATCAATCATCAGGAAGCGATTACTCCTGCAAAGATTTTGAAAACTCCTCAACCTCAAATGACATTATGGGAATACTCGCTGGCGGAACATCTTCCCCATTCGGCACAAACATTAATCAACAAATAGCCGACCTTACAAAACGTGTTACAAAAGCCGTCCTTACCGCCGACAGAGCATTAGTCGAAACAGAAATCGCTGCAGCAACTGGAAACTTTGGTTCCTCAACCGCAAATTATGCTGTAATCAACTCCTGCATAAAATATACTTTAGATACAGAACAATATATAAATTGTATAAAAAGCACTCTTGGCGAACAATTGCAAGTCCTTTCACAATATCCAGATGAAAATATTCCAAGAGGTGAAAATTATGAGTATATATTAAGAGAATTCAACAACTCCGTTTATGTTGCATTAGAATTACTTAATTCCTCAACCTACATATCTAAGGCTCAATGCGATGAAAGTATTAGAGGAAACAAAGATCACCCTTGTTGTGATGAAATTATTACAGTTTCTTCTACAGGCTCAAGACTTGTTAACACAACAACAACAGCAAGACAATGTTCAAATGATCTGGCTAATCGTCTAAACAAGGCACTGAAAAACAAAGAAACTAATGGAGCAACAAGTTCTTATATAATATCCATTAACCCAAGTTTCATAACTATGCAAACTCCTACCGGTGCATTAAATGTAACACCTACAGAATTTATAGCAAATTATTGCCCAAAATATCCAGAGACAAAAACCGAAAAAGCAACAATTGAATGTAACGCCACAACTACACCAACAATGTATGGTCCGGTAAATTCACAAGAATGTTATATAAAAACAACAACAGGACAAATTATCACAACACCAACTTACGCAAATATGTGTAAGGAAGATAAAAAAAGGTAAATAAAAAACACCTTAGAAATCAATAAAAAAAAATCCTTAGTCCTCTCAAACTAAGGATTTTTATACCCCTAAAAAATTATAATGCACTACATTCCCTCTCAACTTCATTAATAAGAAGTTCCATTTTTGGATTGAGTGTCATTAACTCACGCACTTTTTTTACAGCATAAATAACTGTTGCGTGATCTCTTCCGCCAAAAGATTTTCCAATCTCTGGCAAACTTTTCGATGTCAAATTTTTTGCAATATACATAGCAACTTGACGCGGAATAACTATCTCTTTTTGCTTTCTTTCAGAATCAATATCACTTACACTTACAGCCCACTTTTCAGCCACAACCTTCTTTATATCTTCTATAGTCAAAGGTTTAGAATTCACCGCCAAAATATCAGCCAAAATTTTCCTTATATTAGAAAGTGTAGGAACCTCACCCATTAAAATTGTATGTGCAGAAATTCTATTCAAAGCACCCTCAATTTCACGAATAGAAGTTGTAATCTTGCTTGCAATAAAATCACCAATTCCATCTGCCAACACCAAATCCAACGCCTTTGCCTTCACTTTTACAATCTCAGAACGAAGAGCAAAATCCGCAGGCTTAATATCAACAACTAAACCACTTGAAATCCTCGATTTTAAATTATCATTCAAACCTTCCATCATAAATGGAGAAGCATTAGAAGCCATAATCACTTGCTTTCCATTTGTAATATAATCTTCAATTATATGAAATAATTCCTTTGCAGTGGATTCTTTACCAACAATGAAATGCAAATCATCAATGATAAGAATATCCGCAGATTTGAAACTTTGCTTAAAACGATAAGTATCATTTTCCTTCAACGCTTTAATAAAAGAATACATAAACTTATCAGCCGAAATATAAATAATACTTTTATGAGGATTTACTTTTTCCATTTCATTCACAAAAGCATTAAGTAAATGAGTTTTTCCAAACCCAGATGGCGAATGTATAAACAAAGGATTAAATGAAACAAAATCATCACTCATCACCCTTTGAATACTTGCGACAGCCAAATTATTAGAATTTCCTTTAACAAAATTATCAAAAGTAAATTTCTGAGAAACCTTTGCACCAACATTTAAAACAGGATTCGCACTTTCCACATTTACAATTTTCTGCTCTACCTTTTGAATTTCTTCTTTAATAACAGTTGGTTCAACTTTTTTAACACCAACAGAAATTACAATATCTTTAATTGATGGATTAACCGCTTGCGCAGCAACCAAGATCTCCGAGAAGAAGTTCCTTCTTACCCAATCTGCAATAAATCTAGTTGGTGAAACAATATATAATGTATCAAGATCAATCTTGTCAAAATCAAGTGGCGCAATCCAAGTGCTGTAAGCAGAAGCACAAATACTTTTTTGAACAGTCTCCTGAATTTGTTTCCAACTTTGCATTTTGAAAAGAACTCCTTCTCTTTTACCCTTTTCTCTCATTTAAGGTTGTTTCTCTACAACCGTATCATAATTTCTTAATTTAATAATCAATCACGATACAGGGTTATATTAGAAATTAAAAAACAAAAAATAAAGTCTAAAATTTTTTTTTATTTCTTGACACTTTCTTTTATTGACTCTTAATAAAAAAAGAAATTATTCTCAGCAAAAATCACTTAAAAAATAGCGATGATTCAATCACTTAAAAGTTTAAAAAAATTCAACAGATTCTTTTTATTTTTTATAAGTCGCACTTTTCTGGGAAAGAATCGGAAATATACCTCTTGCGATTCCCTTAAATTCATAATATAATAAATTCAAACTTAATTAAAAAGGATTTCAAAATGGAAAATAAAATCATATACTTAAAGGGCGATTTAACCGACAATCTTAAATTCAAAAGCCCAATTGCAGTTGATACAGAAATGACTGGTCTTTCACTTTTAAGGGACAGACTTTGTGTCGTTCAATTAACAGATGGCACAGGAAAAATTTATGTGGTCCACATCAAACCGCCATACAATTGTCCGAATCTTAAAAAACTTTTATCTGATTCGAACATTGAAAAAATTTTCCACTTTGCACGCGCCGACCTAGCAATGATAAAAAAATGTTTAGGAATAGATGCCACACCAGTTTTTTGCACAAAGATTGCATCAAAACTTTCCCGCACATCAACCGATAAACATTCATTAAAAGCATTAGTAAAAGAATTTTTCAATGTTGATTTAAACAAAGAAGAACAAACTTCCGATTGGGCAGTCGATACCCTATCAGATAAACAAATTGAATATGCCGCAGGTGATGTTTTATACCTTCACAAAATAAAGGAAATTTTAACCGAAAAATTAAAACGCGAAGGAAGACTAGAACTAGCCCAAAAATGTTTTGAATTTTTACCATACAGATGCGAAATGGATCTTCAAGGTTGGCAAGACGAAGACATTTTCCAACATTAAAAAAGCCTCCAACCGGAGGTTTTATTTTTATCTATCAAAAAGTTTTCCTAAATCAGACAAACTTATCTTTACATAACTGCGTCTTCCGTGATTGCACTGCCCAGCATTTTCACATGCCTCCACCTGACGAAGAAGTTCGTTCATCTCCTCAATAGTCAAAGTTTTTCCAGCCCTAATTGAAGTATGACAAGCAAAAGTTTTCGAAATCATCGCCATCTTGTCCTCTAAAATTTGTGCTTTGTTAAGTTCATCAATATCCTCCGCAATATTTTTGATAAGCGCTTGCAAATCACAATCCCCAAGTATCGCTGGCATTTCACGAACAAGAACAGCCCCACTTCCAAACTCTTCTATCTCCAACCCAAAGGAAGAAAGTTCCTCACGAACCTCCAAAAGCATACCAGCCTTTTTTTCACCAAGTTCAACAATTTCTGGAATAAGCATTATCTGTTTTTTTATACCACCCTCCGCAATCTCTCGCTTAATTTTTTCATACACGATTCGCTCATGACAAGCATGCTGATCCAAAATAATAATTCCATCTGAAACTTGCGAAATTATATAAGTATTATGAAGTTGTCCACGCGCCACACCCAGCGGATAATCAAGTCTTTCATCATCAGATGAAACCTCATCCACACCTACCGTATTACTATTCACACTCATAGGCAAGATATTATCATCAAATCCCGTTTGCACCGATTCGGAAACATTAAGTGGTCTTTGCACCTCCTTTGAAAATTCCAAAATATTTGATGTTATTTTTCCCCTGTCTTCAAAGGTATTTTTCAAATCAATCACATTAGCCTTCACCTCTACATTTGAAAGATAACTGCGAATAAGCGAAATTATACATCCCCTTACATTCGCCCCTTCTTTAAACCTAATCTCCGCCTTTTGCGGATGAACATTCACATCTATATCAGAAGAAGGTATCTCAATCCACAAAACACAAACAGGAAACTTTCCCTTTTCTATCACATCCATATAAGATGCTTTTAATGAACCAAGAAGAAGTTTATCCTTCAAAGCCCTTCCATTCACATAGAAATATTGTGTAGCCGAAGTCCCCTTGTTATATGTCGGTCTGCTTATAAACCCGCTG
This sequence comes from Alphaproteobacteria bacterium, assembly GCA_051885355.1. Lineage (GTDB taxonomy): Bacteria > Pseudomonadota > Alphaproteobacteria > Rs-D84 > CACZYB01 > CACZYB01. The sequence goes on along the minus strand of JBJEXC010000022.1, from coordinate 6,563 downwards.
ATTTTAAGATTGTGCTTCACCGCATCTACCTCAATAAGATTCTCCTTAAAATCGCGACCCAAAATATCACACACACGAGAGATTTTATCAGTTGCCCTTAATCGCAAAGTATCATTAAGAGTAAAATCCTTATCCGGATGACAAAGAGCGATTCGCTCCACCACATCAATAATTGACGATATCTCGCCCCTGTCAGTTTTAAGAAATGATAAACGAGCCGGCACATTGTAAAATAAATCCATCACCTCAATTTTCGTTCCCTTTACATAGGACGCAGGAATTATTTTTTTTACCTCACCACCCTCTATATGCAAAGCCCAACACTCCTCCCCATTGTTAGTAGTAATTATCATCTTTGAAACAGAAGCAATAGATGGCAACGCCTCCCCACGGAAACCAAGGAAATTTATATTCATCAAATCATCAGTTGGAAGTTTCGATGTCGCATGGCGAAGAATACACACCTCCAAATCGAACTTGCTCATTCCACTTCCATTATCCGCCACACTTATATAAGATTTTCCGGAATTTCGAACATTAATCTCTATCTTTGTTGCACCAGCATCCAAAGCATTTTCCACCAACTCCTTTATCACGGACGAAGGTCGCTCAATCACCTCACCAGCGGCAATCTGATTTATTAAATTCTGCGATAAAACTCTGATAGGCAACATCCCCTCCATAACCTAAGTATTAAACAAGAAATGGAAAATATCTCCGTCTTGCACAGTATACTCTTTTCCCTCTGTGCGAAGTTTTCCATTCTCCCTTGCACCCGCTTCACCACCATATTGTAAATAATCAGCGGTAGATATAGCCTCCGCCCTAATAAATCCCTTTTGAAAATCTGAATGTATCACACCCGCCGCCTCCGGAGCCTTTGCTCCATTTCCAACAGTCCACGCATGCGCTTCCTTTGGTCCAATGGTGAAAAATGTGATAAGGTTCAAAAGTTTATACCCTTCTTTTATGATTTTAGAAAGCCCAGTTTCACTTATTCCAAGAGTTTCCAAAAACTCTCTCTTCTCTTCTTCATTTGAAAGAGAAGCAATCTCTTGCTCAATCTTTGCGGAAATCACTGTCGCAACATTACCCTCGGATTTCGCAAACTCAAATACTTGATTAGAAAACTTATTTCCTGCCCCTGCACTTTCCTCATCAACATTACAAACATAAAGCACAGGCTTTGATGTTAAAAGTTGCAACATATTATACACCCGCAACTTTTCAGGTTCAGACTTAGGAGGTTTTACAGAAAGTGCAGGCTTTCCATTTTCCAAGGCACCCAACACAGCCTTTATCATTTCCGCCATCAACACAGCCTCTTTATCACCACTTTTCGCCTTCTTTTCCTGCAAAGGCAAACGCTTTTGAAGCGATTCCATATCGGAAAGCATCAATTCCGTATTTATAATATCTATATCACGAAGAGGATTAACATCATTTTCAACATGAATAATGTTTCCATCTTCAAAACAACGAACAACATGAATAATCGCATCAACTTCACGAATATTTGCTAAAAATTGATTGCCAAGTCCCTCACCTTTACTTGCCCCTTTCACAAGTCCAGCAATATCCACAAATTCAAGTTTCGTAGGAAGTATTTCCTTTGATTTAGCCACTTCGGCAAGTTTGACAAGTCTTTCATCAGGAACCGATACCACACCGGAATTTGGCTCTATCGTGCAAAACGGATAATTCGCACATTCCGCCTGAATAGTTTGAGTAAGCGCATTAAATAAAGTAGATTTTCCAACATTCGGAAGCCCCACAATTCCACATTTAAGTCCCATAATAAATTTCCTATTGTTTATTTTTTTTCATACTTTATAATAATAAATAAATTAAATCAATAAATTAAATGAAAGGAAACAAAAAATGAAGTCCACAGATGTAAATCTGACATCTTTACAAAATCAACCATCATCATCTGATGAACCAGAACCGACAAAACTGCAAAATATCCAACAACTACTTACAATATTATCTCAAATACTAGCAAACAAATATCAAATTGATAAGGACGAATCTTTAACTATGGCAAAACATAGATTTGATAAAATAAAAAACTTATCATTATATAATCCAGATAAAGTTATAAGAACTTTCAACATTTTTCCATTATCAGATGAAAATATTTGCAAACACTTAATTGAAAAAGAAAAATAGAAATATTTTCACTAGCATTTTGAAAAATATGCTTGTATAATAGAAAAGTAAAAACTAATAACTAAGGAGAGTTAAAATGGTTGTATCAAAAAAAACTACAAAACCTACAAAAAAAACATCTGCACCTGTGAAAAAAATTCACACTGCACCTGCAAAAACTGTTGCTACAAAAACAACAACTTCAACAAAAAATAAAAAGGGACTATTAAATTTCCTATTTTCATTTAATGGTAATATTTCAAAGGAATTATTTTTAGGTTCCACATTTATATTAGTCATTATCTCTTTATTAACAGATATAATATTCTCACTTATTTCAAATGTAAGCCTACACCCTGCATTTGATTTAATTTATGGAATAATAATGTTATTAATCGCATTAATAGGAATTTCAATCGGATATAAACGCGCTCATTCATTAGGAATCAGTGGTTTCTATTCAATAATTGGAACTGTTATATGCAAACCTTTCTTTGCATTCTTTAAACCAGAAGAAGACAAGGCAAACGATTCTCAATATGCACCATCATTCACAAGAACAAAAAAACTAGGTGCATTTTTCGGTAAAACAACAGGAAGACAATTATTGTATATAGTTTTAATTGCAATCATAGCATTAATTCCATATTCAAGAATTTCAATGCAACAATCAAGTATGGAAGCAATAAAAAGCATTATCGCTTTCATAATAGGTATAGCAGGATTTAACATACTTCAAGTAATAATCCTTGATTCTAATTGGTTGAAAAAACATTATGCACCTATCGTAAAGGTTCTATCATTCTTCGGATATACATTCTTTATCATAGGTATCACAGTATTGGTATATTCAACATATATCTTAATGGCAATGCTTCAAGCAATACAATATATGCCTCAATAATAAAAAATATAAATATTTTATGGGACTTTGTTTTTTCAAAGTCCTTTTTTATTGAAGAATTTTTTTTTGTATGTTATCATAAATTTATTCTAAAAAATACTGAGGATTAAAAAAATGCACGGAAAAAATATATCATTAAATATAATAGTATTATTCCTAATTTTATATGTTTTAAAAACTACACAAAATATATTCCTACCTTTTGTAGTGGCCCTATTTTTCTGGTGCATTATTTATATCATAGACAGATCATTCAAGGACTTATTCTTAAAAAAACTAAACCTTCCAAAATGGACAACATACACAACAAAACCTCTTGCAATAATAACTATCACTGCTATTGTATATTTCATTGTAATAGGTATAAAAACAAACATAAATGATGTATCAAAAACTTTCAGCCTATATCAACAAAATATTACCATTCTTATTGATAAAATTATGACCTACTTCCACATAACATCATTAAATGCAAAATCAATAATCCAAGATATAAACATACCGAAATTAATCAACTATGTTGTGCAAAACTTCGCCGGATTTTTAAGTAGCACCGCCATGGTTCTTGTTTATATTTTATTTTTAATATTAGAGGAAAAAAGTTTAGTAAATAAACTCCCTCTTTTATTCAAAGATAAAAAGAATTTAAAAACAGTTCAAAACATTTTCACAAAAATATTTTCAAAAATTCGCACATATATGCTTGTAAAATTTTTCACAAGTTTCCTTACCGCAATCATATCATATATAATAATGCTAAGCGTAAATCTTGACTTTTCATTATTCTGGGCAATATTAATATTCTTACTAAACTTCATCCCAACATTCGGTTCAATTGTTGCATCAATTTTCCCAATACTTTTATCGTTACTTCAATTCAATGATACCTTGGTTCCATTCACCATTGTGACAATAGGAATAATTATCACCCAACTTGTAATAGGAAATATAATTGATCCAAAATTAACAGGAAACAGCCTAAATTTAAGTCCATTAGTTTTAATCCTATCACTTGTAATTTGGGGACACATTTGGGGAATTATGGGAATGTTCTTATCAGTTCCAATAATGATAATATTAACAATAATATTACACGAAATTCCACAAACAAAAAAAATTGCCGTGCTTTTAACACACGACGGCGAAACAATTTAACGAGGTGTAAAATGTATAAACTATTAAGTCTTTGTATCATATCTTTAAGCCTTGCAAACTGCACCTGCAATTGCAAATATAACGAATACCTACCTGAAAATAACCCACTTGTTATTCCAGAGGATTTAAAACCAGTTCAAAAATAATAAGTGTAAATTATGACTGCGGAAAATAATACTAAAATAACCCCAATGATGCTTCAATATTTAGAAGTAAAGGAAAAGCATAAGGATTACCTTCTTATGTATCGTATGGGTGATTTTTACGAACTATTTTTTGAGGATGCAGAAATTGCATCAAAGGCTTTGGATATAGCCTTAACACACAGGGGCACTTATTTAGGCAAACAAATCCCTATGTGTGGTGTTCCTCATCACGCCTTTTCATCATATATGCCTAAATTGATAAAACAAGGATACAAAGTTGCAATTTGCGACCAAACCGAAACTCCGGAGGAAGCAAAACTTCGCGGTGGAAATAAGGCCGTTATAAAAAGAGAAGTTTCAAGAATCATCACTGCCGGCACATTAACCGAAGATAATTTACTTAACAGTTCACTTAATAACTACCTTTGCTCTGTTTATGCAAAGGACGGCTTAGAACCACACATAACCATCGCTATTGCCGATATTTCAACCGGCGAATTTCTACTACAAAACTGGGATACAAACGCAATATCTGAACTTCAATCATTTTTACTTATAAAAAATCCAGTTGAAATTATCATATCCGAAAAACTTTTAACCAACAAAAAATTTGAAAATATAATAGGCGAACACAAACAGAAATTAGTAATTAAACCAGAAAGTTTTTTTGATACAATAAACGCACAAAAAAATTTATGCGAACAATTTCAAATTGCCACCCTCGATTCAATCGGAAATTTCACAAACGAAGAAATATCCTGCTGTGGTGCAATACTAAATTACATAAACATCACACAAATTGGCACTAAACCAAACCTAAATTACCCAAGCAAGGAAAAAAATTCTGACTTCTTACAAATTGACGCATTCTCTATAAAAAATCTTGAAATCTTTAACAATATAAATGATGAAAATATAAAAGATTCAAGCCTTTTTGAAATACTTGATAAAACACAAACTTCCCTTGGTCGCCGACTTCTACGCCAGATTTTAAGCACACCACTTGCAAACACAAATAAAATAAACGAGCGCTTAAACATAGTCGAATTTTTCACCGAACACACAGAACTTCTTTCACAAATAAGAGAAGAACTAACCTTAATTTCTGATATTCAAAGAATAATAAGTCGTATCACCCTAAATCGTGCAGGACCAAAGGATTTACAAAATCTTGCTTTCTCCTTACAACAATCATCATACTTAAAGGAAGAGTTAGAAAACGAACTTAAAAATACAATAACAAATCCTTTATCCAAAATACTTGAAGGATTAAAGGATTTCACACCACTTTCAAAAAAACTAAAAAATGCGATAATTGACGAAGCACCACTTACTACAAAAGATGCAGGATTTATAAAGGAGGGCTTCAATGTCACCCTTGATGAATACAAAAATATACAACAAAATACCAAACAAATAATTCTTGATTTGCAATCAAAATATATTCTTGATACTGGCATAAGCAACCTTAAAATAAAATACAATAATATTGTTGGTTATTTCATAGAAGTTCCACTTAAACAAGCAACTTCCCTTATGGGAAATAAAACTTACACCCACAGACAAACTCTTGTCAACAATGTTCGTTTTTCCACCACCGAATTAACCGAAATAGAACAAAAAATTCTTGTCGCAAATGAAAAATATGTATCACTGGAATTATCATTATTCAAGGAACTTTGCACCGACATTTTAAATCAAACAAACGATATAGAAAAATTTGCCGAAAGCATTGCAAACCTTGATGTATTCACAAACCTAGCCCTTATTGCAACTGAAAATAACTACACAAAACCATTAATTGATGACAGTCTTGCATTTGAAATAATTGATGGTCGCCACCCAGTAGTAGAGGCAAACATAAAAAAACAAAATGCAACATTTATACCAAACGATTGTGTTTTAGAAAATACAAAAGACTCAAGCAAACTATGGATTCTAACTGGTCCAAATATGGCTGGTAAATCCACATTTTTACGCCAAAATGCAATCATAATAATAATGGCACAAATTGGCTCATTCGTTCCAGCAACCTCCGCACACATAGGAGTTGTAAATAAATTATTCAGCCGTGTTGGTGCATCCGACAACCTCGCTCGCGGACAATCAACTTTTATGGTGGAAATGAGCGAAACCGCAACTATCCTAAATCAAGCAGACGAACACTCCTTCGTAATCCTTGATGAAATAGGAAGAGGAACCGCCAC
>JBJEXC010000021.1:0-54161 GCA_051885355.1 Alphaproteobacteria bacterium | reverse complement strand
TCGCTTCTGTATTGCCTAATCATGCTAATGCTGACCTCTTTAAATGCGTCGCTTGTCCTGCAGGTTATAGGTGCGATGGTAAAGAAAAATACCCTTGTCCGGCAGGAACCTTCGCTCCAGTCGGAAGTGGATCTTGCATATCTTGTGCTGCAGGAACTTATCAAGATTTAACAGGACAAACATCATGTAAAAGTTGTCCTTTATATAAATGTTCTTCACCAGGTTCAACAAGTCCTGATGCTTGTAAAACAGTAACGATAAAACTATACCAGACTCATAGGTTAAACAAAGGAGGTCACCGCAGTTATTATTACGATAAGGAAATAGGTAAAAATTTATTCCAAAAAGGTAAACTATCATTCAACTGTACATCTACACAATCAGTCTCTTGTTGTAAGATTCCATATAGAGATATAGAAACAAAAGAAATAAGATATGTTGATAAGTGTGATAATTATAAGTTACAAAATTATGATTGTAATGATACTGAAATATATAAATTCTAATAAAGAAAATCCCCTCTGTAAAAAGAGGGGATGTTTTTTTTATAAGGTTGGGATTTCGGTCCAAAGGACTTCCTTTATATCCTTTGCCCCAGTTGCAAGCATAACAAGACGGTCTATACCCATTGCTATACCTGTTGCTGGGGAAAGATTTTTTATTGCCTCTAAAAAACTTTCATCAATTGGATAGGTAATACCGTATAAATTTTGTTTTGTTTGCATATCTTGTTTAAATCTTTCTCGTTGGATTTTTTCATCTGTTAATTCTGTGAAGGCATTTGCAACCTCAACTCCACAAATATAAAGTTCAAACCTTTCTGCAATATTAGGTGTATCTTGTTTTGCCTTTGAAAGGGCGGCTTGATGAATAGGATATTCGTAAAGTATAGTTGGTTTCTCTATACCTAAATTTGGTTCAATATATTCGAACATAAGTTTTTCATATATATCGTCCCATGTATCTATTTCTGATACATTTATATGTAGTTTTTTTGCCTCTGTTTCAAGTAAAGTTTTTGATGGCGTGTTTGGGTTATCAATAGTTGCGAGAATATCAAAGTTGCAAAATTTTTGGAATGCTTCTTGTATCGTTAATTTTTCAATACCATTGAAAGGAGAGCAAGTTTTTTCATTATATAAAAATTTTGTTTTACCAATTGAAATGAGGGATTGCTTTAAAATTTCCTCACAATCGCTCATTAATTTTGTGTAGTTATGGTTAAGTCTATACCATTCTAGCATTGTGAATTCTGGATAATGTGTTGGGGATATTATTTCATTTCTGAAAGTATGTGTGAATTGAAAAATATTTTTCATTCCAAAACTTAAAAGTTTTTTCATTGCGAATTCTGGTGAAGTATGAAGGTATAAAGTTTTTGATGGTTCGCCAGTAATATCAACAAATTTTGTTTTAAATGCAGTTATGTGGACTTCCATTCCTGGGCAGTATTGAAGGATAGGGGTGTCAACTTCTGTAAAATTTTCTGTTGAAAAGAAATTTTTTATAGATGCGATAATTTTATTTCGCATTAAAAGAAAAGGAAGTTTCCGTTTGAAAACTTCCCTTGCTTTGTAATTATTTGAAGAATTATTTTGCATCTTCTGTTTTTTCTTCTGCTTTCTTTGCAGCCTTTTCTTCTTGTTCTGATGGAACTTCTGTTGTTTCAGGAGCAGTTGTTTCAACAACTTCTGATACTGCAGATGCGATAGTTGCAATAGTAAATTTTTCGTGATTTGCAAAACGCAATCCCTTTGGTAATTGAATAGCATCAGAGTGGATAGATTCTGCAACATCAAGTTTTGAAACATCAACTTCAATGCTGTCAACCATATCGGAAGCCTTACAAATAATATCAGCAGAACGGTTTACTATGTTAAGAACACCACCTTTTTTAATACCAGCACATGTTGCTTCGCCAACAAATGTGAATGGAATTTCAACGGTGATTTCTTTATTCAAATCAATTCTTAAAAAATCAACATGGATTGGGTTATCTTTAACCTTGTCATATTGAATTGCTTGGCAAAGGGCAAGTTCCTTTTTATTTTTGCCTTCTATTTCAAGTTCGAATTGGCGAGTTCTGAAACCCTTTGTTTCCATTTGTTTAAGTAAATCTTTTGGTGTAATAGAGATAAGTTCAGGATCTTGTTTATTTCCATAAATTACAGCAGGAATTAAACCAGCTCTTCTTGTAGCGCGTGCGGCCCCCTTACCACTATTTTCTCTGGATTTTACATTTAATACTACTTTATTTGACATTTTTTTATCCTTTTTTATTAAATTATAAAGTTAAATTTGCCTCCAAGGGTGCAAATTATGTTGGGGAGTATATCATATTTGTTTATAAATGCAAGAAATTTCTTTTGTTTTGATGTTTTGATAATTTTTTGTTGACATTTATATATTTTTTGTTTATATTAAAACTAATTTTAATAAAATGAGGAATAAAAAATGAATAAAAAAATTTCTGAAAATATTTCTTTTCTTTTAAAAAGTGGGGTTATTGTATCTGCAGGTGTGCTTTTAATGACTATAATTTCGTGTATATTTTCTAAAAATTCTGATGAAAAGTTTAAGAATTTTGAACTTGTTGAGGCAGTCGCGGTTGAAGATGTTATTAATCAATTGGAAGATGTTGATGGTAAGTTTGTTTTGAATTCTTATTTACCTGTTGATATAGATAATGATGGTAAATCGGATTTTGATGTTCAACTTGTTGTTGATAAAAAATCAACTTTATCCTTGGAAGATTTTAAACTTTTGGAAATACGAAAGGGTGATGAACTTATTTTAGAAGGTGATGTTGAAAGAGATGTTTTTGGAAATATTCAAAAAATGAAATCCTATGGAAATGGGATTGATGTAGTAGAAGGTCATGTTTTTACAGATAAGAAAAGAGGTGCTAATTATATGAATGGAGATAATATTATTTCTGTAAATGAAGAAGTTATAAATATGCCTAGAAAAAATGATAATACATATATTTTATCAGACTTATTGAATCAGAAATTAAGATAATTATTCTTTTTGAAGTTCTATTACACGAATTATTCCGTTTAAATCTTTGAAGTAATGTAGGAATTTGAAACCAAATGCTTCAAAGATTTTTTTTATGTCATTTTCTTGTCCCTTTCCCATTTCCAAAAATATTTTACCTTTTGGTTCTATTATATCCCAGTAGTAGAGGGATTTTGCAATATATCTGTATTCAGAAAGTCCATCATTACCGCCATAAAGTGCATTATGTGGTTCATATTTTTTTACATCTATATCAAGTTTTTTCATATCATTTTTTGTAATGTATGGTGGGTTTGATACGACTATATTAAATTTTATATCCTTTATTTTTTTGTGTGGAGATTTATTTTCCCAACTGTATTTTAATATTTGTGTGCGATTATCAAGAGATAGTTTTTTTGCGTTTTGATTTGCTGTTTTGACTGCATTTTGACTTATATCTATACCAACACCTGTTGCATTTTTATATTCGCTTAGTATTGCAAGAAGTAAGCAACCGGAACCAGTTCCAAGGTCAATTATTTTGTGGTGTGCATTAACATCTTTGAATTCGGATTTTACCCCTTCTATCAAAGTTTCGCTGTCAGGTCTTGGGATTAAAGTGTGTTTTGTGATTTTAAAAGGAAGAGCCCAAAATTCCTTTTGGTTTGTGATTTGGGCTATTGGTTCATTTTTTGCCCTTCGTTTGATAAGTTTTAAGTATTCTTTGTATTGTTTAGGAGGAACTATTGCCTTTGGATTAGAAATAAATAAGTGATGTTCCATACCTAAAATATATGAAAGGAGAACACGAGAATCCAAATCGAAAGTATCTATGTTGGCATTTTTAAGAATGTCTTTTCCTTCGGATAAAGTTTCATAAACTGTATGTTGTTCTTGTTTTTTTATCATACAGATATTTTTGCATAAATTGAAAAACTTTTCCACAGGTATGAGTTCCTAGTTCCTATTTTTCCAAAGAAATAAGGTAAGTTGTTGCTTCCATTGCAGCTTGGGCACCGGATGCAGCAGCGATAACAACTTGTTTGAAACGCGGATTTTTCACATCGCCTGCGGCAAAGATACCATCAATTTCTGTTGCACATAGGTCAGGTTTTGTGATTATATAACCTGCGTTATCAAGAGAAAGTTTATCCTTGAAAATTGCGGTTTGAGGGTTGTTACCTATCGCAATGAATAAACCTTCTGTTTTATAAGTTGTTCTTTCTTTTGTATCAACATTTTCAACTGTGATAGATGAAAGTTTGCCGTCGGTTTCTTCTGCCTCTATGACAACAGAATTCCAAATTGTTGAAATGTTTGGTGTGTTGAAAAGGTGAGTTTGGTTTATGTGTTCTGCGGTGAAGTGATCACGACGATGAATCACATTTACTTTTTTGCATACTGTTGATAAGTGTAGCGCTTCGTATATTGCGGTATTTCCGCCACCAACTACGAATACTTCTTTGCCTTTGAAAAAGAAGCCGTCGCATGTTGCGCAGTATGAAATGCCGTGACCTGTTAATTTTTCTTCGTTTGGAAGACCGAGTTTTCTGTTGCTTGCACCAGTTGCGATTATTACAGCGTCGGCTGTGATAATGTTATCATTTTCGCATTTAATAGTGAATGGTCGGTTTTGAAAATCCACTTCAACAACTGTGTCTGCAAGTATTTCTGCACCGAAAATTTCTGCTTGTTTCCTCATTTGTTCGGTTATGTAAATACCGTCGATTTTTTCTGTAAATCCAGGGTAATTTTCAAGGTCAAAAGTTTTTGTAATTTGTCCTCCGAATTCAACACCTGTGATTATAAGAGGATGATTTCCGTTTCTTCCTGCATATATACCAGCAGAATATCCGGCTGGACCTGAACCTATGATTACGACTTCTCTATGTTGTTTCATTATGATCTCCTTTTGATTTATTTTTTCAAATTATAAAGTAGTGATTACATTTTTGCAAGGGGTTATTTTTAAAACCTTAATTCCAAATCTTCAACTATGGAACGGATAGTGTTTTCAAAGTCCTTGTCCGTAAAAAATTGTGTGATTTGGTGTGCGGGAGGATTGTTTGGATTGTCTTTATCCACAGGGCGATAGCGTTGAATAGCATATTTTTTTACACCCATTTGTGTTATTGTTTTTGCAATATCAATAATATCTTCCTTTGTTAAAACGGTAGGGTCAGCGGTTGTGCGGACTTCTAACTTTTTGTTTTGGGATAGAAGGTATTCAAGGCTTTCGTAAGCTTGTTCGCCACTACCTTTTATTTTTGTTATATCATAATATTTTTTGCATGGAGCCTTTATATCGAATCCTACCCAGTCAATATGAGGGGCTAATTTTTTAAGGTTTTCTGGGAAACAACCGTTGGTATGAAGTCCGATTTTGAAATGTGGGGCGAATTTATGGATATCGTCTATTGCTTTGATGATTTCATCTGCTTGGGCGGATGCTTCACCACCGGAAAATACTACTGCATCAAGTGTTTTTGTTCTTTTCCTTAGAACATTTAATATGTATTCCCAGTTTGCTTTGTCATTTTCGGTTGGACGGCGAAATTCGAAAAGGTGTGGGTTGGAGCAGTAAATACATCTCCATGGGCATCCCTGTAAAAAAATTACGGCGGATATTTTGTTTGGGTAATCTATGGTTGTGAATGGGACGAAACCTCCAACTATGATATTTGAATTTGACATATATTTCTCCTGTTTTTATTGATTATATTTTTTTTTAATTCCTTAGTCAAGGATTGAGGAAAATTAGTTTTATATCTTGACATTTTTTATACAAAAATATACTAAAGAACATATTGTAACAATATTATTGATTATTTTGTAAGTTTATTGTATTATTATGGAGTAAGTAAGTGATATTAAAAATGAAAACAAATAATCTTAAAATAGCAGAACAATTATTTTTATATCCTAATGATATATTAAATACTCAAATTGATAATTCATTTTGTGATTCAATCTTACCTTATCAAAATAAAAAAGATAATAGATTAAGTAAGTATAATTTAGAAAAATACATTGAAGATGTGAAAAATTTAGGTTTATCTTCTACATGGGATAAAATTTGTGAATATCTTTTATCTTTTGGAGAAAATAAGGAATTTTTAACAATTTCTAATTTAAGTGATATGTATGAGATGGGCTTGGCAATTGCAAATAAATGCGAAAAGAAAAAACATGGACAATATTATACTCCAGATGATGTCGCAGAAGTAATGGCAAATTGGTTTGATAAATGTGAAGGTAAAAATATTTGTGATGTCGGATGTGGTACAGGGAACTTAATTCTAACTTATTTGAATTATATAGGAACAGAAAAAGCAATTTCTTTAATAAATAGTGGATGTTTATATTTATATGATATTGATAAAGTGGCATTAAAGATATGTAAGACTTCTATAATTGTAAAATATAATATATGTAATCATAATTGTATTCATGATTTTTGTTGTGATTTTATGAATAAAAAGATTATATTACCATCTGCTGCTAAAGTTATATCTAATCCTCCTTATACTTCAATAAAGAGTATTGAAAATACTTGGAATATGACAGATGTTTTACTTGATACAAAAGAATTGTATTCTATCTTTATGGAAAAAATATTTGAACAGTCTATGTCAAGTGTGATTATAACACCTTTTAGTTTTATTTCAGGTAAGAAATTTTATACATTACGTAAAAAAATGTGTAAGATTGGAGGAGGAGTTATTTTTTCTTTCGATAATGTTCCTGGAAATATTTTTTGTGGTAAAAAATATGGAATATTTAATACAAATACGACTAATTCTGTTAGAGCAGCAATAACTATTTTTAATAAAAAAGAGAATAAAGGTTTTAAAATTTCTCCTTTAATAAGATTTAAAAATGAAGAAAGAAAACATTTATTAAAATGTGAAGTTTTGCAAAAAGTTTTACCTTATGATTTACAATTAATTGATAAAAATTCCACAAAATTTGCAAAGGTAAATAAGGAATTATATTCGGTATTTAATAAATGGATAGAAAGTTCACAATTTAAATTAAAAAATATTATTTGTAAAGATTTTAAATATACTATATACATGCCTAATACTTGTAGGTATTATACTACAGGGGCTTTTAAAAATTTAAATAGGACAGGTGAAATTATAATTAATTTACAAACGGAAGAAGAATTTAATTTTGTATATTGTTTTATAAATTCTAGTTTCGTATATTGGTGGTGGCGTATTTATGATGGAGGAATTACTTATCCAATTAGTTTATTATTAGAAATTCCACTTCCTTTAAATTTATTATCTGAAGAGGATGGTTTATTTTTTAGAAAAATGACAAATAAAATGATTTCTGAAGAACAACATTATATAATTACAAAAATGAATGCAGGATCATTGCAAGAAAATATTAAATTTCCTAAAAAATATAGAAATAGTATAAATCAAAGATTATTAAAGATACTAGGATTTACTCAAGATTCACAAATTTTTAACTTATTACATTCTAATACTTTTATAGGAACAAATAGTGATGAATAACAAAAAAATACAATTAACAAAATTACAAAAAGAAATTATGAAGGAGTTTTATTCAATTCCTGTAACTAAAGTGATTTACAATAAATCAGAGAGAAAAAGTATTTGGGAAAAGGCTAAATCAAAAACTTTAAATTTAAAAAAAGATATTACTGTTTTAGAAGAACAATGTCCTGCATTAGCGCATCAAATAAAAAAAAGCTATAAATGTAATGGAAATATTCAATCTGCTGTTTTTAGCGAATGTGTTTATGCACAAACATTTGCGAATATGTTAAAATTGAAAAATTTTATTAATTGTTGCGAACAGCCTAAATTTATTCCTTCAAATATTTTAAATTTATTAAATTCTTATAATCTTGTTCCTAGATATGTTTATTCTGATGCCAAAAAAAAACGGATGCTTATACAAGCAGGAAGTTGTGGTGGAATTGATAGTGCTTTAATTACCGTTATTGATTTAACTATTTATACGATTGAATTTAAGGAACCTGGAGCTAAAACTAGTGAACCTGACTTACCAAAGTATAAGGAAAATGGAAAATTATTAGTTAATAAAGAATTTTTGCAAAATTACTCTCAATTTAAATATATGTTGAAAGAACAGAAAGGGTTAAACTTTTTTAAGTCTATGGGACATAATATAAATAATTTTTCAGAAGAAAGTATAAATATTGCTGTTACTAATAATTATGTAAAAAAATATGCTGATGTAGTTTGTACAGAAGATTCAGATGGAAATTTAGTAATGCTTCCTATAAATCAAATATCAAAGTGGGCTAAATTACAAGGAGAAATTAGACCAGCGGGAAGGAATCATTATAAAGTATGGACTCCAAAATTTTTAAAGACATTTCTTTGTAAGCATAAGGCTATTTTTTCTGGAAATATCGTTACTATTTCTAACTTAGAAGAAAGAAAAGAAAGAGGTGGAAATGGTAAAGTGTCTGGATATAAAATAAATCCGTTATTTTTTATTTATAAGAAAGATTGTAATATTGTAAATAATTTAATATCGTTTGATATCTCTAAAGTTAGACAATTAAATCCAACAATAGCAGCAAAGATGTTTTTTTTAAATATAAAACATAAAAATATTTATGATTATTATAAAGATTTTTTATGATTTGTTTATATTAATTATTATATAAAAAATAGGAGTGATTTTTATGAAAACTTTTATTGATAGTTTTATTCTATGTTGTTTTATAGCATCTATACCTACAGCATTATTATATAGAGAATATCGTAAAAATGAAAAAATCAGAACAGGAGAAATAGATGAGGCTCCTTTGATATCTGTATCTTCTTATACAAATTTTATGAATGAAGAACGATATAAATTTAAGTTAGATATTAATAAAAATGGAAAGTTTGATGAAGGGGATATTGCCGTAAATAGTTTGACTAATATATTTTATCCAGTAAAGGGAGATAATGTTGTTTTTGTTCATCATAGGTATGGTGGTGATGCTGTTGCAGTTAAAGTTCTTGATGATTATAAAAGGATAACAAGTCCATCTAATTTATATGGAAAGAATGCTGAAAAACTTAATGATGAATTTGAAGAGTATATGAAGACTAAAACAAGATAGGTTTCATTAAAAAATCCCCAGTGACGGGGATTTTATTTTTACCATTTATAATTAGGTTTTAGACATTTTTTCATTGTTCCATTTTCATCATAGATACATTTGTTACCAGTTGTTTTTTCACAGATTATTTGGAACTTGCTACCTTCTCCTATACCTATACCACTATCCATATACCATTGTAGACCTTTTTTATGAGTATCTGCTGTGCAATATTTTGAATGACCTTTTCTTGGGTCTCCGAAAAGGGTATTACCACAGGTATATACGGTATTCCATTTTAATTCTGGTGTTCGTTTATTAGTATATTTTGTTGCATAACCATAATATACACGCATTTCTGAACAAGATAGACAAGAACATCCACCAGAATTAGGTTGATATGTTCCGTTAGGACAAGGGCTACATGCGCTACAACCGCCAGGGGAATAAGTGCCAGAAGGGCATTTAAAACATCCGGACATATAACTACAACCGCCATAACCAGGGTTGCAATTTATTGTATTTCTGGTGCAATAACCAAAATAATTTAGATGATATCCTTGCTTACAGGAGGTAGATCTTCCAGTTTTGGGATTACAATTTGTTGCGTTTGGATCTCGGGCAGTGCAAGGTTTGCAAGAATATAAAGTGACTGCATTTGCTGAATTATTTAGACAAATACCCCCCCCTGTCAAAAGTAGAGCAAAAGTTAAGGATTTGTTGAGAATCATTTTAATTTTTCCTTTCCTTAAATTAATCTAAAATACAATATAAATATATTTTTTGATTTTGTAAAGGATATTTGTTGTATGGATTGAAAATTCTGATATAAAATTAGTTGACTTTTAAAATAGGATATAGTATTATAAATCAATCTTTGGCGCCCTAGCTCAGTTGGTTAGAGCGACGGAATCATAATCCGCAGGTCCCCAGTTCGAGTCTGGGGGGCGCCACCAAAAGTTTAATCCTCTGTTTGGAGGATTTTTTATTTTATATAATTTACTTGACAAATATTATCTTTTTGATTATAATAAAGGCATTATTAATTTGTAAGGAGTTTTTTAATGAATAAAGGTGTGAAATTGTATTCTGATTTTTTAAATATGGGTATAGATCCATTTAAAAAATTTGTAGGTCCGGAATATGAAATTCTTATCCCGCTTTCTGGGCTTGATAGGTTTAGTTATGCACCTGCTTATGAAAAGGATTATAGGGCTTTGGGAATACTTGATATGACATATTCGGTAAATCCTACTATGTATGTCAGTATGTATATTCTTAACAAACTTGCAAAAATTTTTGATGTGAAGTTTCGTGTGATTGAGGCGTGGCGTCCGTTTGAAATTCAATTGGCAAAATACGAAGCGGAGCAGAAGAAGAACCCTGGGTCAACTTTATTTGTAAAGCCTGATAAAAATAGAGGTGTGCCACATATTTGTGGTGGTGCGGTGGATTTGTTGATGACAGATTCTTATGGCCGACCATTTACTCAACCAAAGTGGTTATTAAGGAAAAATCCAGAACTTTTAAAGCAAATAAAGGCTTTAAATTCGGATTTTGACAATGTGAATAATCCATTTTTTACAACTCATATGGAACCAGTTGAAAATGCGGATAAAAATTTGAAACTTTCTATTTTAAATGTTGATATATTAAGGTTGATGGTGTCGTCAATTTTGAATCTTCGTCATATAAATGATGAAAACTGGCATTTTCAACTTGCAGATAGAGATAAAGAGTATTTGCCATCATTTAAAAATATTTCTATTAGTGATGTAAGGAATACTTCGTCAGGACATATTGAAAGAATAAAAAAGGAAGTGACTGATTTTGCAGAGCGTGTATTTGGTGTATTTTATGATAGGGAATTTCAAAAGGGTGTAAAGCATAACTTTACAACATCTGAGTTTAAAAAGGAAGATGTTATGACTCTTGCTACATTGAAGAAAAAGGTTAATAATCTTATTGCTATGCAACAGAATATTTTAACAAGGTAACGAAAGGTAAAATTATGAAGAAAAATTTTCAAAGAAAATATTTTTTATTAACTTATTTGGCTTCTGAGTATTATGAGAGTAGTGAACGTTTTTTTTCTGAGGAAAAATTAAATGATTTTCTTAAAAAAAATATTAATCACATTATTTATTTTCATATTGATATGATTGATTCTAACTCGCTAAAAACAACAAAAGGTCGTCAATATATTGGTAATCTTTTAAATGATAAAGATATAAATGCGCAATGGCTTTCTGATAAAAATGTTGTAACTCTTATTAATAATGTTGTTAAAACATTTGCAAATGGAAAAATTTATCCTTTGGGTAAATATGATGTAGTTTTAGATAAAAATCTTAAACAAATTTATCCTATAATGAAAAAGAAGGAACATTTTTTGCAAGCGTTAAATAAAAAATCAAGATAAAAATATTTTTATTTAGTTTTTAAGGGGGTATAAGGATTTATATCCTCTTTTTTTTCTTGACAAAACTTGGGGGGGGGTAAAATAGAATTATGTCTAACAAAAAAGGAGAAAAAAATGGCAATAAAAGAGACATATTCTGTTCGTTTTGATAGTGGTTTACCATATAGTTATTATCCATATCATGATTTGGACTTTAGTGGTATGGTTTTGTATGTGCATAAAGATTTTACAAGTTATGAAGAGGCTTTTAATTATGTTAAAGACAGATTTAAAAAGGATAAAATGAACGCACCACACTTTTTTATTGATAAATTTACTGTTAATGAAGATGGAACTCATAGTTCAGAATTTGGTAAAGCGCAATATATTGGAGAAATGGTATCGGAGGAAAAACTTAAAAGTTTTTATAATACTGAAAAAAATATGGGGGAGGATTTTGTTGTGCTTGATCCTATTCGCCGACATGAAGAGTTTAAAAGACATCCTTGGTTTAATCCCTCTATAAAAGGATATGTTTTTGCTGGAACTTGGTCAACAAAGGTATATCCTGTTTATGAAGGTGATGTTGTTTGGAATAGTAGGTTTAAGAAAATTTTTCCAATAGAGAATGAGTTTGATAAGGCAGAAAAGAAACTTCGTAAAAAAAGTAAGGAAGAGATGTATCTTAAACGTTTGAATAAATATCTTGATAAAGATGGGAAAAAGGTATTGAAAGAATTCCTTGATAAAAAAGGAGAAATGGAATAATATATTAACTATAACAATATAAAAAAACAGCCCCTTATAATAGGGGCTTTTGATTTATCTTTGGTTTATTTTGTTATATTTGTTTATTTTTTGCATCAAATCTTCATCATCAAGTATTTTTTTTGTTTCTAATTTCTCTGTCGAAGGAGGAACATAATCTGTAGGAACCCAACCATAAGCAATATGCTCTATTTTGGTGTAAAATTCTTTATCTGTTATTTTCATTTTTAAACCTTTCAAATGTTATTATTTATAAAATTCTTTCGAATTAACTTTATTTTTTATATTATAAGGAATTCAAGAAAATATCAATGATTATTTTTTCACAGCGAAGTTTTTGCCGTCCCTTGGAAGAAGGATATAGTAAGAGCCATTTGATTTCATACGGCCTGCCTTTTGTAAAGCCTCTTTACCACTGCCCCAGAAATAGTCGGCACGGATTGCTCCTTTGATTGCGGTGCCGATATCCTGAGCGATAACCAATTTTTGAAGAGGTATGCCGTCAGGGTCGTTTGTTTGTAAAAATAGTGGAAGTCCAAGAGGTATATATTCGTTATCGACTGCGACACTTCTTCCTGCGGTAAGAGGAACTCCCATTGCACCAATAGGCCCCTCACCAACTATATCGCGGAAAAATATATATCTTGGGTTTTGGTTCATAAGTTTTTTTGCCTGTTTAGGATTTGCATCAAGCCAATTTTTGATTGCACCCATAGAAAGTCCGCCTTCCGGTCTTATCCCATTTTTTTGAAGTATAGAGCCAATACCAACGAAGGAATGTCCGTTATTGCCAGCATATCCAACGCGGTATTTTTTACCGTCCTTTGTTCTGACTATACCGGAACCTTGGATTTGAAGGATAAACACATCTGAGGCATTTTTTGCCCAAAATAGGACAGGGGCTTTATTACGGATTGCACCATTTCCTATTTGTTCGCGAGTGTGATATTTTCCACCATTTGCAGGTAAATCAGAAGGTTTGCCATAAATAGGGTTTAAGTATTCGCAGGTTGCGTTAAGACTTCCTTCTAATTCGGCTTCATAATAACTGGTGAAAGTTCCAGTTGAAGAGCCGTCCATATTCTGAATCATATAAGGTTCAAACCAATATTCGAAGTAGGTTGTTGCCAATTCTGGTGTTATATTTCCCTCCGGTATAGCCTCGCATGCGGATTTCATAAAGTCAGCGGAAATTACGATTTGCGAACTTGCAACAAAATCATTTTCTGACATAATTTTTGCACAGGATTTTTTAAAGGCTTCCAATGCTTGGACTTTGTTATCATTATTCCAATTAGGAAGTGCCGAAAAATCGCTTTTTTGCAACATCATCTTTTTTTCAGATTTTTTAAATGGAATGCGTTGATCTAATCTTGATGAACGGCAGGAGGTAAGTCCTATACATATTATAGACATTGTTTTTAAAATATTTAGAATGTTACTTCCTGACATTTCTCTCCCTCATTTCGACTTTTCTATAATATCATATTTTTTTGGGTGTGTAAAGAGGGGATTTTAATTTTTTGTTAAATAGTAGATTTAAAACTCTTTACAACAGGGAAAAAAAATGATACAATTTATTTAAATTGGGGAGAATATTATGAAAAATAATAAATTTATTTGCTTTACTCTTTTATTATTAATGGCGTTTTCTTTTGCTGATAATATTTTTGCAGCAACTAACAAACGTGCATCAAGAACTAAAAGAGGTTCATCCAAAAAAAAGGTTGTTGCGCCAGTTGTAGTTACTGATAGCACAGAAAATGTCGATGATGAAAGGGCAAATTCTGTTAATGCCAGAGCAAGAGGAAATGCCACAACTACCACCACCACTTCGACCAGTGCGGTTGACGATGATACAGCGGCGGAAATTTTATCAAGTAATTTATTAACATGTATATATTCTGCTTGTTATGGGGATGTTCCTTATGAAAAATGTTTCCAAACTGGTGTTGCGGAGACTTATATAAGGGCTAATTCTGAGTGTTTATCACTTTATAATGGGGCAAAATCTGATTTGATAAGAAGTAAAGCAAATGCCCTTATCACGAAAAAAATAAAATCTTATTTTGCTGATTCTTGTTCTACTGCTGGTGGAAAAGTCAGTGGTAATGTTTGTAAAGTTCAGATTTGCTATTATGCAAAGCATGGTGATTACAAGCAACACAGATGTCAAGATTTCAATGTTGGAAAAACATTTACTTGTTCATATCAAGCCTTTGGTTTAAGTGATCAAGATATGGAATATAAAGAAGAAATGACAAGCGAACAACTTGGAACTGTTATTAATGCAGGAATCACTGCGTTCACAGGGCTTACACAAACGGCAGTTTCTATCGTTGATACAGTGCAAGCAAGTAAAGAGTTGAAGAAAAAAAATATATTGAAGGGTAAGGATTGTAAATTTTTATTTTCGTCTGGTAATGAGCATATTACTATAAATGATACTGATTGTAAGGAAAAATGGACTTTATGTGGTTCTGCTGGCAAGAAAAAAGATTGTGAAAAAGGAACTAATAAATGTGAGGATTCCAATATAGTTACAGATTCTGCTGGCAATTATTATTGTAAACAACCTCAAGTATCTTTTAGTGTACAACCTCAAGCATGTAATTCTGTAAAGGCATCTGATTGGGGAAACACAGTTAAATCCTGTTATGTTGAGTTTGATGAATGGACTGATTTGGCTGTAAAGGAGAAAGAGGCTGAACTTTATAAGAAATTTACTGATTTTAAGGGATTGCAATTTAAGGATGCGGTTGGAGCAGCTTATCTTCAAAAAACTTATGCAAATTCTATAGGGGTAAATTTAGCTGGTAATATCAAAAAAGAAACTTGTTCTTTTGATGTTGATGTAGCAGGAAGAGTTTATGGTGATTATGAAAATATATGTAAACAAAAAGCTCCTATTAACTGTTCAAGTTCAGTTGATATAAGTACATGTAAATCTATGTATTCTTCTTATATTGATTCTAAAACTATAGTATCTTGTAGTTGTGAAAAAACTAGTGATAGTAAAAGTTCTTCTGATACATCTGGCAATGAAGAAGATCCTTTATTAAAAGCATATAAAAATGGTAGTTTTGGAAAAGATTCTGATACTACTGTTCAAACCAACAATTACAGTTCTGCGGTGGAGACTTATAATTCTATGCAAAAGAAGGTTTCTGAGGAAAAGACTAAAATTTCCAATTTGGAGGAAAGAAAAAATGCTGGACTTCAGAATGCTATTGCAACTGGTGCGTCGACTTTGGTTCAATCTGGTGGTGCTTTGACTACAGCCCTTATATCAGCAAATAATAATGTTGGTATTATGAGTGGGGCTTGTTACATTGGAGATCCTGAAAATGGAGGAACTCTCTTTGTAAATGATGGTGGTGCGAAAAAGTTGACATGGAATAATTTATAAAGAAAAGCCGAATAGCAACCTTTGTGGGCTGTTCGGCTTTTTTTACGGTTAGTAACCTCTTACTCTCCTCTGGTCCAGAGGGGATTTTTTATTAGAAAGAAAAAGATGTCAGCACATAAGGAACGAAGTGACTGCGGTCACCCTCAGAAAAATATGCAAATGAATCAACCAGTAAAGTAATTGCGAAGACAATTACGGGCGACCCCCAGTGGGGGGTCAGGGGGTCGCCAAAGACAAGGAGGAGAGTGTAATGATGAACTCTACTCGAAAAAGAATTAAAGGAGAAACTGATATGCAAATAATAAATAAAGAAAGATTTTGTGTGGGGCACAGCGAGCCGGCCGAATTTTTCGGCCGCCGGCCGGCTCGCATACTTAAATAAATGAATCTACCAGTAAAGTAATTACGAAGTTAATTACACGCCATCCCCCATAGGGGGGTGTAGGGGGATGGCGAAATGGAAACCAACTTACCTCCCGAGAAGAATTGAATGAATGAAAGGAACTTAAATGGAAAAAAGAGTCAGCACAAAGGGAGTGAAACGACTGCGGTCACCCCTTCGGGGGGTTGGGGGTGACCGCTTGCTGATTTGGGGAAAATATAGAAAGGGAAATAAAAGTATTGACATTTGTTTTTTTTGTTTAGACTGATAAATAATTAGTTAAAAATAATAAAAAAAAGAGAGGTATTGAAATGAATAATATTAGTTCTTCAAAACAAAATCCCACAACTTCAGATTCTTTTTATTGGAATTATGATGATGTAAATGAGAAAGTTCAAGAAATAAAAAGTGTAGTAGAATATCAATTTGTTTTTTTCATATAAAGATCTTTTAACTGTAAAACAAATTAATAAATCTTCAAAAGTTATGAAGGTATTATATAATAAGTTTAATAAACTAGAAGATGAAAATGTTATTAATATGTTCACAGGCTTTTTTGATTTATTCCTAAAATCACCTTCTTCATATACTTTATTATCTGATTTAATAGATATATATAATTCTGATGTTTTAGCTTTAAACACTTATACTTATGATAAAGATATAGTAGAAAATGATGAAAAAATAGAAGTATTAATGAAAAGTTTTGATATATTTAATCATTTATTAAATCGTGATGAAATTCTTGAAGATATTATTAGAAATGAAAGAGTTTATCTTCCTAAAATGTTATTAAATGATGATTTGTTGTTATTTCATATAATTCAAAATCCTCAATTATTGGCAGTAAATAAAAAACGCGAAGTTATGAATAAAATATTCCCTCAATTAAAGAATAAGCAAAGATAAAATAAAGCCCCTCGGTTTGAGGGGCTGTTTTTTTATTCTTTGATTATTGGGTCAAGTTCGCCAGACTCATATCTTTTTGCCATATCAAGAAGTGATATAGGTTTAATTTTGTCGGCGTGACCTGCGGCACCAAATTGTTCGTATCTTGCCTCACATACTGATTGCATTTTTTCAATTGCTGGTTTTAGATACTTTCTTGGGTCAAATTCAGCAGGGTTTTCTGCATAAACTTTTCTTATTGCTGCGGTGCAAGCAAGGCGAAGGTCTGTATCAACATTGACTTTGCGGACACCGTATTTGATACCCTTTTGAATTTCTTCTACTGGAACGCCGTAAGTTTCTGGAATTGCTCCACCATATTTGTTGATTTCTTCAAGTAAATCTTGAGGCACACTTGAAGAGCCGTGCATTACCAAAGCGGTGTTTGGAAGTTTTTCGTGGATAAGTTTTACTGTTTCAATAGAAAGAATTTCGCCGTCTGGCTTTCTTGTAAATTTGTAAGCGCCGTGTGAAGTTCCTATTGCTACAGCGAGTGCGTCAACATGTGTTGCGGAAACGAACTTTGCTGCTTCGGCTGGATTGGTAACAAGTTTATCCTTTGATACTTTACCTTCTGCACCAAAGCCGTCTTCCTTGTCTCCTTTTCCAGTTTCAAGGGAGCCTATAACGCCTATTTCACCTTCTACTGATACTCCGAGAGGGTGTGCGATGCAGGTTGTATGTTTTGTAACATCTACATTATATTCGAAACTTGAAGGTTTGCCGTCTGGGGTAAGGGAGCCGTCCATCATAACGGAAGTAAATCCATTTGAAATTGCGGAAGCACATACGGAAACGGATGGACCATGATCTTGGTGAAGGCAGATAGGAAGGTTTGGATACATTTCAACTGCAGCCTTCATAAGATGAGCAAGGACTTTGTCGTTTGCGTATGCTCTTGCACCTTTTGATGCTTGGATAATAACAGGAGCGTTACATTTGTTTGCGGCAGCGAGGACTGCGAGCATTTGTTCCATATTGTTTATATTGAATGCTGGAATACCGTAACCGTATTCGGAAGCATTATCAAGTAATTGTCGTAATGATACCATTGCCATTTTATTTCTCCTTTTGTTTAATTTATAAAAGTGATTAAAGTGTAGCACTATCTGGTTTGAAAATCAATTATTTCAATAAAATATTTACTTGACAAAATTAAATAATATGTTTATATTATAGACAAATATATATAATGAGGCAAAAATGTATATAATTGATGACAAATATTATAATAAAAAAGAGGCTTTGAAGCGTTGCAATAATCTTATGAAAAACTCTTATGTATTCTTTTCCGATGGAAGTTTTGTAGAGGGAAAAGGCAAGGGTGGTTATGGATTTGTTTCTGTTGGTGGTGAGTATGTGGAAAAAAGTGGAGTTGATATAGCAAACTCTCCTGTGGAAATGGAATTAAATGCGATTAAGCATACTTTGGCTTATTTGAATATGAATAGGGCGAATTTGGGTGATTTGGATATAGTGATTTTCAATGATTGTTTAAATGCGATAAGTAAGATTAAGAAATATGTTGATAAACCTAATAATTCAAATGAAATCTTAGATGAAATTTATTTTTTACTTTCATCTTTGTCCGATAAAAATATATTTATTTGTTGGGTGAAAAAGGAAAGTTTGAAATATCATGAAAAGGTTGACAGTCTTAGTAAAGCGGCGCGTGATATGGTAAGATAGAAAATTTTTTTATAAAATTTGTGAAAAAAGTGCTTGCAATTGTTTTTTATATATGTATAATATCCTCTATGTTTGAAAGTTGTCCCCATCGTCTAGAGGCCTAGGACTAGAGGCTTTCAATCTCTCAACAGGAGTTCGAATCTCCTTGGGGACGCCAAAAACAAAAAGAATTCAAGCCCGTTTTTAAGACGGGTTTTTGTTTTACTTAAATAAGTTGTTGACAAAATAAACAATTGGTTTATAATTTATTATGTTTAATCAAAAAAAGGAAACAACATGAATAATATAACTGAAAATAAAATAAGAGATATTGTAAGGGAAGAAATTACTCGTGTGCTTGGTTTAGAAAAGAAAGAAAAGTTTATTAAAGATTGGGTAGAAGAACAAAAGGAAGAATATAAAGTATATGTTCGTATGAATACTATAATAGGTACTGATGATTTTGAAGAAGAAATACCTGCTCCTGCTGATATGTTAAGTTTTGAACAATATTTAAAAAGAGAAGCAAAAGATGATGGTATTAGTTATGAAGATGTTAAAAATTATTTAACAAAGCAAAGATAATTTTTTCATTTTATTAAAAAAAACTCTGTTATTTTTGTAGCGGAGTTTTTTTGTTTTCCCTTTTTATAATTTTGAATATTTCATAGGTATAATTTTCTTATTGCATATAGATATTTTTTTTACTAAGATAGATTTAGTTTAACTTTAATTTAGAAAAGGAGAAGTCTATGGTAAAAAAGGTAAAATCTGGTGATGAATACGAAGTATTACATCAAAAATCAACTGCAAAAAAAATCGCAAATATTTTTAGTTTCCTTTGGATAATATGTGTAACTCTTCCTGTGTGTTATATTATTTATACAAAGGCTGATGCTATAAAAGAGTTTGCTGTTGTAAAAGGTGTTTATGAAGCAAATAAGGCTTTGATGGATCAATATACAACTCTTTCAAATGATTTGGTTAATAAAATAAATATCAACAAATATACAAGTAAAATAAAGGTGCCTGAAATAAAACTTGATAGTGTTGTTGAAAAGACAGAAAAGGTTAATAAAGTTGCATCTGGATTATCAAAATTAGGTGTTAAGGAAGCAACAAAGGTTGCTGATACTACTTCTGCTTTGCAGGCTCAAGTTGATAAAATTAATAACCAAATTAAAACTTCAACTGAAAATATTACAAAGACTTTGCAAAGTGATTTAACAAATGCTTTGAAAACAGAACTTAGTGAGTTTGGTTCAAATCAAATGCAAAAGCAATTAAGTTTGAATGATACAAATTATAAGAATTTAGTTGCTGGTAGATATGGTATTATGACAGAAGGTCAAAGAAAAATTACTACATCTATTTATAAGGAATTTTCAAATTCAAAGATTTCTGGGGTAAAAAGTATTATGACTGCAATTAATACATATTTTAAATGGTTTGTATTAGGTGTTGTTGTTATTGTATTTATTATTACTTTGATACCTGTTATTATTGCAAAAAAGATTGCAAAGATATTTACAAAGAATTTGAACAAGTGTCCATACTGTGGAAAAGTATATTTTTCAAAGCAAGGAAAACTTGGTTTATTAGGTGCTTTGAAATTTTGGAAATAATATATTAATAAATAAAAAAGAAAAGGGCTTGTGTTTTCAAGTCCTTTTTTTATTGATATTGTTGAAAAATCATAAAGTGTAATTATAAAGGGAAAAAGAATTTAAAATTTTGGTGCGATCGAGAAGGAGTCGATAGTTGGTGAAACGAGGATGAAATCCGAAGTTGAACCTTACGGGACGAACGAGGGCAAAGCCCGAGGACACTTGAACTTCAATTAATTATAAAGGGAAAAGAATTTAAAATTTTGGTGCGATCGAGAAGACTTGAACTTCCAAGGGTTGCCCCACAGCGACCTCAACACTGCGCGTCTACCAATTTCGCCACGATCGCAAAATCCTTTACATTATATATAATAAAAAAAATATTTCAACTATTTTTCATTTACTTGTAGGATTATTTTTGATATAGGTGACCAAAAGCGGTTTTGTAAAGTTTGTAAATCGCTTTGAGATAAGAGAGATGTTCTTTCTATTTCATTTGCGATATGCATTAGTGTGTGAAGTCTTAAAAATAATTTATCGTTTGCAAATGATGAAGGTAGATAGTTATAGAAATTTTTTAAATCAAAATATTTTTTCTTTGATGAATATTCTTTTACTCTATCAATATGATAATCAAGTAATATAATTAAATCATTAAGTTTTGTGTTTTCTATTACTTTCATTTTATATTCCTTTGTTTTTTATTTACTATATAAAAAAATTATTTATTTGTCAATAAAATAATGGTTGACTTTTGGGTTATATTTCTATATTATTAGAAATATTGAAATATAAAAATAAATGAAAGGGAAAAACATGAATAAAAAATTATCAAATATAACAGCAGTTTTTGATGCGTTAAGTAATGAAACTAGGCTTAAAATATTTTTAATTCTTGTTAAGCATTGTAAAGATGGAATTATTCCGACAGAAATTTCAAAACAGATGAATAATTTCCCAAGGAATACTTTGTCATTTCATCTATCCCTTATGGAAAATGCAGGAATTTGTAAAAGTGAAAGGAAAGGAAAGCAGATATATTATAAGGCAAAGTGTGGTGAGATAAGGAAAATTGCGAATTTCCTTCTTGCGGATTGTTGTAATGATGAAAATTGTGATTGTAAAGGTGGTTGTGAATGTTAAGAGTTTTTACAGATTTTGCCGATTGGAGTATTTGTTTGATGGGGCTTTCTTTGGATTCATCATTAGGTTTGGCAGTGCATTTTTTTATAGAAGATGTGTTTAAGATATTCTTTCTTATTTACATATCTATATTTATAATTTCTTTGTTTCGGTCCCAAATTTCACCAGATAGAATAAAGCATTATCTTTCGGGACGGGGTAAATGGTATGGTTATGTGTTGGCGGTATTTTTAGGCGTATTTACACCATTTTGTTCTTGTTCTTCAATTCCTTTGTTTATAGGTTTTGTATCGGCTGGAATTCCGTTTGGTATAGCAATGGCGTTTTTAATATCTTCCCCACTTATAAGTGAGATTGCGACATTTATGCTTATAGGAATGGAAGGAGCAGGGTTGTTTGTAGCCTTTGTTTATGTATTGGTTGGTTCAATTATTTCTGTTATAGCAGGCTATCTGACTGATAAATTTAAGTTGGAAAGATTTTTAGATTTAAAGGTTGTGCCTTTACATACTCATTGCCATTGTGGAAGTAAGACAGATAAGTTTATAGCTCTTTTAAAATATGCAAATGAGTTTGCCTTATCAACATTAAAGTCTATATATTTATATGTCATATTAGGGTTAGTTGTTGGCGCGGTTATGCATGGCTATGTTCCACAAGAATTATTTATAAAATATTTGGGACGTGAAAATGTGTTTGCTGTTCCATTTGCTGCTGTTGCTGGGATTCCTGTGTATGCAAATCATACTGCGGTAGTGCCTATAATTCAAGTGTTATTATTAAAGGGGGTTCCTTGTGGAACATCTCTTGTTATGTTAATGAGTATTACGGCGATAAGTTTACCTGAAATGATAATGTTAAAGAAAGTATTTTCTTTTAAGCTTTTAACATTGTTTATATTGTTTTTGTTTGTGGCATTTATGATAAGCGGGTATGTATTGAATTTTTGTATTTAAAGTAAAAAAAACAGGATCTATTTTAAGTCCTGTTTTGTTTTTCTAATACTTTGCTAATACAATGATTTGTTTGATACACATTAACAATGTTAATATTGAACTTGCTGTATTGAAAAGAATTAGTCCGTAATTATCTATATCTTCCCATTTAGTTTTATCTTTGCTTAATATTACTTGAATGTAATTATATATATTGAAACTTGCTATATAAAAATAAATGTAAGATATTATGTAATCGAAACTGTTATAGATATTTTCTCTTGCCTCTATTGGTAATTGTGATGCACCACGACTTCTTAACATTGCAAGAGCGATTACCATAATTGCAAAAACAAGTTTTAATATACCTTGTTTTTTCTGTCCTACATAAAAATTATGAAAACCAAAACTACCAAAAAAAAATGATAAAGTTCCGTATGTAGATTTACTTTTTTTTGTGTTTTTCATTTTTGACCTTCCTTTTATAAAGTTAAAATAAACAGGAGTATTATAACTCCTGTTTAGATTTTATTATTTTCCACATGGGTCAATCATTTCACTGATAGAAATTACACCAAATAGGTATTCATTTGTGCAAACTTTTTGTCCGCCAATTTTACCACGTGTTCCTGTGCATGCAGAAAGAGCAAATAATGCTAATGCAATTGTAACTAATTTTTTCATATTTTTCTCCTTTTTTGTTTTTATAATTAAGCTATGTTTAGCTGTGGGTAATTTTATATACAATAGGAATAAAGTCAAATAAAAAAATTTTGTTTTCCTTATTTGTATATAAGTGAGAAAAAAAAGACTTTACAAAAGTTAATAAATGTTTATAATATATAAATGTTCTTGTATGGCCTCGTAGCTCAGCTGGATAGAGCAACAGCCTTCTAAGCTGTGGGTCAGACGTTCGAATCGTCTCGGGGTCACCATTTTAAGTTTTTGATTTTCCTAAGTTTTTTAATAAATTTCTTTAATGAGAGAATAGTTTAAAATACGAAAAAACACTATAAAAAACGAGAATATATAGAGAACGAAACGAAAGTTTTTGCACAAATTTTGCACAAAGATTATTTAAAGCCATGTTAAGGAGTAAAGAATTTACCAACTGAGTTTGACATTTATAAAGATACATAAAAAAACATTCCCCTCCATATGAGGGGAAAATGTTTACCATCTTTCTCTTAATTCTTGTTGTAATCTTTCAACAATTTTTTCTAAATCCGAAATTCTTTCTTCATTAGATTTTGGTTCTTTATCATACAAATCTGGATCATAAGGTTCATCAGAGAAATCTGGATCATAACTATCTCCTAATGTTATAGGTTCATCATACCAAGCCATTTTTGCCTTCCTTTCATTTTGTTTTGTTAAAGTTAAGTTTATTTCTTTTTGTTTATCTACATTACCTTTTTCCCTTTTATAAAGGAATTTTTGGTATTAGTAGTATATTATCTTTGATTTTGATTGATGTTTTCCATAGAAAGAATATTTTTCTTTGCTTTTTCTAACATTATAATTTTTGCAACCAAAGAATCATAGGTTGTAGCAACACTGACTTCTTCTGGGAAAATTCTGTTTTTTCTATTTTCAAAATCTAAACCAATAAAGGTTGTAGTTGGTTTCTTTGTTGCTTTATACTCACTCATTGCATCACCAGTTGCAAAAATCTTTTTATTTGGATATTGAGCGGTAATGTCTTCAACCCATTCAGTTTTCTTTTTTTGAGAGCCAAGAATTCCATCAAAGTATGTATCAATTTTATGATTTTTAAGTGAGGCTTCAATCATATCATTTTCCATACCTGTAAGAATATATTGTTTTACGCCTAAAAGATGAAGAAGTTCGTGATATTCTCCTGCTTTATCATACATTTTTCTGTTCATATAATTAGGACGAATATAATCGTTAAGGTTTTCAGTAATTTCTTGACCTTTTTCCAAAGAAATTTCACGACCATAAACTGTTTTTAGAATGTCAACGAAAATCATATTCATAGGAAGTCCATGTGCTCCACGATGAATTGCGTTTACGGTTGCATCTTGAACTGTTTCACCATTTTTATCAGTTTGCCCAAGTTGACTGCGACAAAATTCTCCTAAAAGTTCATCTTTTACTTGATTAGTATCACAAATTGAGCCATCGTGATCAGCAAGAACAATCTTATCACTGAAAAAGTTTTTAAAATTTTCAAAGTTTTTATCTGTCATATTGAAAACTTTTTGAAGTTCTTTAATTCTGCTTACTTGTTTCATTGTTTATGTCCTTTCTTAAATATAATTATCTTTGCTTTGAATTTTCAATCAAAGTATTTGTGATATTTTGTGATTGAGTTTCTTTATCGAAATCTTTCTTCCAACCAGCAAAAAGTTTATTGTATTTTTCTGTTGTAGCAAGATTATTAATAGCAATCATCATAATAACTTTCTTTGCAATAGAATCAACGCTCCAATCAATACCATTTAAATCCAAAGTATAATTTGCTTTTGAATAAATGAAATCAATACGTTTAAGAGTTCCCATATGACGAGCAATCCAACCTTCTTCTAAAGTTTTGCCTTCTTCAACGGCCTTTTTTGCATCCTTTACATATCCAGAACGACGAGCCCAGTTTTCATATCCTTTTTCACCAGTAATTGGATTTACTGCTTCTGGGTCAAAACCTTTTAAATGTTTGATAGAAACATCAATATCATTGTTAAGGAAAACTGTTTGAACTTTGTTATCTTTAAGTTTATCAAAAACTTCTTTGTATCCTATATCGTATGAACCAAAACCACCAAAATCGAGAACACTTTTTTCCTTAATATCAAATTGATTCATAAGGAGTTCTTTTTCATATTTTCTCCATTCAAGTTCACCTTCGTTGTTGATAATATCTTTTGGCATAACACCTTTGTTTTCAAAAGTTTTTTGTTTTAAAGTAGCATCAACACCGATAACTTCACGACCAAGCATTTCGCCAATTTTTTTACTTACAGTTGTTTTACCGGTTCCAGGAACGCCCAAAACACCAAAAGTTGGAAGTTCGTTGTTAAGTTCATTTAAAAGAGATACATTTTTCATTTTGTTTCCTTTCTTTTTATAATTTATAATTCATTTCCGAATCATTTGATTAAATATTAAACAAAAATATTTTAAATGTCAATACAATTTTACAGAAATGTAATTTTTTGTTTATCTTTGTTTTGCTGATGTTAAAAGCAAGTTCGTTTCTGTTTGTTTGCCTGCAACAGAGTGGATAAGGTAGTCAGGATATCCATCTTCCTTTGCGTAAATTTCATTAAGGGCTTTAAAATTAAGATTGCCGTTTTTTTGAACTTTATTTCCTGTTATACCTGTTCCAACAGTAAGAATTGTTTTAATTCCTGCTTTGTTGCCACCACGAATATCTGTCCTTATTGTATCGCCAATGATTGCAATACGATTTTTATTTATATTAATATTGTTTTCTTTAAGTTTATTAAATATGTAGTCAAATACTATTTTATGAGGTTTTCCAATTTCAACTACTTCGCCACCCATATCCTTATAATCTTTTACAAGTGCGCCTTGGCACAATCCATATTTTGTTGTTTTGTTTTCAATGTCATCTTTGAGGGAGCCAATATCTGGATTTGCATTGAAACCAGAAAGTCCAAGTTTTAATACTTTCTTTAAATCATCCTTAAAAATATCAGATGTAGTAATTGAATATTTTTTGTTGCTTCCATCTTCTTTCATTTTGGAAAGAAAGAATTTTTCTTTGTTTATTGCCTTTGTTTGCTCCTCTGTTAATTGTGGAATTCCAAAGTAAAAGAAATCGGCGTCTTTAACATCATCAACTTCTTTGTATATAGTATTTTCAAACAAAGATTTATTTTTCATACCAATAGTGTAGTAATTTGTAGGTTTTTCATTGTTTTTGAATTTTAATTCTGAATTTAAAAGGAAATTTCTTGCAACTTCACCAGAAGTAATTGCCATATCATAATGAATCCCTTTTATAAGTCCTTTTTTAGCATAATTTTTTTCCCATTCAGAAGAAAGGTTAGTTCCATTTGAAAGAATATAAATTATTTTGCCTTCTTTTTTAAGGTTTTCCATAATTTTAGGGACATTTTTGTATATTTCTTTGCCACTCCAAATAACGCCATAGACATCAAATATAAGAATATTGAATTTATCTTTTATATCCATAATTCCATTAAATATAGTATTTTTTATATTCATTTTTTTTGATTTCTTTCGTTTATTTTATTTATGTCTATAATATTATATATTTTATATATGTCAAGTATTTTTGTCAAAATATAGATTTGGGTGTTATGAGAGTAGTATTTTTATCTTTACAAAAATGTAAAATATGAGATAATAAACCCATTATTGCTTAACAAACAAAAGAAAGGAAAGTAAAATGAGTAAAATTGTTATAAAAAATATTATGTGGGATGTTGATGGTGTTCTTGCAAACCTTGACCATGCTTATTATAGATTATTAACAGAGCATCCACATTATAAAGATACATATAAAGATTTAAAGTGGGAAGATTTACCAAAGGCTTTGCCTATTGCTCCTAAATTTGGTTCACTTGAACTTACACAACATCCAACAATTGGAAAAGAATTGAATGAAGATTTTTGCCATAATTCTGGTGAAATTTATTTTGACCGTCCTTTATATCCAAATGTTGTTGAAACTTTGAAAGCATTGAATGAAAAGGGTTATATGCAACTTACTATGTCATCTGGATTTAATGCTGAAATAAAAAGAAAGATGATTGCTGATACTCTTGGTGATGAACTTTCATTTGTTCATATAGAAGTTGTTGAACATCAAAAATCTACAAAAGATGCTGGACATGGTAAAGCAATGGTTGGTGAAAAAGAGCAACGCATTATTGAATGTTTAGCAAAATATAATTTAAAGCCAGAAGAAACTGTGCTTGTTGATGACAGAATATTTAACTGTGAAACTGCGGTAAAGGTTGGTATGCACGCAGTTCGTTGTCGTCCAGGATTTACTACTGATACTCCTGTGGATATAAAATTTGATG
Source organism: Alphaproteobacteria bacterium (assembly GCA_051885355.1). Lineage (GTDB taxonomy): Bacteria > Pseudomonadota > Alphaproteobacteria > Rs-D84 > CACZYB01 > CACZYB01. Next base: position 26,758 of record JBJEXC010000021.1, on the reverse strand, counting down.
CAGAAGTAAAAAATGTTGCTGAATTTAAAAAATGGCTTGAAGAAAATACAACACAAGAATAAACTTTAAAATAAATAACGAAAGGAATTATAATGAGTAAAGTTATTACAATGATACCTGTTAGAATGGCGGCAACTAGGCTTCCTAACAAACCTCTTCTTGATATAAATGGTAAAACATTAATTCAAAGAGTTTATGAAAATGTAGCAAAGGTTATTCCTGGTGATGTTGTTATTGCTGCGGGTGACAAGGCTATTATTGATGAATGTGAAAAGTTTGGTGCAAAGGCAGTGTTGACTGATCCTGCTCTTCCAAGTGGAACTGACAGAATTGCTGCTGCACTTAAAGAAATTGATCCAGATGGCACAAAGTATGATATAGTTGTTAATTTCCAAGGTGACAATATTAATGTTGATCCATCAGTCTGTCTTCCTCTTGTAGAAATGGTGGAAAGAACTGGTTGTGATATTGCTACTTGTGGTATGGTTTTCAAATCAGAAGAAGCAATAAACAATCCAAACAATGTAAAGATTGTGATGGGTATCAAAGATGGTGAAAAGGAGGCTCGTTGTTTGTATTTTACACGCGTTCCTGCCCCTTATATCAGAAATCCTGAAAAATCTATGACTCATAACTTCTATCATCATATTGGTATTTATGTATATAAAGCAGAATCTCTTAAAAAGATGGTTTCACTTCCTGTTGGTGTATTAGAAGATAGGGAAGCATTGGAGCAACTTCGTGCATTAGAGGCAGGTATGGAAATCCGCGCGCAAGTTATAGATTCAATGAAACTTATTGAAGAAGCACCGGCTGATATAAATACAAAAGAAGAATATGAAGAAGCCTTAAAGTGGATTAAATAATTAGTTTTTCTTGAAATTAAAAGCCCTCGGTTTCGGGGGCTTTTTTTTAGAATATTATCTTGTCTTTAAAATTTCTTTTACTGCTTGGACTTGTGCAACATGAGGTTTGAACATACATGTTTTACAAGGTGTTGGAATACTATCCTTATTAAATTCATCAGTTAAAGATTTTATCATTGGAAGTCCACGAGCATAGATATCCCAAATTTTTTCATTATTGATATTTCCGAAAATATATGGTTTGTGTGCTTCTGTTAATGCTCCTGTGAAGTTTGTGCAAAGTGAAACATCGCCGTTTGCATCAATGCCAAGGAAATGTCCAATTTGTGGGCATGGTTCAGTTCTTATACCTTGTTCACCTGCTTTTGTTGCTTCGGCACGATTGCAACCAAGTTTTGTTAAGTTTTTTGCATACATAACAAATTGTTTATCACTACCGTAATCGGTAATTTGCCATTCGTAATAGTAACCATCCATAATTTTTGTTTTGTTGTTGTCAAGAGTTACACCAAGTTTTTTTACATAAGCATCACGACCTGCTTCGGCAAAGTTGCGACCAAATTCAATCCTATCTTTTTCATTTTTTGGATATATTTGTATGTTCATACCTGTTAAACCTGCATCAACAAGTTTATCTAATTTTTCACGAGTAAGAAGTGAGCCATTGGTATTGAAACCAATTTTTTTACAGTTTGGAAGATTATCTTTTATATATTTTACACGCTTACAAAGGTCATCAATATCCATAAGTAATGCTTCATTATAACGAATTAGAGACATATTTCCAGAATAGTTGGCTTCATTTAATTCACCAATAAATTTTTCAAATGTAGCCCATGGCATTATATAATCATCTTTTGGGTCTTTTTTGTTACATTTTGGACACCACTTACAAGTGCCACTGCCAGCAAAATTGCAATTATTATTAAAAGCAATATCAATATTTGCATTTACATTATTTGAGAAGATATCTTTGTTAGTTCCTTCAAAAATAAGTCCACTGATATTTGCATATCCATCGGAAATATTTGTTTTTTTTACAATATTCATTTTTTATCCTTATAATATAATTATGATTCTAACTTTTTAGAATCTTTAATATTATATTAACAAAAAAAAACGATTGTCAATATTTTTTTTGAGAAACTCTTTTTATAAGGAAATCACAGGTTGCATCGTATTTTTTTAGTAAATATTCAAGTTTTTCCATATCTATTTGATTATTTGTGAAAATTTCGTTTGCTGTTACACCTGTTTCTACGGTTAAGGCAGACTTTATACCAAAGTTATTTGCACCTTTTATATCATTAGGGATTGCATCCCCAATCATCAAAATTTTATCTTTTGCAATGTCTTTAACTTCTGATAGGGCATTTTCAAATGTAATTTTAAGTGGTTTTCCGAATTGAACAACTTCAATTCCTGATTTTTTAAGGTGGTCTGCAATAGTTCCTTGTCTGGTTACAAATTTACCATTTTCCTTTGCTGTGAAATCAGGATTTATATTAAGTGCAGGAATTCCTAACTTTTTAACTTGGTTAATTGTTTCCATAAATGGTTTTACGGAAATGCAATCATACCAGATATCATCTCCATTATCAAAGAAAGTTTTTGCATTTTCACCAAAATTGCTTATTTCAGATTTAAAATTTTCAACAATGTCTGTTTGGCTTGAATGAATACGAGGAATACCAATATAAACAAAATCAGCCTTTGATATATCATTAACTTTTTTATATTTAGTTCCTTCAAAAAGTTCATTATTTGGGAAAAATAAGTTATAATAAGTTTTAGGGTCACCTTTAGTTTCAAATTTCAAAAGTCCCTTCATTAAAAAGTCATGAACAATTTCGCCATTAGTCATTATTTTTGTGTAATGTATACCTTGTTTAAGTCCATATTGTTCATATCTATCAACGGTAAATTTTGAACGAAAAGTAGAGTTTGAAAGTATATAAACAATTTTGCCATTTTTCATAAATTTTTCAAGAAGTTCAAGTGTGCCATCAAAAAAATTGTCACCACTCCAAAGAACACCATTTGCATCAAAAACAAAAACATCAAAATTATCAGAAATTTCTAAAAGGTTATCAAATATCTTCATAACTAGTATTTCCTTTATTTTATCAGTGTATCATTGTATGTTTTGTTATAGTATAAGTCAAGATTTTTTGCATTGAAAGATAACTTGTTATAATAAATGTTAGTTTTTAATTCCTCTTGACTTTTTTGTTAAAGTTTTTATATTAATGTGAATATTCATTTTAATGGAGATTGTTATGGTGAAAGAACTTTCTTTGGATTTGTTTAAAAAAATTATGATAAAGTTTCAAAAGGCGGAGGCAACTGGTTCTGCTATTTATTTATATTGTGCAAATCATACTAAAGATGAAAGAAACAGAAAAATACTTCAAAAGATTGCTGATGAAGAAGCAATGCATGCGGAAATATGGTATAAATATACTGGAAAATTTATTAAACCAAATAGGTTGAAAGTATGGTGGAATATCTTTTTATTTCATTTACTTGGTTATACATTTGTTTTGAAAATTTTGGAGTCAAAGGAGTATTCTGATATAGAGGGATTATCTGCAGTTATTCATATGGCACCAGAGGTAAAGAGTATTATTGCACAAGAGACAGAGCATGAGCATATGTTGATAGATATGCTTGATGAAGAAAGATTAAATTATGTTGGGGCAATGGTGCTTGGGTTAAATGATGCTTTAGTAGAATTAACAGGTTCTATTGCTGGATTGACATTTGTTTTGGTAAATACAAAATTGATTGCTATGGCTGGAATAATTACAGGAATTGCAGCAACTTTATCTATGGCAGCATCTAATTATTTAGCGGAAAAGGCTGATGGAAATCCAAAAGCATTGAAAGCAAGTGTTTATACTGGGCTTACTTATTTTTTCACAGTTGTATTTTTGGTATTGCCTTATTTAATTTTTCCAAAGGAGGCATATTTGTACGCTTTGATTACTATGATAGGGGTTGTAATATTCTTAATATTTATATTTAATTATTATATTTCAGTTGTTAAATCAAAATCGTTTTGGTCAAGGTTTTTTGAAATGACGGGGATAAGTTTATCTGTGGCGACTATATCTTTTCTTATAGGATTAGCAACTAAATATTTCTTTGGTATAGATTTATAGGAATATATGTTGAAATATTTAGAAATAAAACTTGTTTTGAAAATAATCAAATAAAGTGCTATCTTTAATATATGTTTTTTATTATTAAAGAGAGATTTTAAATGGAAAATAAAATAAAGCACGGCAAGGATTTCATACTTGGAAAATCTGCTATTATAAAGAAACCTGAACTTATTGAAGTTGGCGATAATGTTCGTATATCTGAATTTTGCTATATATCTTCGGCTTTAAAGATTGGTTCTAACTGTGAAATTGCAGTTGGTGTGTCTATTGCTGGTGGTGGTGGAAAACATACTTTTTCTATGGGCGATTATTCTTCGCTTGCTTCTGGGGTTAGAATTTGGCTTGCAAGTAATGATTATGTGAATGATTTGGTTGCTCATAATGTGCCTTATGTTACAGAAATAGAAGGTAATGTCACTATGGAAAAATATACAGGTATTGGAAGTAATTCTGTTGTAATGCCTAATAATCATATACCAGAAGGGGTTAGTATTGGTGCATTAAGTTTTGTTCCTTCGAATTTTCCTTTTAAACCTTGGACTGTGTATGCGGGAAGTCCGATACAGGAAGTAAAGCCAAGGAATAAGGAGAATATTTTAAAAATTTTAAAATTATTAGGAGAAGTTTAAATGTGTGGTATTGTTGGTTATATTGGTGAAAAAAATTGCACTGATATTTTACTTTCTGGACTTAAAAGTCTTGAATATAGAGGATATGATTCCGCTGGTATTGCGGTTATTGATGAAGATAGGGTAAAGATATTTAAAAGTGTTGGGAAAATACAAAATCTTTTTGATAAAATAGATGAAGAAAGGGCAAGTATTAAAAAGCCTGCTGTGGGTATAGGGCATATCAGATGGGCAACCCATGGAAAGCCAACGGTGTCTAATGCTCATCCTCATACTTGTAATTGTGGAAATTTTGCAATAGTTCATAATGGTATTATTGAAAATTATAAGGAGTTAAGGGAAGAATTAACTTCAAAAGGTGCTGTTTTTAAATCGGAAACTGATACTGAAACGGTTGCTCATTTAATTGCGTATGAATATGAAAAGGTAAAGGATTTTTTGTGTGCTGTTAAAAATGCGGTAAAAAAGTTAAAGGGGGCGTATGCTCTTTGTATAATACACAAAGATAATCCTGATATGATGATTGTAACGAAATGTTTTGCACCTCTTTTGATTGGGGTTGGTGAAAATGAAAATATTGTGGGAAGTGACATTCCTGCGATAATTGGTGTTACAAATAAAATTATATATCTTGATGATATGGATATTGCTGTTGTGAAAAAGGACAGTGTTGTTGTTTATAATTGTGATGGCGAGATTATGGATAAGAAGATTGTAGAACTTTCTATTAAAGAGGACAGCCTTAATAAAATGGGGTATAAGCATTTTATGATAAAGGAGATTTTTGAACAACCTAATATTATAAGGAATGCCCTTAATGGACGATTAAAAGATGTTAATTCAAATATTGTTTTTCCTGAACTTGATACGCTTAAATCTGATAAGAAGATAGATAATATTAAGATTGTTGCATGTGGAACATCTCTTCATGCTGGTATAATTGCAAAGTATATAATTGAAGATTTGTCGGGAATTACAGTTGAGGTTGAAAGTTCAAGTGAGTATATTTACAGGAATAATACTACAAATGCCTCATCTTTGGTGATTGGAATTTCACAATCTGGGGAAACGGCGGATACTATTACTGCGATGCGACTTGCAAGGGATAAGGGTGCAAGAATTTTAATTATTACGAACAGGCCTGACAGTTCTATTTGCAAACTTGCTGATAGTGTGATACCTGTAAACGCTGGGATTGAAGTTAGTGTTGCGGCGACTAAATCCTATACAGCGCAATTGATAGTTTTGTATTTGTTTGCAATTTATCTTTGTGAAGAACAAGGAAAGCATATTGATATATTGAAAGAAATAAAGCAAGAACTTTTGACTGTGCCAGCAAAGATAGAGCATATACTTAATAATAAAAAAGAAATTGAGGATATGGCGAAAGATTTAAGTCATTTTAAGGACTTTATTTATATTGCAAGGGGAACAAATCTTGCAACTGCACAGGAAGGTGCCTTGAAATTAAAGGAGATAAGTTATATAAATGCGACTGCGTATCCCGCTGGGGAGTTAAAGCATGGACCTATTGCTATGTTGGATGAAAATATGCCAGTGCTTGCGATACTTATACCTAATCATATAACATTTGATAAGATGATTTCTAATTGTGAGGAGGCGAGGGCGAGAAATGCAAAGCTTATTGCTTTGACCTCGTCAAATGATGAAAGATTGGAGAAGTTATTTGATTATATAATAAGGATACCAGAGATAAGTGAGATTTTGTCGCCACTTGTTACCTGTGTTCCTTTGCAACTTCTTGCTTATTATATTGCAAATTATTTGGGTAAGGATGTGGATCAGCCAAGGAACCTTGCAAAATCGGTGACGGTTGAGTAAAAATTAAGTCAAAAAGAATCCTAAAAGGAATCGATTCGTTATAATCCTGTAAAATTTACAGGATTTTTATTTTCCGTAAAATCAATATGTTAAGAACTGTTATTAACTTTTTGATAAAAAGATGTTGACAAATGTAAATAGATTTATTATAAATGATAATAACAAAGTGATAAAAACACTTTAATATAAACTAAAATAGAAAACTGAAAGGTAAAATAAAATGAAAATAAATTACAAAGAAGAAAATGAAAAGCTTCAATCTCAAATAGAAAAATTGCAAAAGAAAATTGATAGATTGGAAAAAGAAACTGGTAATGATGGAATGGTTGTGGTTGAGGGTGATTATGGTTATCCAACATGGGTATTTGAAAGTGCTATTGATTCATATGGCAGAGATTATTAAACTAAAACTAATAAAACTGAAAGGAAAAATAAAATGACAAATGTAAATGAAAAATTATTAAATGAAATAAAAGAACAAAATCAACAAATATTATTATTGTTGCAACTTTTGGTTGCCTCCAATGATGATATTAAAATGAACTATGGTAAAATACAAAGTGCTTATAATGAAAAAAGGACTTTTAGTAATGGCTATGTTTCCACAAATGGAGATGAAATTATTTTACCGAAAAGATTTAATAAATCATACAAAGAATACTATAAGGATAGAATTAAAGATATTTACAAAAAAGATGCTATTCCTATGGATATGATTAAAGAACTTTTAAATACAAAACAAAAGTAGGTGTGATGTGTTTAATGTTAATACAAAAACTTCTGATTATATGAGTATTGTGCTTACTCACGAATGTAATAAGCAATGTCCTTATTGTATTGATAAATACAGAGGTCGTAAGGAATATATAACTTTGGATAATATCAAAAAGGCAATTACATTTGCTAAGAAGCATAATATAAAAGATATACTTCTTGTGGGTGGAGAACCTACTCTTCATCCGCAAGTGGTTGAAATTGCAAAGATGGTAAAAGAGGCTGAGTTTAATACTATACTTACAACTAATTACACAAGACCTGATGTTGTAAAGGATCTTGATAAGTATGTTAATAGCTTTAATATATCTTTTTATAATCAGAAAGAACTTCCAAAGCAAAAGGATTTTAAGGCGGATTTGACTTTATCAACTTTGCTTTACAAAGGTGGTATTGATAGCAAGGAAAAACTTGATGCTTTTATTGAAAAATACAAAGATAACTTTATCTTAAAATTTTCGACATTGACTGTTTGTAATGATTGGACTTCTGAGCATCAGAAGGTTGATTTTTTAGACAGTCTTAATGCCAAAAGAATAGTTTTATTTAATGAAATTGAGGGGTTGATTTATAAAGACTATGTTATAAAAAGGTATGATAGAATTATAAATCTTAGTGCAGAGCAATCGTTTAAATGTCATGTTGATGGAAATATTTCCAATAGTTGGGAAAGAGTTAATATTCCAGTCCGTCCTTTTTCATTAAACACTATTATGCAACATCAAAGATAGGGATTGCTTTTTTATGTTTTTGTTATTATCATAAAAGATAAAAGGGAGGTGTTTATAATGCGTAATATAAATAAAAGGGCTTTGTTGAAACAGTTTCATCTTTCAAATGAGGCTGATATTTTTAGGGTAAATATAGGAAAAACTTATCGTAAAATGGATACAAACTTTGTTGGTGATACAAACTTTATTGGGGTGAAGCAGTTTATACATTTTTCAAAGGAGAAAATTATAAAACCTTGTTCTATTTATACAAACTTTATATATGATTTCAAAAATAAAAAGGTTGATATTTTGCCTTTGTTATTTAATAAAAATGAATTTATAAAAGATGTTGGTTTTTATTGGATTTATACTGATACTTTTGTTATGTCTTTTCATAAACTTGGTAAATTAGAAAATTTAAGGGTAAATGATGACAACACTTTATCACCTGAATTTGAAGATATTATTACTCAAGTTATTGTGCAGGAAAATTTAAAGGATAGAACTGTTTTTTTGACTGATATGGGGCCACTGATTGATACAGGTTCTAATGTAAAAGCGAAAAAAATTGTAGTAAGTGCGGATGATGTATCTGCTAACTCGTTTGATAAAATAAATACTAATATTATAGATATGCAATTTACAAGGTAAAAAATGACACAGGTAGAAGAAAAAGAGTTTTTAAAAAATTATAATCCTTCGGATTATGAACGGTTATCTTTGGGTGCGGATATGGTGATTTTTTCCATATCGAATGAGAAAACAGAAAATTACAGAAAACTTACAAAGAAATATTTTTCGGTTTTGCTTGTTAAAAGACGAGATTTTCCATGTAAGGGTATGTGGAATTTACCTGGGGGATTTGTTAATATTGATGAAAATATTGATGATGCGGCAGATAGAATTTTGAAAAAATCAAGTGGACTTTCTAATATTTATAAGGAGCAACTTTATACCTTTGGAGATGTTAAGCGTGATCCTCGTATGAGGATTGTGACGGTGGCTCATATATCTCTTATCAACAAAGATGAGATAAAGGAAGACCTTAATGAAAATGCATTTTGGTTTAATATTGATTATGAGGAAAAGGGTGATACTTTTGTATGTCATCTTTCGTCCTCAGTGGAAAATATCGAATTTGTAGCAAAAAAGGTTGGGGATAGTTATCAGATAATTAAAAATGACAGAATTGCGTTTGACCATGCTCTTATTATTTTAACAGGAATTTTAAGGTTAAGGAATAAGATAGAATATACAGATGTTGTTTTTAATTTATTGCCTGAATATTTTACTTTGACAGAACTTCAAACTATATATGAACTTATTTTAGGAAAGAAGTTGCTTGCTCCTGCATTTAGGAGAAGTATAAAGGATAAGGTTGAGAAGACTTCTAAAATACAAGGTGGTGCAGGGCACAGACCTTCTGTATTATTTAGATATAAAAATAGAAAAATATGAGGTTTTTTTATGGAAAATTTAATAAAAGATATTTCTGATGTTATGCCAAAAAATACTCATGGACATGGTATGGATCATATTAATCGTGTATATAATATGAGTATGGATTTTGCAAAGGGAACATCAGCAAATATTGAAATAGTAACTTTGACATCTTTGTTGCATGATGTTGATGATTATAAAATTTTTGGTGATACTGGAGATAAATTGCCAAATGCAACAAATATTATGAAAAAAAATTCTGTATCTAATGATGTAATTGATATTGTTTTAAGTAACATAAACAATATGGGGTATAGTAAAAGATTAAAAGGAATTATACCAACATCATTGGAGGGGAAAATAGTTTCTGATGCCGATTTTTGTGATGCAATGGGTGCAACAGGTATTGTTCGTTCGATTGAATATAGTATTTTTAAAGGGAATCCTTTTTGGAATAAGGATTTTTTTCCAGAAATAAATCCAAGTGTGGAAAAATATAAAGAAAGTAAGGTTCCTGTTGTTAATCATTTTTTTGAGAAGTTGTTAAAATTAAAGGATTTAATGCTTACGGAAGCAGGAAAGAGGGAAGCAATTAAAAGATATGATATAATGGTTTTGTTTTTACAAAATTTCTTTGAGGAAAATAAAGCGTATGATTGGATAAAGTTCCTTAATGAAAATAAAAAATCCCTTTAAAGGTAGTCAGCCTTTTAAAGAGTTATTATTACTTTCCATCAATGTATAAATATATAATAACACGATTCGCGAACTTTTTCAAGAGGGAATATATAAAAAAATCCCTAAAGAGGGGTTTATTTAATTTAAAATAATTTTGAAGTAATATTGTTTCCAGTTTTTAGAAAAAATTGGAGTGGGTAAAGGGGCTCGAACCCTCGACCTCAACCTTGGCAAGGTTGCGCTCTAGCCAACTGAGCTACACCCACATATTAACGATAGGTAGATTATACAGATTCTTTTTATTAAATGCAAGTATTTTTTTCTAGAACATATATTTTATTTTTATACCGAATTCGTTTATGTTTAAATCACCAGATTCAACATTTCGTTTTGTTTCTGTATCAACTAATTCTTCACCATTATCTATATAACACCATCCACCATCATCATTTTCTTCGTAGTAATAACCATTATTGGTGCAATTAGTCGAAGCACCTTCCGCTGCATAGAAATCAGTGTATTGTGCATAATATGATGAAAGAACATTACCTGAGGTTTGAACCTTTCCAAGCATTGTTCGTTTATAGAATAAATCAATTTCCATATTGTTTTCAAGTGCGATTGTAAATCCTGCTTCTAAACCATAACCAAAATTTCTGTTATTTTTTCCTATATGTGTTATTTCTCCATCAACATAACTTATTTGTGTGCAAGGGTTATTTGCTGTTGATCCTATACAAGCATCATTTGGAACCTCATCTCCATTTTCATTTTCTACATACATAAGGTCCCCCTCGGAATATCCATTAGGATCTGATATTAAATAATTATCAATGTTGTTCATTGCAAAACCAATTTGAACACCGATATAAGGTTTTAACATTCCACCGAGAAGAGTTCCAAACATATGGTTAAGTTTGTATTGGAAACCTATACTAAAGAAATCCGAGGTGATTTTTCCGCCACTGGTTACTTCGTAATCATCACCTTTTTCTGTTATCATATCGCAAATATAATAGCCGTCTTCGTCATAGCAGGCATCATTATTATCTTCATAGACATGATTGTTTTGAACAAAGTCACCGTATTTTAATCCTGTGTATTGTGTGAACATAAGTTCCAAATTTAAGTCAGATGACATAGTGCGTCCAAAACCAAATGTTATACCGGTTGGATTATCCATATCGTCATGTGCGGTGCTTCCTATACTACTAAAGAAATTACTATCTGGATTTTCTGCATTTATACCTTCTGTTGTTTTACCAGTTGAAAAGGCACCAAATACATATAAACCGCCGTCCGCGAAAAGTCCGTCTTGATTTTTTGGTTGGTTATAAAAATACATACTTTTATTTTTACCGTATAAAGGTATTTCATTTACGCGTTGCATAGGAGCAGCATACACAGAATTTATTGTAGGAGCAGTTTGTTGTCTTGTTGGGATAACTCTTTGAGATTGACCTATATATTGTTGACTTCCAACATTTTGCATTGCAATAGGTTGGGAAGTTTGTGCGAATACAGGAGTTCCTACAAATCCAAATATTGCAGTTAGTAAATATGATATGTTTAAATAAAATTTTTTCATATTTTGTCGTCCTCTTAGAATATCAATCTAAGTTTTACTCCTATTTCATTGTTTTCAAGTGTTCCCTTTTCACCAGCATTATAAACAATTTGCTCTGTTATAAATTCTTCACTTTCACACCAACCGGTGTCTTCATTATAAATAAATCCATCATTTATAGCCTCAATAGTGCAACGAGTTGTTATATTACCTACTGTGTTTTCGGTTTCTGTTGCATCAAGAATATTAACTGTATAGTAACTTGAAAAGGCTTCGTTACTGGATTTTACTTTTCCTAAACTGTTATGTTTAAAATAAACATCAATTATTGTTTTAGAATCTAAATCAAAAGAAAGTCCTGCTTCTAAATTCCAACTGACATTATTTGTTGTTGCACCGTAATGACTTATTATACCGTCGTAATCGTAATAACCCCAAGCGGCATCACACTCTTCAGTATTAGGATCGCAAGTTGTATATGAACCATTTTCTTCCTTTAAATAAGGTAGACCATCGGTTGTAATAGGTTGAAGACCATTTCCAATAGAATCTGATACTGTGTAATCGTCAACAGTGTTAAATGTTATACCTATACCACCACCAATATATGGGGTAATAAGTCCATCAAATAATTTTCCGCCGAAAAGTTCTTCTAATGGAAAATACATATTTATACCAAATGTGTTTGATGAGATTTTTCCACCATCTACTGGTAAATCCTTTGTGCAATCATAATAGAAATTGCCATTTTCATCGGATTCGGATGGGCACCATTGATTTTCTGCGGTTGCATAGTCACCGTATTTTAGTCCTGAAATGTTAGAGTAGAATAATTCAACCTTTTGTTTGCGGTTTGACATAACACCAAAGCCGATAGAGAAATTTTTTCCATCATCAAGGGCGTGTTTTACATTATTTAATGGAAAGTCGTATGGTTCTTCAAATTGAAGATCAGTTACAACAACCCCACCTGATGACATACTGCTATCATCATCAAAATATGTTATACCATAGTTTAATGCAAGGTAATATTCTACACCGAAATCGTCGGAGTTAGAGGCAAGTTGTTGGGTAGTTTTATTTCCGTAGTTATTGTATGCTGTTTTAACAATTTTTGGTTGATTTAATGTGTAGCGGTTTGGAGTTTTATAACCGTTTATTTCATCGTATAAATTTTCATTTATAACAGGATTTTTATTATAATTTACAGTAGGCATATTTCTGTAGGTATTTGGATTTACAGGGTATCTTGCCTGTTGTTGATAAATTCCTGTTTGTGGAGGAAGTTTCATTTGTTGGGTAGGTATATTAGGGTTATAAACGCCAACCTGAGGAGGTAATTGCATTTGTTGAGTTCTTATATTTGGATTATAGACACCTACTTGGGAAGGAAGAGCCATATTGGTAGTTTGAGAATGTGCAACATTCCCTGCGAATATTGTGGCTATGAGTAATAGTCCTATGTTTTTCAAATTTTTTACCTTCATCTCCTCTCCTAGGAAAATATACTACAAGTATATAGGAGGTTTATTTAAAAGTCTAGTAATTTTTATAAATTAAGATTTTAGGGATGAAAAATCCTTTTTTATTATTTTTTCAAGGTTTTTTGAGATGTTTTCAATCTGATTTGAGATTTTTTCCATATCAGTTGGTAAAAATTTTGAAAGAACATAACTTGCAACATCTTGATTTGGGTTTGTATCTCTTGGGTGAGAGATGCCGATTCTTATTCTGTAATAGTTGTTTCCTATTTTAGAATCTATGCTTTTAAGTCCGTTGTGTCCGCCGGTGCCACCGCCTTGTTTTGTTTTTATTGTGCCTGTTTTTAAATCTAAATCATCGTGGATTACTATTATATCTTCGGGCTTTATTTTATATAGGGTTGTTAGGGCTTGGACTGCTTCGCCTGATAGATTCATATAGGTTGTTGGTTTTGCAAGAATTACATCGGTGTCGTTTATTTTTGATTTTGTAAAAAGGTATTTATTTTTTTCTTTCCATTCTGGAAAATTATAATGGTTTGCAATTTTATCGATTGTTAAAAAACCGACATTGTGTTTTGTATTTTTGTATTCTTCGCCTATGTTGCCAAGTCCTACTATTAATATCATTTTAGTGCTATATCCTTTTGGTTTTGTAATGTAATTGCCTTTGCAAGGTATTCATTATTTAATGAATTTATTTGTTCCTTATAATTGTCAGGAATTTTTTTATAAATATCATCAACTATGTTATCAAGGTTTAGTTTTGGAAGGTTACCCATAGAGTTAAATTTTTCCAAGATGCTTTTTGTTGTGGTTGTGTTTGTTTTATAATCTTTTTCTGTGTTTAGGTATATTGCCTTTTCAATATAACTGTTCATAGCGTAAGAGACTATGTTTGATATAGCGTTTAATGAAGAGTTTGCCTTTTCTTCGGTATCAGTTTCATAGTATTTGTCGCAGGCTATGTATGCCTTTACAGTGGCATCAAGTTCTGCATATAGATATAGGCAGATTGCTTCTTTGGGAGGAAGTGTTAATATATCGTCCATTATATTTGATTTATTTTGAAGCATATGGATTGATTCGTGTATTACGCTTTCTTTGACAGATTTTTTTTCAAATGCAGTTTTTGCGGATTTTATTTTATCGCCATTTATATATATAGTGTTGTCGTAGTAAAGGTTAGATCCGTTTGTTTTTACAATTTTTATTTGGGTATTATTTTTTGCAAGTTCGCTTATGATATATTCGCTATATTTGTTTTGAAGTTGAAGTTCGTCAAGCATTGATTTAAGTGTGTTTGCTTCTTCGATATATTCTTCTGTGCAAGTGATATTTAGTTCTTGAGGGATTGTATCCTCTATTGTTTCTGATTGCGTAGAGTTTATATTTTCAGCGATAAGAGGAGCGTTGTTTGTAATAAGTGTTGATAAAATTATTGCCTGAATAATCTTATTTTTTTTAAGTTTTTGATTTGCAATTTTGAAAATGTCTTTTTTTTGTTTTGGCATAAAAAATACTCCTCAATTTGAAGAGTATTATATCATAAAATAAGTTTGTTTTCTATATATTTTTAAGTCGTCTTAAACTTTCGTCTTTTCCTATTATGACCATTGCTTCGAAAAGTGGTGGTGATACTGTTGAAAAGGTAATTGCGACTCTGACTGGTGCGACAAGGTCACCCATTTTCATTTGAAGACTTTCGGCTTTTTGTTTGAAATAATCGTTTAATCCATCGCGAGTCCATTCAATATTTTTTGTTTCAAAATCTGTTATAATATCAGCGATTTTATTTTTATCAGAGTTTAGAACTTTTGTTGATTTTTCATCAAGGGTTGGGGTGAAATTCGAATCCTTATCAATGATATAAATTATTCCCATATTTGCCATTTCGACAAGGGTTTTTGCGCGTTCTTTCATATCTGGAATACCAGAAAGAAGTAAATCTTTTTCCTTATCAGAAAGAGGATGTACGATTTTTTCTTCCATAAATGGAATTAACATTTTTAAAAGTTCTTTATCATCAGTATTTCTTATATAAAGAGCATTAAGAGCGGTTAATTTTGTATGGTCAAATTTTGCAGGAGATTTTAGTATGTCGTGAACATCAAACCAATTGATTGCATTTTCAATACTTATTATTTCATCATCGCCATGGGACCAGCCTAGTTTTAGAAGGTAGTTGAATAATGCCTTTGGCAAATATCCAGCCTTTCTGTAATCTTCGGTTGTAGTTGCGCCGTGGCGTTTTGACATTTTGGAACCATCAGGTCCTAAAATCAAAGGGACATGACCGTAGGTTGGTAAATCCCAGCCCATAGCCTTTATAATTTGCATTTGTTTGAATGTATTGTTTATGTGGTCGGCACCGCGAATTATATAATTTATTCCCATATCGTGGTCATCAACGACAACAGAAAGGTTGTATGTTGGTGTGCCGTCAGAACGAACAAGTATTAAATCTTCTACAGTATTATTTTCAACTTTTATTTCGCCTTGGACTATATCATTAAGGACGGATGTGCCAGTTTTTGGCATTTTTAGGCGGATAACAGGTTTTATTCCTTCGGGAGGTTGTTTTGTTCCATCGCGATATGGACTTTGGATTGGTTTTCCTGTTTTTCTTGCTTCATTTCTTAATGTTTCAAGTTCTTCTGGGGTTAAATAGCAGTAATAAGCAGAGCCATTTTTAAGTAGTTCGTTTGCGACCTCTATATGACGAGGGGAGCGTTCGTATTGTGAACTTACAAGTTCATCCCATTGTAGGCCTAGCCATTTTAATTCGTTATAGATTATATCAACAGCCTCTGGGAAATAGCGATCAGGACTTCTGTCTGTATCTTCTATTCTTAAACAGAATTTACCGTCTGTATGTTTTGCATAAAGCCAGTTGAAAAGTGCAGTTCTTGCGGTTCCTATGTGCATAAAGCCTGTTGGAGATGGTGCTAATCTTGTTTTTATCATTTAATTCCTCTTTTTTAATTTTCATTAAATATATTATAGTTTGAAAAAAAAATCAATTATTATAAAAAATTGTTTGTTTATTATTAAAAAATATGTTATTATCTCATTATATATAATGATTAAAGGAGATAATATGAAAAAAGTTTTATTGACAGGAGCAATGATTTTGCTTGGTTCTTATGGGGCTCAGGCATCTGGTCTTTATTTTGGAGTTGGTTATTCACAATCTAAACCAGATATGAAAGTTAATACTATTACAGCCTCTTCTAGCGATACAGGTGTTGGTGAGGCTTATGAAGGTATGAATGGAATTTATGGTTGGCCGGGTTCTAATGAATCGAAACTTAATGGAACTTGGGCAAAGCCATGGAGTGCAGGGCTTCCTGAGGAATGGAAATTTTATCCGGAAAAAACAAATACTTATTCCTTTTCTGTTGGTTGGGCGATTCCAAGAAATCCATTCAGATTTGAATTTGAGTATTTGAAAACTTCTTACAAAGTAAGAGATTGGGATATGATTGTTAGGGATCCAAATGGTGCTTGGTGTTCTGATAATACTTGTTCTGGAACACAAACTCCAACAACAAGTTATCTTTTTGATTTATATTATGAAGATTTTGAAATTAGAAAAAATGACATAACATCATATATGCTTAATGTTTTATTTGAAATTCCAGGGCTTGGAAATATTGATCCATATATTGGATTTGGTTATGGTTTTTCAAAAATTGATACTTCAATATCTGGTATAAAGGGTGGAACAGATAATGAAGCAACACAGCAATATATAGCAGGTGTTGAGTATAGAGTTCCTGATAGTCCCCTTATTGTTGGTATTGAATATAGAAAATTAAAAATGGATGATGCAAAAGAAAGAGATGAACCAGAATCTTCATTCAAATATGAAAATGATATTATTATGTTTAAAGTAAAATATGATTTTATTTCTGATGTATTTTAATCGTTAAGATTTATTAAACAAAAACTCCATCGTAACAAATGGAGTTTTTTTTATTCTTTGAAACCTTGGGCTATGACATAAGTTTCTGCACTTTCTTTTCTTGAAGAATTAGGTTTGAAATGTTTTACAGTTTCAAAATGTTTTTTCATTTCTGATAAAAGGCTTGCCTCTGTGCCACCTTGACGGACTTTTGCAACGAAACTTCCGCCAGTTCTTAAAACATCTATTGCAAAATAGTATGCTTGTTCGACAAGGGCCATAATTTGCAAATGGTCAACGGATTGGTTGCCGGTGGTGTTTGGAGCAATATCGGATATTACAACATCTGCCTTTCCATTTAGAGTTTTTATTAGGAAATCCTTTGCTTCATCCAAATTGAAGTCGATTTGTTTGAAATGAACGCCGTCAATTGGTTTCATATCTAAAATATCAATAGCAGAGACATTTCCTTTACCTACGCGTTTGACGGCAATATCGCTCCATCCTCCTGGGGCGGAGCCAATGTCTGCTACTTTTTTACCAGTTTTAAAAAGATGAAATTTATCATCAATTTCAATAATTTTAAATGTTGCGCGGGAGCGGTATCCTAGTTCGTGTGCCTTTTTTACATAAGGGTCATTTAGTTGTCGTTGAAGCCATTTTGTTGATGACTTGCTTCTGTATTTTGCGGTTTTTACTTTTACCTTTGTCCTATTCGTTATGGATACCATAAGCGTGCCTTCCTGCTAATAATCTTCGTTTATCTTTTTTATGGGCGGAGGCTGCAAATATAACGAATAAGTTTGAACCTATTATCAAAATTCCGCCTACCCATACATTCCATGTTATATCAAAGTGAAAGAATATAACATCTAGTATAATAGCAACGATTGGTTCCAAAAGCAACATTAAACCGCTGTGAACGGAGGAAACATTTTTTGAACCTTTGAAAAATAAAAGCATAGGGAGTAGGGTGCAACATACACAATATATCATAACCACAGCCCATACGCGTTGTGATAGGATAAATTCAAAGTTCATATTTTCTAAATTAAGGCTTATTATTGGGTATGATAATAAGAATGGTATTGATAAGAATATATTTACGCAGAATATGAAAACTAATGGTTTGACTTGTTTATGTTCAAAGTATGAATTAAACATAACATAAGAGGCTATACCGATACCTGCACCAGTTCCGAATATTAATGCTGGGATTGAAAAATCTAAATCATCAAATGGATTTACCAGTATTATCAAGCCTATTATGATACAGATTACAACGCCTATATCATAGTGGCAAATTTTTCTTTTTAATATAAATTTTGTAAAAAGTATTGTCCAGATTGGTTGTGTATAGACGAGAAGTTCGATAAATGAAATTGAAAGCCCCATTGTTAAAGGTAAGATTTGACCTGCTTGCATTAAAACGCAACCGCAAGCAAATGCACACATAGTTTTTATTGGAAACTCAGCAAGTTCTTTTAAATCTTTCCATACAAATGGAAGAAGGAAAGTTGCAACTATTGCATTTGGAAAAATAAGTAAATCGGATAATGGAAAGCCAAGTTTTAATAAAACTTTGTTTCCGAATACTATACCACCATAAAATAAACCTGATAACATTAAATAAAAATAAGATAGTGCAACTTTTGAATTTTGCATAATAAATTTCTCCCAATTTTTGGTGATAGGCAAATGAAAAAAAGTGGACAGTCTATAAGCCGGATTCTGTTATAAAGAACTATTCATCTTGAATATACATTACTGCATATTTCTTTGCGACTTACCCGATAGCTCCCAAGGGTAATCAACGCTATCCTGTTTAGTCTTGCACCAGATAGAGATTGCCTCGTTTCACCCTGACTTAACAGGCTCGTCTCTGTGGCTCTTATCCTCGGATTACTCCTGATGGGTATTACCCATTATCTTTCCCTTGTGGTGTCCGGACTTTCCTCTATATGGAAACCATACAGCAGTTCTTTGACCATCCAATGGGTAATATATATTTTTTTTATTTAAAAATCAATAAGAATATGGTATTATATTTTTTATGAAAAAGTTTTATATTTTATTACTGTTAATGATTTATTCCGTGCCTGTAATGGCTGTTCCTGGGCGATTGCAGGGTTTTTCTTATACCGGAAGAATTAAGCCTGAAACTGAGGCGTTTAATGAAAAGCCTGCTATTTATGATGAGGAACCTTTGCCTCCGCATTATCTTAATGAGGATGGAAGTGATGCAAGGACTGGGGCTATTTCTGGTGGGGATAAATACAAATTAACACCGGTATATTCTATGCAAGAATTGTATAATTTGCAAAATGGATATGAAACTGGTGTGATTGAAGATGATGTTTCAGACGATGAAGAAAATGTTGATGAATAGTTTTTAAAATTTTGGCATTTCGCAGTTAGCCCAAATTTCATCCAAATAACTTTTTCCATTTATGTTTTTACATTCTACATCAGAAAGAGATTGTAATATTCTTGTGATTGCTTCGTTTGTGTTAGATGTTGTCATAGAATTTTTTGTCCCACAAATTTTACTTTGCACAACAGGATATTTATAAATTATCTTTTTTATTCCTGATTGTAAAATATGTTTTAGGCAGTTTTCACAAGGAGCGTAAAGCGTGTATAAAATGCAACCTTCTAAGTCTCGTTTTGCAAACATTAGAGCGTTCATTTCTGCGTGTATTACAAGATTATATTTCATTGGGCGTTCATTTGTCATTTTGCTTTCATCACAGCCGGCAATAAAACCGTTATAACCGAATGATACTGGACGATGTTTTGAATCAACTATGACACAGCCGGTTTTTGTTGATGGGTCCTTTGATTTTATGGCTACTTGTTCAGCAATGGAAATAAAATATTCGTCCCAGTTCATTTTTTAACTCCTTTATTTTTCTCTTTTTATGTGATATAATTGTAGAAAGGAATTTATGGATATGCAATAAAAAAATGGATTATAGAGAGATAAAAAAACGGTGGCTTAATTTTTTACAATCTGAGCGTAGGGTCTCAGATAATACTGTTGATGGATATAACAGAGATGTAAATAAATTCATAACTTATATGCAGGAAATTTTAGAAAAAGAAAATTTAACTTCAAAGGATTTTGCAAATATTTCTATTACTCAGTTTAGGGCATTTGTGGCGCATATAAAAAATGAAAGTAATGTAGAGTTGAGTGCTACGAGTGTTGCTCGGGCAATATCTTCTGTTAAAAATTTTTTTAAATTTATGAATGAAAATGGTATTAGTGAAAATACAAAAATTGAGATTTTAAAATCGCCAAAACTACCAAAAAAATTATCAAAGGCGGTTGATAATGTTGATGTGATAAAACTTCTTGATAGTTTTGATTCGATTATAAAAGAAAAGTGGCAAGCAAAAAGGGATAAGGCTTTGTTTGTCCTTATTTATGGAGCAGGGCTTCGTATATCAGAGGCATTAAATTTGAATATTGCTGATATAGTAAATACCGATACTTTGGTGATAAAAGGAAAGGGTGGTAAAACAAGGATTGTGCCTTTGCTTTCTATTGTCAAAGATTCTATTGAAGAGTATTTGAGGGTTGCACCGTTTGATTTTCGTTTAGATAATCCTGTGTTTCGTGGTGCAAGAGGAGCAAGGTTGACGGCAAGGGTTGCTGAGCGTGATATTGAAAAGGCAAGGAATTATGTAGGGTTGTCCTCTACTACTACACCGCATAGTTTAAGACATAGTTTTGCAACGCAACTTTTATCAGCAGGAACTGATTTAAGGACTATACAGGAATTGTTGGGACACAGTTCGCTTTCCACAACACAACTTTACACAAAGTTGGATATGGGACAGATTATAGAAACCTATAAAAAATCCCATCCTCATTCAAAATAGATTAAGGAAACATTTCATCAAAGTCTGCGAATGGTAAACTGTAATATAAATCTTCTGGATGAATTATATATTTATTAAATATTAGATATTTTGAACCATTTGAAGATGTTTCAATTGAATACCAACTTTTGTGCCAAGTCGCAGGATTAAAGTTTCTTGACCATACACATTTATCAAAAGATGTTTTTGATGTACAGTTGTAAGTCATATTTCCTGTTGTTAAAGAGAATGTATCTATACATTTTTTTAACTGATCTTGTGATAATGTTGGTTTACAATATGCAGGAAGCATTGTTTCCGTGCAATACTTCATTTTTTCTTTATTATTTTTGATGGACCAACCTTTGTGATCTAATTTTTCACATGCTTTTTTAATTTGTTTTTCATAATTTGATGAAGATGTGTTTGTAGGTGTAGGGGTAGGTGTATTGCCGTTACAATAATTTGCACAATTTTCATATAGGAATTTTCCAGCATCGGTGCTTGAACTTCCATTGTAATTTTCACCGAATCTTGTGAAACTTTTACCGAATACTTTATTTATTTCGGCTAGTGATAAATCAACCCAATAGTTATAATTGTTTGTATATTTTCCAATGCAGAAATATTCTTTACCATTTGTAGTTTCTCTTGAGTAAGAATTCCTTGAACCAATGTTTCCGCTTGTGCAATTTGGGAAAAATATCCTGCAAATTTCTGATGCAGTAGGAGTGCTGTTCTGTGCATAATATTGGCGTGGAAGGTTTGTTGAACAGGTTCCACTTGATGATGTGGATGAAGTTTGTGAAGCGCTGTCAGGTTCATTGAATGGATTTGAATAAGCAGTTGTTGTAGGTATAAATGGTTGAGGTTGGATTGGTTCTGGGGTAGGTTCTCCAACAACAGCCTTTTCTGATGTAACAAATCCGCCGAATGTGATTGTTTGTGTTTTCTTTTCAACACATTCGCTACTTGTTGGTCCTTCTTCATAACCTTCAAGGCAAACTATTCTGCAATCTGGAGCCCCATTTGCAATATATTCCCATTTAAGTCCACCCTTTGGTAGTGGGGAATTTAAGCAATCGGTTTCTCTGAACCAAGAATTTACAATGCGGTTTGCAGTGCTACGTCCCATTTGGTCGGCTTGGGCTGTTGCTTTTACCATAGCCAAATTTTCGCGATTATCAGGTGTGTAATCATTTATTTTTGTGATTTGATAATCTTCTTCACCGCATGCAAGTTCTGCCATTTCTGTATATCCAGCAAGGACGCTGTCAACTACTTGTCTCCAATTTTCTCTTTTTTGAGTGTTTTGTCCTGTTAATTCCATATCCATTTGGGCGCCTATGTTAGAATCACCATAGTTACCAGCATTATAGAATCTGTCAACCATATCAGCATCTTTACTTATAGAATAACCACAAAGTGAAACTAATTGTGTGCGAAGTGATGGGTCGATTGAACCATCGTGAGAAATCATTTTTGCCCAGCATGATTTTGCAGCGTTAAGGGTTGTTATAGCCTCCTTACATTCCTTTGTTGTCTTTTTTATAGAAGTTTCAATGTTATCTTTATTTGCAAGTAATGCTACTACAGAAGTGTAGGTGTATGCTTTACAACCATCCTTTAAATTTAAGTTTTTGATGATACCTCTTGTATCTAAGCAATCGTTGACATTTATTACAATGTTTGAAGCGGATTCTGAACCACATCTTGAATAAATACCATTAGTTAAAGTTTTTTTATTAAAGCAATAGTAATTAAAGCAGTAGTCAATATTTTCTTGGCATTCCAATTCGTTTGGTGCAGGGAGAGTCGTTGTTGTTATATTTCTTCGTGAATTATTTTTAGAAGAACTTGAACGAGTTGCAGAATTTGTAGAATTGACCTTTGCAAATGATATTGATAATGCAATTATAAATATAAATAATTTTCTCACTTCTCTCACCTTATAATGTTATCCTTAATAATTAAGTATAAAATATAAACGGAGTTTTTCAATAAAAAAATAGACTTTAAAAAATAAGTTGGTATAATTTTTTTTGAAAAGGAGAAAAGTTTATGAAAAATTATGTTGCAATTTGCAGTTTGTTTATTTTGTCAGCCTGTCTTACAAAAGAATATAAGTCAGGTGTTCCAATAAGGCAATCTCAGATAGAACAAGTTAAAACTTCAACAACAAAAAAAGAAGTTTATGATATACTTGGGTCGCCTGCCTCTGTCAATTTAGTTGGTGATGAAAAGTGGTTTTATTATACAGCAGAGGGTGAAGTGTTTGCTTTTTTAGACCCTATGTTTTCAAAGTATGAGGTTTTAACAGTTAAGTTTAATCCTGATGATACAGTAGATGAAATAAAGTTGAAAAATATTTCTGATAACAGTTTTGAAGTAAATCTTTCAAAGCAAACAGATTTACCATCAGAAATTAAATTAAATTTCTTTCAGGAATTATTTGGTAATATTGGAAAGTTTAATTCTTCGTCACTTCCAACTAATTAAATTTTGTAATAAAAAAAAGGGTAAAATTATTACCCTTTTTTATTCAATTCTGATAGGATCAGGTCTTATACAATATACGCAATCGTATTTATAATTCCAAACCATTCGTAGGCCGTCCTCACATAATTTCGCTGTAGGTTTACCTATTTCTATATTTATATCAGATGGAATGTTCCTGCACCATTTTGTATAACAAGCACCGTCGGTTCCTCGTTTTTGGAATGATTCATCGCAACAATCTAAAACGCATCTACCATTTATTTCTGTTGAGTTATCGCTATTGCAATTTGTTATGGTAGTTGTAATACCAGACGGACATACTCTATTAACTCCGTCATTGTGAGGAACGCATCTATCATTAACATAAACAGATCGTATTTTTCCATCTGGTTCTTTTACATGTTCGCAAGTAAAGCATTCCCATAGTTTTGAATTAGAATTCCATGAAAGTCCCCAATATACATCATTTGGCTTTCCGGTTTTTATACTTGCAATCATTTCGTCAGTGCAACCTTGGAAGCAAGCGTCAACACCCTTTTCATTTATTCTTCTGCCTTTTTGTTTTATTGCGTCATAAACATAAGTTCCTTTGACTTTATCAATATAAGCGGAACCTTTTAACCTTAAATCTGTCCATGTAGTTGGGTATTCACAATACCATTGTCCCGTTACTTTGTTAAGTTCAGCAGTTCCGCATGCAGAACAAACTTCTAATGCACTTGGTGATTTTTCTGATGCACCATAACATATAGGAGTTCCATTTGCTGTTGTTAAATTACTTACAGATGTATAAGCATGATTATTATTTAAAACAAATGTTTTACATTTATCTATTAAAGTTTCAGCATTTGGAATACAATCCCACGTCTTTGTTGAAGTATTGTATTTTGCTGTATAGAATTTTTCTGGTGCGACTATAGATATATAACCAGAACCTATTTGAGCATTATTTTCATCAAGAACTTGCATGGTGTGAGTTCCTTTATTACATTCATCTTCACCATTTGTGCATATATAAAATCTTGTTGAAGGATTCCAAGTCGCTTTTATTTGAGGATCGCTACCACATATTTTATCAGCAATAGATGTATTAGGACAGCAATATTTTCCGTTTATAGGTCCAGTGCAATTTACTCCAGATGTTGAAACGGATACTTCGTGAGCAGTGCAATCTGCAAGTTCTGGAACATCAGTGCAAATCCAAGAACCGTCAGGTTGTTTTGTTGCAAATTTACCTTCTTTTTTGCAATTGTCTTTTGCTAATTTTTCATTTTGAGATATGCGTTCTGCATCAACACAACTTACCAATCCAAAACTTGTTGTTTTTGATGTAGAAGCAGGGTGATTATTTATGGATATTTTTTTACCCTTTAATATGTTACCGGCTTTTATTTCCTCTATACCTTTTTTGAATAGTAATGATTTTAATGAATTATCCAAATTATCCTTTGACATAGTTGTTGCAATGCAATGTTCAGTAATATTTGTATCTGCACAAGAGGTTTCTATACCACTGTTAAGGCAATATTTATACATTTTAATATTTTCTGCATTTGCACAAGTATATCCTGGATTTATAAATCCTTCTGTTAATTGTGCTTCATTTCTTGTTGCCCCATAATCATGAAATTGTTTGAGACAGTTAAGTTCTACTTCAAATGCTCTTTCATCTTTGTTTAAAGTAACATCGGAAGAGCGTTTTGCTGTGAAGTATTGATACATTCCTAGCATAACAGCCATAATTAAAATCATAAATACATTCATTTTTTTCCCTTTCCTTTAAAATCCTATTTATTTTTACAAAAATAGAATAAAAAAGTCAATAATGTTCTTGAAAAAAAAGTTTTTTTTTGATATACTTCTAATAAGAAGTTTTTATATGGAGGATAGAATGTTTAAGAAAAGTATTGCGTTTTTAACAATATTTGCATTTGTTGGGCAAATTTTTAGTTTGCCTGTTTTTTCTCAAACAAAAAAGAAAACTGTTAGATCTGCTTCTTCGAAAAGAAGTGCTTCTTCAGCAAGGTCATCAAGATCTAAAGGATCAAGAAGTTTAGGTTCTTCTAGAGCATTGTCTCGTATAGCAACAACATCTTCCACAACTTCTACTGGTTCTAATTGTTTGGCTCAGTTTATAGATTGTATGGATGCTCAAATTGATCCTATTATTTCTAATTATGCTTATTTATCTGATGATGAAGCAGTGCAGGCTATGCAAGAAACAAAGGATCCTCTTCGTTGTATCTATTATAATTCAGCAAATGTAAAGGGGTTGTTTGTTAATGGTGATAGTAAGTATTGCACGGATGAGTCTATATTGGCTGAAAGAAAAGGTGTTTCAATTGATACAACAACTGGAGGTGTAAAGTCTAAAAAAACTAATAAAGAAGATAAGTTTAATAATTTGAATTTCTGTTCTAATCAAAGAGATATTAATGATCTTTATATGTCATATAATTATTATTGTGATTTGGACGAATCTGCAGTTGGTGTTTCTGGTATGCCAATTAATAAATGTAATTTGAAAAAGGCGACTTCAAAATCTAATGATGGAAAAACTGGAAATAATAAAACAGATGTTTTTGCAACAAATGACTCTTATGCTTATTATAATGAGGCAAATAGGCGAGTCGAGGCAGGTGAACTTAAAATTATAAATTTTGAACAGACAAATTTATTTAAAAATAAAATTGCACCATTAGGTTTGGAAAATTGGGATAGAATGTCTCTTACTTCTGGAAGTACCGAAGTTTGTAAAAATGCAAATGGATCTTCATGTAGTAAGGGAAGTGCGGATTGTATTTGCACTATAGAAAATTCTGTTTCTGATTTATTATCTGATTTAGGTTTGGGTAGTAATTCTAATGGAAGTGAACTTTTTTCTATTAATGTTGTGCCACCAGTTGGTGCTGGAAATTTGAATCCTGGATCACAGTATGAAAAGGCTCGTAATATTTGTTTCGGTATGACAACCTTTAAAATAGCAGGAAAAACTGCAACTGATAATGAAAATACTATTAAATCAGCGATTAATTATCTTTCTGCAAACTGCACTTCTCCTGCTGTAAGGACTGATTTGGAGCGTTATTATATTGCTGGAACAGCCGTAAAGCCTTGTGATGATGATTATGTTTATAATGCTGCATCAAATAAGTGTATTTATACAGGTTCTGATACAGATACAACAATAGAAGCAGAGAAGGAACCTCATACTTCGGATGAGGAGGATGTAGAATTGGAACAAACAGATTTCCTTTCTGCGAAGGCTTCTTGTGATCTTTATGAACAAACCCTTATTTCTACTCGTAATAAGGCTTATGCTGATTTC
>JBJEXC010000020.1:0-14635 GCA_051885355.1 Alphaproteobacteria bacterium | reverse complement strand
TTGGTTCGTTTGTAAAAAAAATCCCACGTATCAAAGATAGTGGCCGGGCAGTTCAGAAATCATAAGTGTAGTAATGATCTGTAGCTTTTAGAATATGGCAAGCCACACTCCTATTGTATAACTACAACTCCCCAACCTTTAAACAAAGGTCGGGATAATAGTTGTTGCCTTATCTATACCGCTAATTTGGGTATAAAAAAATAGCAACATAACGATGCTACTTCATCGCTACACTTTCAAAAGCCTCTGACAGCCCGTATCATCTCTGATACTAATCTTATTTTCATAAGACTGATTTTATAATACACTCAATATAAATTTTATTCAATAAAAAAATCCCTCTTTTAAAAAGAGGGATTTAATCAAAAATTTTTTATCTATTCATAATCTGCATTAGTGTAAACTTTCTGCACATCATCATTATCTTCCAAAGCCTCAACAAACCTGTCAATCTTATCAGCACCCTCACCACTTACCGCAACAGTAAGTTTTGGTTGCCAGATAATTTCAGCCCTTTCTGGTTCTCCAAATTTTTCCAATGATTTAGAAAGATTTGCAAACTCTGGAATAGAACAAGTAATCATATAATTATCATCATCTTCCTCAACATCCATTGCACCACCTTCTAATGCAGTTTCAAACATAGTATCAAAATCAGCAACAGATTTTTTATAAACAAACAAACCTATATGATCAAAATTAAATGACACAGAACCTGTTTCTCCAAGGTTACCACCATGCTTTGAAAACAAAGCCCTTACATCAGAAGCGCTTCTGTTTTTATTATCGGTTAAACATTCTACAATCACAGAAATTCCACCTGGAGCATAACCTTCATATCTTATTTCCGCATAATCACCTTCACCACTTCCAGGAAGAGCCTTCTGTATAGCCCTTTTAATATTATCGTTAGGCATAGATTCTTTTCTTGCCGCCAAAACTGCCAAACGCAAACGAGGATTCATATCTGGATTTGGATCCCCAAGTTTTGCTGCAACAGTAATTTCCTTTGCAAGTTTAGTAAATAAATTTCCGCGTTTTTTATCTTGTAACCCTTTACGGTGTTGTATATTAGACCATTTTGAATGTCCTGACATTTTTAAATTCCTTTTTTTAAATATTGTTAATTTCAGTTAAAATTTTAAGTTAAAAGTTCAAACTACTTTTTGGGGTTTGGCTTTTCTTTAACCTCAGATTTAGGTTTTTTATCAGATTTTACCTTAGGTTCCTTTGGTGCCAATTTTTCAAGAGCAAGTTCCAAAGTAATAGTTTCTTCCGTTGCAACATTTGTTGGAATAGATGCAAACACACGATTATGTTGAACATACGGACCATACCTTCCAACAGAAAAATAAACAACTGGTTTATTGTCAACCGGATGAAGCCCTAATTCCTTACCCTTTGGCTTTGCAACAGCGCCCTTCAAAAGTTCCTGTGCAGTCATAATATCAACAGCAAATAAATCCATATTAGAAGGCACATTTTTGTAAATATCACCCTTTTTCACATAGGGACCAAATCGCCCTATACCAAGGAACACTTCCACCCCATCATCAAAACCAATAGATTTTGGAAGGGAAAGCAAAAATAAAGCCTTTTCCAAAGTTAGCGCATCAATAGAAATATTTTTTGGAATAGAAGTTCTAACCGGACCCCTTACATCACCCTTTACAGCCTCACCAAGTTGTAAATAATCACCATAAGGTCCTTTTTTAAGATAAACATTTTCGCCCTTATCATTTTGACCCAAAATTTGACCATCAGATTTTACAGTCTCACCATTATCCGATTCGCTTTTAACATCATCATTTAAAATCAAAGGTTTTGTGTATTTGCATTCTGGATAATTTGAACAACCAATAAATCCACCAAATTTGCCAAGTTTTATACTCAACCTACCATTTTCACAATCTGGGCATTTACGACTGTCAACACCATCTTCACGCACAGGGAAGAAATGAGGAGCCAACTCTTCATCAATTGCATTTGTGATTTCAGTCATAGTCAAACCGTCGGATGCTTGCACAGCCGCATTAAAGCCTGTCCAAAATTCTGCCAAAACATTTTTGTAATCTTTTCTTCCATTGGAAATTTCATCCAACTCATCTTCCATAAATGCAGTAAAATCATACTCCACATATTTTGAAAAATATTTTTCAAGAAAGACTGACACAACTCTACCTCTTTCCTGCGGAACAAACTTTTTCTTTTCCAACACAACATAATTTCTTTCTTGAATAACCGAAAGAATTGACGCATAAGTTGATGGCCTACCAATACCTAACTCTTCCATCTTTTTAACCAAAGATGCCTCACTAAACCTAGGTGGTGGTTGTGTAAAATGTTGTTCAGGAGTAATCTGATCTTTCGCAACATTATCCCCTTCTGTCATAAGAGGTAGCATTTTGTTTTCATCATCATCGGATGAATCATCAACATCTTCTTTGTAAAGTTTCATAAAACCATCAAATGCAATCATAGAACCATTTGCCCTAAACATAGAAGTTCCGTCACTTCCAACTATATCCGCCGCAACTAAATTAAGTTCCGCAGGCACCATCTGACACGCAACAGTTCTCTTCCAAATAAGTTCATAAAGTTTAAACTGATTCGCATCCAAATATGGCTTTACCATAGCCGGAGTTTTATTCGCATAGGTTGGTCTTATCGCCTCATGAGCCTCTTGTGCATTCTTACTTTTATTATCATAAGATACAGGATTTTTTGGTAAATAATTATCACCAAAATCAGACTTTATCATCTCACGAATTACAACCAAAGCCTCCTGTGACAAATTAACAGAATCGGTTCTCATATAGGTAATCAA
Source organism: Alphaproteobacteria bacterium (assembly GCA_051885355.1). GTDB lineage: Bacteria > Pseudomonadota > Alphaproteobacteria > Rs-D84 > CACZYB01 > CACZYB01. The sequence continues at coordinate 11,808 of JBJEXC010000020.1, read as the reverse complement.
ACCAACTGTTTCCCCACCTACATCAACACCTTCATAAAGTTTTTGCGCAATCTGCATAGTCTGTTTTGCAGAAAATCCCAACTTTCTTGATGCTTCTTGTTGCAAAGTAGATGTAGTAAAAGGAGCCACAGGCTTTCTCTGTTGCTTTTTGCGCTCAATATTTCCAATATGATACTCTTGTGATAAAAGTTTTTCTACTATCTCACGAGCCTTTTCCTCATTCGGAATATCAAACTTATCTAACTTTGCCCCACCAAATGAAAAAAGTTTAGATGAAAAAACTTTTCCTTCACTTGTCTTAAACTTACCTTCAACTGACCAATATTCCTTTTTAACAAAGGTTTCAATTTCACGCTCTCTATCACAAATAAGGCGAAGCGCCACCGATTGCACACGCCCAGCGGATTTACACCCTGGAAGTTTTCTCCACAACACAGGTGAAAGTTTAAATCCCACTAAAAAATCCAAAGCACGACGTGCCAAATAAGCATTAACCAACTTATCATCAATTTCCCTTGGTTCACCCAAAGCCTTAGTAACAGCACTTTTTGTAATTTCGTGAAAGGCAACTCTGTGAACAGGTTTATCAAGTTCACCCCTTGATTTTAAAATATCCACTATATGCCATGATATAGCCTCCCCTTCTCTATCAGGGTCGGTTGCAAGATAAAGCCCATCGGACTTTTTAAGATATTTTTCAATTTCCTTTATTTGCTTTTCCTTGTCCTTCATAATAGCCCATTTCATTGCAAAGCCATTATCAACATCAACAGCCCCATCATGCGGATCTAAATCACGCACATGACCAACCGAAGGAACAACAACAAAATCAGAACCAACATATTTTGATATAGTTTTTGATTTTGCAGGAGACTCAACTACCAAAAGTTTCATAAAAATACCTCATTTATTAACTATAATATAAAACTCCATTTTGAAACCAAAGTCAAACCAAAAATTTTATATATTATAATATATAAGGAGTAAAAATTCACTATTTTTCTGTTAACTTAAATTCGATTCGGCGATTCTTTTGCAAAGATTTAGCATCCGTTTCCATTACCAAAGGATGAAATTCACCAAAGCCAGTTGCCGCCAATCTATTTTCTGGAATACCTTCTGATATTAAAAATTTCACAACCGAAATAGCCCTATCAACAGACAATTCCCAATTAGATTGATATTTACTGCTTCCTTGTTTAATAGGAGTAATATCAGTATGCCCATCAACACGCAAAATCCAATCTATATCATCAGGAAATTTCTTCATAGCATCTTTTAAAACATTTGCAATTTTACGAAGTTCTTCTTTACCCTTTGCTCCAATTTCCGCAGACTGTTTTTCAAAGAAAATTTCCGAAGGCATAACAAACCTATCACCTTCCATCACAAAATTATCATTTCCGACAAGAGCTTCTGACAAACCTTCAAAAAAGCCTGAACGCACTTTCCAAAGTTCCGCTGTCTTATTTGCCAAAGCACGATTAAGTTTTTTACCAAGTTCAACGATTTGCACCTTTTGCCATGTGATATATTTATCCGTTGCATCAAAAACATCATTTAATTTTTGCATTTCAACAGTCAACTTTGAAACAGTATTTTTAAGATTCGTTTCATTATTTTGAAGCGCCTTTATCTGATTTTCCTTCTTAATAATATCACCTTCCATTTGAAGAATAAACATATTAAGTTCTGCGACCTTATTTGCTAAACCCTCATTTTTAACTTCTTCGCGTTTAAGATTATTTGCTGTAAAATCCAAAGTATTAGTAAGTTCCTGTAATGCTTCATCCTTTTTTCTACTTTCTTCCAAAATCTTACCACTATTTCCCTTTATCGCCTTTATATTAGCAATCAGTTTTTGATTAAGGTTATCTTTGTCATCAACCATTTTTTCAAGCTGAGCAATTCTATCATCTTTAACAGTAGGATTAATCGCAGTTGAAATAAAATTAGTCATCAAAAAAATCACTACCATAAAAAGCATCAATACAAAAAGATTGCTCATCACATCAACAAATGATGGCCACATAGAATTAAAGAAATTATCATTACTTCTTCTTGACATATTATCTTTGATTATCCTTAATTTTATCAAAAGGAACAACTGTATTACCAATCATTCGTTTAACAATATTTAAAAACTTCATATTCCTTTGTATATTAAATGAAAGATTTATAATGTCATCAGTTTTCATTTTGACAATATCAGATATAAGATTTTCTTCACCATATTGATTGATAGTTGATTCCCTATCAACAGAAATATATTCAGCAATTTGACTATCACTTAATTCTTTAATTATCTGATTTGCACTTAAAAAAGCATTACTATCTAATTTATCATACATTTCATCCCAATAAGGATTAGGATTTTTCTCAGAGAAAAATACCATATTTTCAAAAATAGAATTTATCTTCCTCATATTATTTACCTCTTCCAAGTTGTGATGCTTTGATAAGTCCAAGTGATGACATACTTTCATCTTTAACAACCGCAATACGTCTTCTTTTATATTCATCATCAAGCATAGATTTAATAATACCGTTTTTATCACCTTCTATATTCTTTCTTAATTTTAATAATTCTGCTCTTGTCATAGAAGATAAAATTCTTCTGAAAGTATCAAAGGTCATATCATCATCTGATAAACAACCCATTTCATTAGAATTAAGATAAAAACATTTATCTTGAACTTTTTTACTTATTTTTTTTGCATAAACTTGAATAATATTATTATTATCAAAATTTATACAATTAACTAAAACAATAACATATCTATACATAGTAGTAGCCTCCATTATTTTTTATCTTTTTTTGTTTCACTGTTTGTCATTGCGACTGTTTTTGCAAGCAATCTTATATCAGACGATAATTTTTCGCTCATATCAGAAAGACCTAAATCCATATTCCTAATATGATCTCTGGTTTTGTCGTCCATACCAAACCCAGATTTTGAAATTTTAACTAAGTCATTAAGCACAGGGTAAAGTTTTTCCGGTGCAACCGAAATCTTTTCCATAACTTTCAACTTTTCCTGCATTTGTGTTGCAAGTTTCGAAGTCTCCTCCGCCATCACAGCAATTTTTCGCGATATTTCTGCATTATTATCAATAGACTTCATAACCGTCTTTTGTAATTTATTTATATTATCGCCAGTTTGCTCCAACATTGCTTGAAGATATGTGATAATAGAACCATCACCACCTTCTGCCAAAGCAGAAGCAGAAATAATCCTTGTATACCTTGTCATATTCTCCTCTAACTCATTATAAAAGAAATGCTGAGCCAGATTCGTTTGAAGTTGTAAAAATCCTAAAATAAGAGAGGAAGCAAGACCAAAAAGCGATGTTGAAAATGCTGTCCCCATACCTGACAAAGGCTTTGAAATATTTGCTTTCAAACTTTCAAACATAGCGCCAACATTTCCTCCCACTATATCAAGATTGCGAACTACATCACCAACCGAACCTATTGTTAAAAGAAGTCCCCAAAATGTGCCAAGAAGTCCCAAAAACACCAACACACCAGAAAAATATCCAGCGGATTCTTTATAATCACTAAGTCTTGAATCTACTATCCCAAGCAAAGTTCTCATAGTGCCGGCTTCCATATATGGCTTATGTGTTTTTCTATGCTCTTTTAAAAGAAATGCAACAGGAGTAATAATATTTGGAACTTTTCCTTTATCACGACCGGCAAAGAAATCATTTATCCAGTCGACATCACCAATCAACATCACAGTATTTCTAAAATTAATAAACACACCAAAAACAAACACTACTAAAATAAAACTATTTAAAACTTTATTAGAAAGAAAAATATTCCTAAGTGTTGGCGCAACAAAAGAAATTAATGCAAGTATTGCCACCATAAACAAACACATTCTGATAAATGACATATAAAGCCCAGATTTTCGAACATAAATAGCCTCTGGATTAATATCACTTTTCAACTTTTTTCTAAACATTTTATACTCCTAAATCTAATCTTTATTGACAAAATACAATTTTAGGAGACAAAAGTCAAGCAAAATATTAAACAAAAATAAAAATAGCGTCCATATAGAGAACGCTATCTTAAAAAACAAAAATCCACCATTATTTTATAAAATCCAAAACAGGACAAGGATTCTTTGTTTTATCCTTTTCAAATATACTATTCAATTTTTCAGCAATACTTCCATAGAAATCAACACCTCCATCAATTCCTTTATAATCACAAGACACTCTCAACTTATTCTGTCCTGTTGGATATATATCTCTTCTATATTGAACATTATCAAGGAAATAAAGTTCAGTAACAGCGTAATTTTCTTTATCAAATGGAGTTGATATAATTGAAACTCTAAAACCATCTTTATATGTCTCTACACTATGTTCAACATTTCCACCATCTTCTTTTATATAGAAATATTCAGAAACACCATCTCTTTTACCATTTTTCAAACCTACATGAGATGCAATTTTATCAGGATATTCATCAAAATGATATGTTGCAATACCATTATATGGCTTTCCATCTTTGTCATACCTTACCCAAATATCATATACCTCTCTATCAAAAGAACTTTCTTTTTCATTATAGTTTTTATATGGACGTTCACCCTTTAAAATAAAACTTCCATCCGTATCATAGGTCCAATTTTCAGACTTTAAATTCTTTCCACCTTTCATTACACCACTTTTTACACCAGTTTTATAATAATTTGTCCCAGTATAACTAATAGCCTCATTTGAAATTAAATCAACTTTTCTAACATCCTCTGATGAAAGTTCTCCTGTTTTAAAATAATTTTTAGAAGTTTTATTTTCTATCAAATTTTTCACATCTATTTCACTTTCTGAAATATAATTAATATTTCCATTTTTCCAATATGAAATATACTTTACTTCAAATCCATCTTTATAATATGTATAGGAATCACCATACTTTTCACTATCAGAAGTACTTTTTATAACACCATTTAAAAATGCACCACTTTCTTTTTCACATGTTCTGATAAACCTATTTTGCTTATTTTTCTCACCACAATTTTTTGTATTATCATAAGTATAAACTTTATACCCTTCCAAATGCTTATCCTTCACAGATTCATTTTCTACTTTTGCTGATTCTACCATAGAACAAGCAGATACAAGAACTATCAAAGATGTTAAAATTTTTTTATTCATTTTTCCTCCTTATTTGTAAGTTAATATTAAATTTCAACATATTTAATAATAGCATAAAAGACCCAAAAGCACAAGGAAAAAACTCCTCTGGGGGGGGGTAAAATATCTGTAAAATCAATAAGTTATAAGAAATCAATAGATTCGCATAAAAATATTTTTACAACCTCAAAATAAAAAATCCCTCACAAGGAGGGACTTTTTTTCACTAACATAAAAAGAAATTAAACTTTTACAACACTTACCAAAGTTGTTGCACCTTCTTTAAAGATAGATTTTGAAGTAGATGTTCCTTTACCAAATGTAAGAACAAGTTCATCACCATCTTTTGCAAGTTTAAGTTCTTTTGCAACACTTCTTGATAAATCATCAATCTTATCGCTATCTGTTGATTCTACAACCTGTGGTAAAACACCCCAGCAAAGAGAAACTCTACCAGCAACCTTATCTTCTGTTGTCATAGCAATAATAGGAGCATTTGGTTTATGCTTTGAAAGGTTAATAACTGTTGTTCCACTTGTTGTATATGCGAACACAGCCTTTGCTTCTGTCTTTCTTGTAATATCAGCAGCAACAGCAGTCATAACATCACCCAAAGTGTTTTCTTTAATATCACTAATAAATGAGCAAATATATTTTCTGTATTCTGGATCAGCTTCAACTTGTTTAATGATAGAAACCATCATTTTAACAGCATCAACAGGATATTTTCCTTGTGCTGTTTCAGCAGATAACATAACACAATCTGTTCCTTCATATACAGCATTTGCAACATCACTTGCTTCTGCGCGTGTTGGGAAAGTATTATCAATCATTGATTCCAACATATGTGTTGCAACAACGACTGGTTTTCTTTTTTCACGACATACTTTTATCATTCTTTTTTGAAGAAGTGGCACCATTTGAGGTTCAACTTCAACACCCAAATCACCACGAGCAACCATAATAGCATCAGAAAGATCAACAATTTCTTCTAAATAATCAATCGCAGCAGTAGGTTTTTCAATTTTACAAATAAGAGATGCACGACCATTAATCAATTTTTTTGCATATCTAACATCATCTGGTGTTTGAACAAAAGATGCAGCAATCCAATCAACTCCTAATGAAAGAGCAAATTCCAAATCATCCAAATCTTTTTCTGTAAACACAGGTAAATCAACAATAGTATTTGGAAGGTTGAATCCTTTTCTATCTGAAATCATTCCACCAACAATAACTTTTGTTTTAACTGAACCAGTTGATTTTTCAATAACTTGAACTTTAATTTTACCATCGTTGATAAGAACATAATCACCAACTTTTAGGGCATCAAGAATTGCAACATTTGGAAGTTGAACTCTTGTATTATCGCCAAGTTCTTCATTGTTATCAAAAGTAAATTCTTGTCCATCAACAAGCATTTCTTTTTCATTTTTAAATTTACCAACACGAAGTTTTGGACCTTGCATATCAGCAAGAATACCAATTTTTCTGCCTAATTCTTTTTCGATTCTTTTAATATTATCAAATCTTTTTTTGTGATCTTCATGTGTTCCATGTGAAAAATTAAGACGGCAAACATTAACGCCAGCCTCAATCACAGCCTTTAAATTTTCATATTCTTCTGTTGCTGGTCCAATGGTAGCAACGATTTTTGTAAATCTATAATTATTATCAAGATTTTTTAAATCCATTTTTTACTTCCTTTTCATTTTGATTTATATTTTTTTATTTTTTTACTTGTAGTTAAGTAATTTTATGGGTAATATAATACATTATATTTTAAGTTTTACAACTTATTTTTTATTAACTTTTATAAAAAGGAGACGCAAATGGCAAAAACCGACGGAATAGATGCAACACAACTTAAAAGTTTTATGGATAGAATCGAAAGATTAGAAGAAGAAATGGCAAATATCAGAAATGATATAAAAGAAATTTTTGCAGAGGCAAAAGATTACGGCTATGACCCAAAAATTATGAAAGTAATGCTACGTCTTCAAAAACTTGATGAAGCAGACAGAACAGAACTTGACGAACTAACCGATACATACCGCACTGCTTTAAATATCTAAAAAAATTCCCCTCTAATAGAGGGGTTTTATTTTACTCCATCCACTTAATATCTTTTCTTAATTTTGCAAATATAGACTTTAACTTTTCAATATCCTCCGCTAAAACTAACTCAGACACAGAATCAAACAAAGCCAATTCTTTATCATTTAATTTATAATCATCAAACATAATTTTACTTAACTCTGAATATTCTAACTCATCTTTCAAAAGTCCACTTACATCACGGATAAGTTGCCCAACAACATAATGAAAACCAAGCGAACAATCACTTCCCGTAAATCCGAACAAAGACGGATTAAAGTTATACTTTCGAACCAATTGCCACGCAATCGCCCCATTTATAAATTCACCGATTGTAAGATTATATCTCTTTTTTTGGGCATCAGCCATTTTCCAACCATTATCCCAATATTCAACAACCCAATGATCCTCATAAATACCAGCATCAAAATAGGTTGCAAATCCACATCTTGAACGTGCAGGAATCCCCTTTGCCCTCATCACCGCAACCGATAACAAAGTATATTCCCTACATTTACCAGCAACAAGAGTTTGCTTTTTTAATTTTTCCTCCAACTCTTTTATTATAAAATATCTAGGCCAATTTTCATCATCAAAATTATCAATACATTCCACGGGATGAAAAATTAACTTCCTTACTTTTTTCATAATTTCATTCGGAGTATCAGGAAATTCATCCGCAAATTTTTTTGAAATTTTCGAACGATTCGATTGCTCCAAATAATATTTTTTTAAATCTGTCATATCTCCACCTCATACTTATTCTATCATATTTCCGCATTTATTACAACCACTGCATCCATTACAAATAAGCCTTCCTCCACACTCCTTGCAATTTTTACTAAACTTTTTTTGATAAAGATTATTGTCCCCAAACAAATCACCCTTTGGTAAATCTAACTTAAATTCAATATCTTTTCCTTCAAATTGCAATCCAGAATTATATGCCATCACAGACTGAATACGCTTATTTTTCAAATGATATCTCTTCCCATCTTTAAGAAAGATATTCCCCGTTTCCATAAAACAAAATCTTATATTCTCACCGACACATTCGTCATACAACTTTTTCACCCAATCATAGTTGCAAACACGCGCGCCATCATAATTTTCCCCACCTACAATCACTTCCTCAATTTGCCCAGTTTTTAAATAAGGTAAAAGAGATACCTCACCAATAAAAGGTGCACAAATAACCCCCTTATGCTTAAACGGCAACGACAAAAGTATAGGCACCCGCTCATCAGCTCGCACTTGATTTTCTGTAGTTATATGAAGAAAGCAATTTTCCCAACCCTCCCCCCAATCAGGTGGAAGACATTCTACGATTCGCTCCGGTCTTTTCGTAATAAAACGGAACATAACATCACTACGCTTTTTAATAATATCCCAAACATCCATACGCCACTTATCCGCCTCCGCCAAGAAAAAATCAGAGGTCATACAAACACGCAAAGTTTCACCACTTTTTATCTTATATGAACCATCCTTGTTTTTATGAAGTGGATAATCAAAATTATTTGCTACCTTATAAACCCTTGAACCAAGTTGTCCTCTTTGCTTATCAAGGTAATACATATAGCAATTTTGACACCCTTCACTTTTTTTTAAACAACCGTGCCAAGGATTCCAAATATCGTGCATAAATTATTCTTCCAAATCTTTCTTTACATCATCAGAATTTAAAATATCATCAATTCGCTTTGCATAATCAAAAGTCGTATCAAGTTTAAAAATCAACACAGGCGTAGTTCGAAAATCACTATTATTTGCAAGTTCATATCTAATCTCCGAACTTATTTCATTTAATTTTTTTACAACCTCTTCATTTTTAGAAGTATCAAGAGCCGACACATACACAACTGCAGTTTCAAACCCACGAGAAAGAACCACTTCTATAATAGAAAATAAATCCTTTATTTTATATTCAAACTTCCCTTCCAAAAATAATTTAGATAAAGTTCGTTTAATAGATTCGCCAATCTGATAATGTCTTTTTGAAATTTCTTTTTTCATTTTCACCTCTTAAAAAAAACTGCTATAAAATATATAGCAGTTATAATACCCTACATAGAAAAAATCTTCAATATTATTTTAAAAGTTTATCACCATGTTTAATATTTGCTTTTTTAATTGTGCCAGCAGGAACTTCTATCACATATCGTGTAAGTTTATCCGCTTTCATAAATCTTGCTTCACATTTATCAAAGAAAGCATCAACATCCCAATTATTATCATTAGGATTTTTTGCAACCTTTGCCCAATATTCCAAATTACATGGATTAATATAATCTTCTGTCAATGGCTCTCTATCATTTGCAAGAGCAATAACAACACCGTTATTATTAAAGAAAATCATATCCAAAGGAACATAAGTATTTTTCATCCACATAGAATAATAATCAGGTTTTTCAAAATCAAAAAGCATACCAGTATTTTCAGGGACATCTTTTCTCTCCATTAAACCTCTAAGTCTTGCTTCATCATTATCAGCAACTTCCAATTTTAAAATTGCTTTTTCAGTCTTACCATCCCTTGAAACAATCTTGAAATCATATCTTTTTAAATCCTTATTGCAAGGCAAAAAAGTCATTGCCCCGACAACAATTGCAATAATTAAAAGAACAAGGAAAAGAATTAACCAACCTTTTTTTGAACCTGCTTTTTTAGATTTATTATTAACCATATTATCCTCCATTTTTTTATTAACACTTTAAACTATATTACCCCAAAAAAACAAAACTATCAATACATTTTACTTTTTACCTTTTAAAACCTCCGCACCAGTCACCACATCCAAAAGTTCATTAGTAATTTCCGTCTGTCGTCTTTGCTGATAATCAAGATTCATTTGCTCCAAATGTTCATCAATATTTTTTTCCGCATTTTGCATAGTAACCATTCTAGTAAAATGCTCCGCCGCCAAACTTTGCGAAATAGATTTGTAAATATTAACAAACAATAATTGCCTTATAAAAGAAGAAAATAAACCTGCATTGCTGTAATTATACATAGGAATTTGCTTATCGTCCCACTTCCTACTTTTTATCTCCTTTAAAAAATTAATATCCACAGGTAAAATTTGCACCACATCCTGGGAAAAAGAACTTGCCGTAATTTTCTTATTATAAAAAACTAACACCTTAGATTTAGTATTTGAGAAATTCAAAACCTCATCTTCATCTTTGTTTTCAATATTAAATTCCACTAATCTAAGTATTATTTTTTTAGCAACAGAAATCATCATCTTAACAGAATTTGGCATAGAAAACAAAGTATTCACATTCCAACCGGATGCAACAACTTTTGATGCTAAACTTCTACCAGCCACAAGCAATGTGATATCTTTTTTTTCAATATTATTCTTTTTAAAATAATCAAAAGTATAATTAAGAATAGCCTTATTAAACTTTCCAACTAAACCTTGATCCGAACCAATAAGAACCGCAATTATCTTCTGATTTTTTGGTGCTTTCTTTTTCTCAGGTATAGTTTTATCAAGCAAAATCGCCTGCAATCCCTTTTCTATCACGCTTGAATAGTTTTGAAGTGCACGAGTAGATTTTTCATACTGCCCCACACTTACCGCAGACAAAGTCTTCATACTACTCACTATATCTTTAAGTGAAGAAGTAGTCTTTATTCGCTTTTTTAAACCTTCAAGTGTTTGCATACTATTCCTCTATATATTTTTTAGCGACATCTTCTGCTAATTTTTTAATTGCTTCTTTAAACTCATCTTTTAATTTTTCACCACTATCAATTGCCAAAAGCACAGCCTTTATTTCAGCATTTGCTCGCTTTATAAGTTCCTCTTGAACCAATGCAATCTTATTTATTGGCACTTCATCAAACACACCAACATTAGTTGCATAAATAACAACAATTTGTTCCGATGCACGAAGTGGATGATACTGAGGTTGCTTTAAAACTTCCCTTATTCTTTCACCACGACGCAAAGTCTTTCTTGTTTCTTCATCAAGTTGAGTTCCAAATTTAGAAAACGCCTCCAATTCTTCAAATTGAGAATAGGAAATTTTCATATCACCAGCCACCGCTTTATAAGCAGGAAGTTGAGCCTTTGATCCAACACGAGAAACCGAAATACCAATATTAATCGCCGGTATAACTCCCTTTGAAAACAAGGTATTTGTTAAAAATATCTGTCCATCAGTAATAGAAATAAGATTCGTTGGAATATATGCAGATACATTTTCCGCCAATGTTTCACAAATTGGAAGTGCAGTCAACGACCCACCACCATATTCTTTTTTAAGCCTTGTTGAACGCTCCAACAAACGCGAATGAACATAAAATATATCCCCAGGATATGCTTCACGACCAGGTGGACGCCTTAAAAACAAAGATAACTGTCTATATGCCTGTGCATGGAAAGTCAAATTATCATAAATGATAAGAACATCACGACCTTCACGCTCCATAAAATATTCTGCCATAGAAGTTGCCGCATAAGGGGCCACATAAACAAGCCCAGGAGATTGCTCTCCACCAGCAACAACGACAATAGTATTTTTCATACAATCATTTTTTTCCAAA
>JBJEXC010000019.1:0-14777 GCA_051885355.1 Alphaproteobacteria bacterium | reverse complement strand
CACAAACCTTCTTCCTTGCAATATCATACATAGAAGAAGAAGTCTCCGATAACTTATAAACACCCCTGTGAATATTAGAATAATCATTCATATAAAAATTATCCATCGCCTTTATCACAGAAAAAGGCTTTTGTGCCGACGCACCGCTATCCAAATACACAAGTCCCTTATTATTATCAAATATAGGGAAAAATTTTTTTATGTTATCCATCAAAATATACCTATTGCAATTTTTTTTAATTTATATTATATAATATAATATGATTTTAACAATTAAACAAGGAGAAAAAATATGGCTTTTACTCAAATAACTGACGCAAATTTCGAAGATTTAGTATTAAAATCCGATAAAATCGCACTTGTCGATTTCTGGGCACAATGGTGTGGTCCATGCAGACAATTTTTACCAATAGTAGAAGAAGTTTCAAACGAAATGGGCGACAAATTAAACTTTTTCAAAGCAAATGTTGACGAAGCACAAACACTCCCTGCAAAATACAATATCACTGGCGTTCCAACAATAATTTTATTCAAAAATGGGGACATACTCGCAACACACAGCGGTTCTATGTCAAAAAAATCTTTGATTGATTTTATAAACGAACACATATAAAATAGAGATAGTTCATCTAACTAACAAAGGATACAATTATGACAGAAGAAAAGAATAAAGTCCTAAACAACATAGAACTTCCTCCAGATTATAAACCTTCTGAGGATGAAGAGTATATGAACCCAATGCAACTTGAATACTTCAAAAGGAAACTTTTGAAATGGAAGGAAGAACTTTTGCATGGAAGTGAAGAAACTCTTAAAACATTAATGGAAGAAACCGGCGATACATACAGTTCAGCCGGCGACGAAGCCGACCGTGCAAACGACGAAGCATTAAAACAACTTGAACTTCGTGCAAGGGACAGAGAAAGAAAACTAATCGCAAAAATTGATGCAGCCCTTAAAAGAATAGAGGATGGCACATTCGGTTATTGCGAAATCACCGACGAACCAATAGGACTTAAAAGATTGGAGGCTCGCCCTGTCGCAACTATGTCTGTCGAGGCACAGGAAGAACACGAAACAAAAGAAAAATTATACAATAACTAATCAAATTTTTCTTCTAAAAAAAATTCCCCGCCAAAAACGGGGATATTTTTTACTTTATAATAACAACTATCTACAACCTCCTCCATAATATATTGTAGGACGACTTCTTCCTACATATGAAGAACATCCTCCTACGTAATACCTTGTAGATGTAGTACTACTACTTGTTTTCGTGTTGGAACTTGAGCTTGTGCTGGAACTTGAACTAGTTTTTCCATTCTTGTCAACAAACTCTATCTTTACTGCATCATTATAAAGCATTTCAGGAGATGAAACAGCACTATCAACATATAGGAAATTAGTTTTACATTTAGCTGTTGCACCCTCTAAAACTTTAATATATGCACTTTCATATTCTTTGTCTGTATATGTAACAATTGTATCATCAGCATTACCAGAAACACGAGAATATCCTCTACTTGTTTGATTATCAACTAACTGTCCTTTAACAAATCTTCTACCATTATATTTATCCATACCACACTCAGAAACCCAAACATAAAGCGTAGACATTTGATTTCCATATATATCCTTTGCACCATATGGAAAGTTAATAATATCTTTTATTTTATAGGTTTCCCCTTCCTTTAATTGTAAAGTTGGCTTTGCAAAAACTTTACCTGTAAAATTAAAGTCACCACTAGTTCCATTAATAGGGTTTGCTTTAATATTAATCTTAAGAAGTTCTTCTGTTCCATCATCTGTAATCGCTTTTACAAAATTATAACTAGGACATTTTTTAGCAGCATCACCTCTATATCTTATATAAACACTAGGATGTAAATAACTATTTTTATAATATTTACCTACAGCATAAAAAGGATTAAAAGCATTACTAATATCATACGAAGTATTTGGTTTATCATTCATCTCCGATAATACATAACCTTGAGAACTAGCACCATTATTATTACCTACATAAGGTTGTTCAGAACAATCATTATTATTTTTTCCAAGACATTCTTCTCTAGGAATTTTAAACCCACCAACAAACCCACATTTTGAAAAATAAAATCTGGTATTACTATATTTTGATAAATTAGACTCATTAACAATATCATTTAATGTATATCCTTGCCCTGCATTAAGAGTTACCTCCACACTCTTAAATATTTTGCCTGTATCCTCCGCAACATTGCTAACTGATGACGAAGTTTTTACAGAAACATTCCCCGATATAGAAGATATTAAATCAATCAAATGACTCTCACTATTGGAAATAAGCGTGCTTAAACTTCCAAACTTCTCCTCATTTTTTTCATTTTGACTTTGAAACATCTCCTTTAATGACTTTATTTCCGCCAAAATATTATTCAATGTTTCCGTATCAACAACAGGACAAGAACTAGTGCTTACAGAAGCAGATATATAGTCAGAAACCGAATTAATAGAATTATTTGACGAAGATGCTGTTGAAGAAGGCGAAGACGACGCTGTCACAGAAGGAGAATTATTCACTTTTATTCCCGCTTGTCTTCTTGTTCTTGCGGGAGTTTTAGTTGTTCCTACTTTCGTAGTTGATGCCCTTTTTGTAGAAGCCCTTGAAGATGACGAAGTTACACCTGCTCGTCTAGTAGACGCAGCCCTTTTAATATTAGCCCTTCTTGGCGCGGAATTTACAGATTTATTAAAAACAGAACATAATAAAGATAAAAACAAAGTCAGAATTAAAATAATATAACTATTTGATTTTACAGATGTTTTTACCCCCCCCCGTGAGGTTTGTCAACTTAATTTGTCTCATTTTTTCTTTTTCTCCTATAATTTATTCAATATCTAAATAATAACATAAAAAAGGAATATATACAAGAAAAAATTATCCCCCTTTTAACTGGGGGATTTTTTAATTAAAAACTATTCTTTCATATTCGATATAAATTCAAAAATAGTCGACAACTTGCTAAACAATTTTTTACCACTTCCCATAAATAATCCAACAACAACACTAACTGCAATTGCAATAATATCCTTAAATTTATCAAGTATATTCTTTTGTGAACAGACCGTTCCATCAGCATTACACTGATACCCATCTTTTGCTTTACAAGATTTTGTATCAGCATCATACACAGCCCCATCTGCATCACACACTTTGCAAGCGACACTTCCATCCGATAATAAAACCCTTACCTCACCACTTAAACAAGACCTTACACATTCACTTTGTGACTTTGCCCCTCTTGGTGAAACCATACCATCAGGACATTCCTCACAACTAATTCGCAAAGAAGAATGTATATCATACACAGCAGAATAATAATTTGGTGGGCATTCAAATAAATAAGCATTTCTGTCTGCCAAAGTAGAAGAACGAGTATTTTCCGTTCCCCAAACATTTCTAATCATAGCATTTTCAGGTTCAACACACACCTCATTCGTAAATGGATGTATATAATCATTCCCCGATTTTTCAATAATTTCATTCAAAGGACAAACTTCTGACACATTAACACACGTCTTTAAATTATTCACTGTTTTTTCAACATATCCAGAAGAACATACCAAATAAAATGCCTGAGCCTCCGGAATCCAAGAAGGCAATACCTTCAATGATAAAGGATAAAATGGCACATTAGATTTATTCCACTTTCTAACCCCAACATTGTCAGGTAAATCACACCTAACTTTATTCCTCATATAAAAAACAACTTTACCAAGATTTTTATCTAAAAACCTGTTTAAAACTATACCAACAGGACATTGTGGCAACTTTACATTTTTTTCTTTTTTCAAAGATTTATTTTCAACAACAGAATTTGATTTTTTAATATAATTATTCTTAATAGACGCATTAACAAAACCAGACATAAAAAACATTACCAAACATATTGCGTAAATTATTGATTTTACAAGTATTTTACCCCCCCCCGTGAGTTTTTAACGCAAATATTACCTAAAAATTTAAACATATTTATCCTCATTTTAATGAATTCATTTATTACATTATAATATAATAAAGGAATATATACAAGAAAAAAATTCCCCCTAAAATAGGGGGAGATATATCTTACAATCAAAACTTATCTTTGATTATTGGCTTCCTTTACTGTTTCCATAATACGATAATCTTCAAATTTTAACATATTTTCAAAAGAATATTTCTTTACATCTTCATCTTTCATTCTTTCAACAAGTTCTTTATCAAAAGAAACTGCTTCCTCTGGAGTTATAAGCATATTCAAATAATTTTCCAATTTATCCTTTCTTAAATCTTTTACAAGAACTATAATATTTCTATAATCGTATGGTAAAGAAGCAAAATATCGTGGATTATTAATAACTCCATCCATATCAATACCAGATTTTTGAGTATGATAAGCAATATGTTTTTCATAATTAAATAAATCTATTTTATCATCATTTAAAGATGAAGATTGCAATTCTTCAGGGGTCAAAGTATATTCCACACTTTTCGAATTACCAGAATTATTCTCTACTTTTCCCTTTTCTTTAGATGGAGCAACTGCTAACAATACAGTTAAAAGCACCATAGTTCCAAGCAATGCATCTACATATATATTACTAAATGAATAATAAAGATTTTCCTTAAATTTAGAAGATTTATATTTATTACTAATTTTATCTTTTTTCATTTTATATCCTTTCATTTATTAAATTATAGTGTATAATATACAATTATTTTCTTTTTGTCAATAAATATTTATAGAATTATGTAATTTTATTTTCTTCGTAAAATCAATATATTAAAAACACCAAAGGAATACATCAATCCAAAAATTAAAAACAAAACCATAACCCAATTTCCGGTTTTAGAAAACAAAGTCTGACCGATTCGTGATATTAAATCAACATCAAAAACACCAACTTCATATAAAAATTTCGCATTTTTTATATTAAAAGAAATATCTGTAATTTTACCAGCAACAAAATCACCCAGCGGAGAAATAACCCCACTTATCCCATCATTTGCAACACGAACAACAGGAACCCCCTCTTCAACCGCACGAAATTTCACAATCGCACTATGCTGAACTTTTCCCAATCTTGCAAACCATTTATCATTTGAAATATTTACAATAAAATCTACATCATCAGAAATATGAAGCCCCGAAAATATCGCCTCATAACAAATAAGCGGATACAAAGTAATCCCCGCAACATCAAACTTTATACTTTCAACACCACTTGAAAAATCAACAGCCCCCTCCGTCAACTTTTTAAATGGTATAAGGAATTTCAAAGGTATATACTCCCCAAACGGAACCAAATGTCGCTTATCATAAAAATCAAGTATCCCATCTTTATCAACCGCAACCATAGTATTATAGACTTTAAAATCTCTACCACCCAAAAGTTCAATCCTATTAAACCCAGTAATAATACTCGTCCTATTAAGCGCTGAAAGATTCATCAACTTCATCATTGAAAAATCATCTCTAAATAAATCAGTCGGCACAGATGTTTCCGACCAAACAATAATATCCGCCCTATCCCCAATCTTCGACATTTCTATATATTTATCAAGATTGTTAAAATTATATTTATCATCTTGCAACACATTAAGATTTACAAGTTTTACACTTTTCCCAATACTGCCAAGATTTTTATACTTTTCTACTCTCCACCAACCAAATCCCAAAACAAAACACACAATAAAAATTATAAAGTAAAAAGTTTTAGATTTAAAAACCTCCATCTTCCTTTTCAAAATCAAATATGGAAAACTTAACACAAACACCGTTAAAAATGAAAGTCCCAAAGAGCCAACCAAACTTGCCACTTGCATCACAGGAAGACTTTCCGACCAAATCAAAGAAACAGGATTCCACGGAAACCCTGTAAAAATCCAACTTTTTACCCATTCAACAAAGGCATACATCAAAGCAAATCCCAAATAGCGCTTATCCTCCTTCATATAAAAAGTTGCGCCACCAACAATACCAGCAAAAAGTGCCCAACCAAAATCAAAAAGCCCAACTATAAAAGGAGCAATCATCCCTGCACCAACAAATTCAAATGGACGCACCATCCACGAAAACGATACTATATTTGAAAGAAACGAAAGCCCAAAAGAAACTCCAAACGCAATTTTCCAATTTTTCGACTTTTCTATTCCATACAACATATATGAAAGGAAAATCGCCATACCACAAAATGAAAATAATACATATTTATTAAAGGGTGGAAAAACAAACCCACCCAACAATCCAACCAAAACATAAATGAAAATATTTAAAACTCTATTCTTCATAAGGATTTGAAATTCCCATACTTTCCAATATCTTTATTTCAAAAAATTCCATTTCTCGAGCATCAGTATCATCAATATGGTCAAATCCCAAAAGATGAAGCACACCATGACAAAGCAAATGCGCATAATGATTTTCAAGCGAAATATGCTGTGCCACTGCCTCCTTTTTAAGAGTAGCCAAAGACATCACAATATCACCAAGCAAAAATTCATCCCCAGTTTCAAATGATAAAACATTAGTTGGTTTATCCTTTCCACGATAATTTTTGTTAAACTCCTGTATTTCTTTATCTCCAGTCAAAAGGACATTTATTTCCATACCTTTTACCTGCTTAACACCAACCATTTTAAAGGTTTTACAAACAACCTTTTTTGATAACTTTTCCAAATTTTTAACAGATTTAAGCCACGCTTTATTTTTATAAATAAAGGAAAGTTTTACTCTACATCTACAAAAACCAAACATCTATTTACCCTCAACTTTTTCTTTATCCTTCATAAATTGAGAAACACCTATCTCAATCATTTCAGAAATATTAACAGAATCTTGCGAATATTCAAAATAATCACCATCAACCATATAATCACTACTACCACCAGGAAGTATAGCAACATACTTTGCACCCATCAACCCATCGGTATATATCGCAACCGAACTATCATCAGGAATAAAAATTCCATTATCAATATTCATATAAATTTTAACAGAAAAATTATCCATAAGTTCAAGTTTCGAAATCTTTCCAACATCAATTCCGGAAAGTCTTACTGCCCCATCTTCTTTAAGTTCATCAGTCTTTCTTACCTCTGCAACCAAAGTATAAAAATGTTGTTTATTAAGCATTTTAAAATAAGCATAAAACCTTACACAAATAAAGATAGAAATTGAATAAATAAGAAGCGTTCCAAAAAACTTTTTAAGTTTCTGTATCATCTTTTTTCTATTCATTTTCACCTCCATTTACTAAATATTATACATATTTAAAGAAATTAGAAATATAATTTATAACCTCACTCATAGGAAGTCTAATTTGACTCATTGTATCCCTATCCCTAATAGTAATAGTTTCAGGATTTTTTTCCAAAGTTTCAAAATCCACAGTCAAACAGATAGGAGTTCCAATTTCATCATGCTTTCTGTAACATTTACCAACATTACCCGATGTTTCAAGAACAATCTTTCCAATACCAAGAACTTTAAGTCTGTCCCTTAACTCCTCCGCCTTTTCCATAATTTGTGGATTATTTTTAGCAAGCGGAACAATAGCCACTTTCACCGGTGCCAAATGAGGTTTCAAACGAAGGAAAATTCTCTTATCACCATTTTCCAATTCTTCCTCAGTATATGCTTCGTTAAGTATAGCCAAAGCACCTCTGTCAACACCAGCCGAAGGCTCTATCACAAATGGAACATAAGTTTCCTTTGTATATGGATCAGTATATGAAAGTTTTGATGAGGAATCTTTGTTTTCTAACACTTTAGATTTTACCCCTAATTCCTCAGCATCCTTAGTATGTGAACCAAGGTCAAAATCACATCTGTTTGCAATACCCTCTAACTCTTCCACACCATGAGGAAATTTATAAACTATATCAGTGCAAGCCTTCGCATAATGCGCCAAATCGGCCTTTTCGTGAACTTCAAAAGAAAGATTTTCCTCTGATAAACCTTGTTTAAGCCACCATTTCTTTCTTTCTTCAATCCAGTATTTATGCCATTTTTCATCTTCCCCAGGCTTTACAAAAAATTCCATTTCCATTTGTTCAAATTCACGAACACGGAAAATAAAGTTGCGTGGAGTAATTTCATTTCTAAAAGCCTTTCCAATCTGGGCAATACCAAATGGAACTTTTCTTGCTGTTGAATCCAAAATATTTTTGAAATTAACAAAAATTCCCTGCGCAGTTTCTGGACGCAAATAAGCATAGGAATTTTCATCAACCACAGGACCAATATTTACTTTCATCATAAGATTGAAATCACGAGGCTCCGTTAACTCAGTTGAACCACAAAAATCACACTTTCCAGCAACAAGCAACTTATCCGCCCTCATCCTTTGCTTACACTTTTTACAATCGACAAGCGGATCAGTAAATGTCGTTTCATGCCCTGAATGTTTAAAAATAAGTCTGTTAGAAAGCACCGCAGAATCAAGCCCTTCTGTATCATTTCTATCATAAATCATTGCTCTCCACCAAGCAGATTTAAGATTATTTTTAAGTTCCACACCAAGAGGACCATAGTCATAAGTTCCCTTTAATCCACCATAAATTTCACCACTTTGAAACACAAAACCACGTCTTTTACAAAGTGAAACTAAATCATCCATAGATTTTGCCGTCATAATAAAAACTCCTTAAAATTTACACTCAAAGTAAATTATAACATTTTGTTATAACTTTCAAGGTTTATTTTAACTTGAACTATTAATAAATATTATCTATCTTACCATTTTCATATTCTTCTGGCGATGATACACTCCAATTTACCCCAGTCTTAACAACCCTTGCCGGATTGCCCGCAATAACAGTATTTTCTTCCTTAAATTTACCAGCAACCACACTTCCCCTTGCAATAATAGTATTATTAGGAATCTGTGCATTTTTAAGTATAATAACATCCTCACCAATCCAACAATGGTCCCCAATTGAAAGAGGATTTTTCTGCTTATTTAATACCTTTTTCGTATCACAATCAAAAATTGAATGAAAATCACTTATCATAAAATCCACTCTCCTTGCAATCATATTTCGCTTTCCTATAATACATTCTCCTGCATCACAAAATCTAAACCTTGCTTTTAAAAGAGAAGAATACTCCCCAATTTTAAGGACTTGCCTTACATCAGGACAAAATCCTACACACATAAAAATAGAACTATGACGAAGTCCGCAATGATGTCCCAACTCCAAATATGAATTTTTTCCATTTAATTCAACAGAAGATTTATTTATAAAAACTGGTAAAAAGATTTTTATTGTATTATTCTTTCCAGAAATACAAATTCGGAAATTCCTTATCTTGACAAGTTTAAGAATTTTAAAGAAAGAATTAACATATTCTTTTCCATCTTCAACCAAAATAATATTATTGTTAAATGCCTTTGCATCATACAAATAAAACCTAACAAGTTTTCGAATATTTGTAACAGGAATAAAAGCACAAAGAAACTTCACAAGTATTTTTTTCATAAAAACTCCTTAAAATTTACACTTAAAACAAATTATAACAATTTATTATAACTTTCAAGGTTTATTTTAATAAAAAAACTTCAAAAATAAACAAATCCATCTTTACAATCAAAACTTTTTAGCATAATATTTATATATAAGATAAAGGATATACAATTGGAAACAAAAGCTGATTTAGTAAATGCAGTAAAAAATTATATTCCCGACCTTAAACCATCGGACAAGGCAAGGCTCGAACTCGCTTACACTTTTGCAAGCGAAAAACACGCCGGACAAAAACGCGCAAGCGGTGAAGATTACTTCACTCATCCTTTAGCAGTTGCAATGATTGCAGCCAAAACCTACGAACTTGATGTAGATTCAATAATTGCAGCCCTTCTTCACGATGTGGTGGAAGATACAGAAACATCAATAAAAACTATACAAAACCTTTTCGGTGATAATGTCGCAGAACTTGTAATTGGACTTACAAAACTTCGCTCCATCAAAATAAAATCTGAAAAAATGCTAAAGGCGGAAAATTACCGCAACTTTGTTTTATCCGTATCAAAGGATATAAGAGTTTTAATCATAAAACTTCTTGACCGCGCTCATAATATGAGCACTTTGCAATTTCATAAATCACCTGAAAAACGCCAACGAATTGCACTTGAAACATTAAATATTTATATTCCTCTTGCCGAACGTATGGGTATGGAAGAATTAAAACGCAAAATGGAAAATGTTTGTTTCAAGGAATTATATCCTCAGGAATATCATTTCATTCAAGAAAAATTAGAGGACATAAGGAAACGAGGCACCGATTTAATAGAACCTATTGTTGATGAACTAAGCGAACTTACTTTCAAACACAAAATAAAGGCAAAAATTTTCGGTCGTGAAAAAAGCCCTTACTCAATATGGCGTAAAATGCAATTAAAAAATATCAGATTCGAAGAAATTTTTGATATTATAGCCTTTCGCTTTATTGTAAAAACTGTCGAAGATTGCTACAAGATTTTAGGTATGATTCATTCCACATACAAAATGATACCTAATCGTTTCAAAGATTATATTTCAACACCAAAACCAAACAAATATCAATCTTTGCATACAACTGTAATTGGTCCACAAAACAAACGAATTGAAATACAAATCAGAACCGAAGAAATGGATAAGGTTGCACAATATGGATACGCAGCCCACTGGATGTATAAGGAGGGAAAAACAGACATCACATCAAAGGATTTTGATTGGCTTCGAAATATGGTAAATGCAATAAAGCACATATCTTCACCTGATGAAATTGTGGAACATACAAAACTTTCACCATTTATAGATTCAGTTTTCTGTTTCACCCCAAAGGGAGATTTAATAGTTTTGCCATTCGGCTCCACCGCACTTGACTTTGCATACAATATCCATTCAAACATAGGGAATCATTGTGTCGGTGCAAAAATAAACAAAGTTATAAAGAACATCAGAACTGAACTTAAAACTGGTGATGAAGTAGAAATCTTAACATCAAAAACTCAAGTTCCAACCCCCGAATGGGAAAGATTTGTTGCAACTATAAAGGCAAAAAGTTCTATTCGTCATTTCTTAAAGCAACAAAAAAAACAACAAACTATTCTATACGGAAAGCAACTTATCCAAACCGCATTTGAAAATTACAAAAAAAATTTCCATGAAAAGGATTTAACATCAATACTAAACAAATACGGTGCAACAAATTTTGACGATTTATATTTGCTTATCGGTTCAAAGGAATATACCGCAGAACATGTTTTATTTTCAATATATCCAGAATTAAAAACTACCGCACAAAAGAAAAATTTTGATATAGATAATTTCTTTAATGCAGTCAATAAAATACATCCACAAAACACAACAAAGCAATTAACATCTGGCGTGCTTTCAAACATTCCTATACACTTTGCAAAATGTTGCTATCCTTTACCAGGTGATGAAATCATAGGTGTCATTCATACAGGAAAAGGCATAACAATCCACAAAAAAAATTGCAAACAACTTTCCAAATTTGAAAAAACACCAGAAAAATTATTTAACCTTTCTTGGGACGATTACAATTCATTCAAAGATTCAAAATTCAGCACAAAAATTTCTGTTCTTTGCGATTATGCCCCTGGTGCATTAAATAAAATAACTACAATCCTTGCTAGAGAAAATGCAATAATAGAGGATATAAAAGTCGCAAACAAAACACGCGAATTTATTGAATTTTTAATAACAATAGATGTCAACAATATCGAACACCTAAACAATATTGTATCCGATTTAAAATCAATAAAAATGATTAACACAGTTTTAAAATATAATTAAAGGATTATTTTACAAAATGCTTACAAATTTAATAATTAAAAACTTTATATTAATAGAAAATTTAACACTTTCATTCGGACATAAACTTACCGTTTTAACCGGTGAAACTGGCGCAGGAAAATCAATACTTCTTGATGCAGTAAGTTTTGTTTTGGGCTCTCGAAGTGATACATCAATAATTGGAAAGGATTGCGAACAAACTTCCGTATGTGCAACATTCGATTTACCAAAAACTCACCCTGCAATTATAAAACTTATTGATAACGATATACTTTCAAAATCAGATATTCAAAACCAAAACGAAATCATTATAAGAAGAGTTTTAAACAAAGATGGCAAAAATAAAGTCTTCATAAACGACATTCCAGTAAGCCTCAGTTTAATAAAATCAATCGGTGACGATTTAATTGAAATCCACGGTCAATTTGATAACCAAAGTTTGCTAAACCCCGCAACCCACCTAAACACACTTGATACTTTCGGCGGACTTGAAGGATTAAAGGAACAAACAAAAATAGCATACAACATCTGGCAAGATAAAAAAAACGAACGCATAAAAACCGAGGAAGAATTCACAAAGGCAAAGGCAGATGAAGAATACCTTAAACACAATCTAGCAGAACTTGAAACACTAAATCCACAGGTAGGTGAAGAAGAGGAACTAAATCAAAAACGCCACCTTCTTCAAAATTCAGAAAAAATCATAACGGCAATAAAGGATTGCTACGACTACCTTTCAAAATATGGTGACAGTCCAGAAAAATTTATAAATGAAGCATCATATTCATTAGAAAGAATTCCAGAGGATGCAAAAAATGACAACATCAAAGAAATAATATCAGAACTCGAAACGACATCACAAAACCTTTGCGATGCTTACGAAAGATTATCACAAATACTTTCTTCTGATATTTCTGATACCCAAAATTTAGAGGCAACCGAGGAACGACTATTCACAATACGCGAACTTGCAAGAAAACATAAAGTCACACCAGACGAACTTCCAACTTTTACAAAAAATCTTCGCGAAATTGTTGAAAACATAAACAACTCCGATAATGTTTTAAATGAAAAGAAAAAGGCGGAGGATTTAGCACGCTCTTCATACCTTGAAATATCAACAAAACTTTCTGATGAACGAAAAAAAACTGGCACAGAATTATCAAAACGAGTAATGGCAGAACTTGCCCCACTTAAACTTGAAAAGGCAACATTCGAAGTCGCAATCACAACAGAAACTGATGAAAAAAAATTCACACCAAACGGAATTAACACAGCATACTTTATGGGTTCCACAAACTTCGGAGACAAAAAAGATTACCTTCACAAAATCGCCTCAGGTGGTGAACTTGCAAGATTTACCCTCGCCATAAAAGTTGTAATTTCCGACGAACACTCTATATCCTCAATGATATTTGATGAGGTAGATACAGGAATTTCCGGTGCAACCGCCAGTGCCGTAGGCGAACGTTTAGCATCATTAAGTAAACACATACAAACTATGGTAATAACCCATTCACCACAAGTCGCCTCCTTCGGCAACCACCATTTCAAAGTTGAAAAATTCTATGATGAGGAAAAAAATAAAACAATAACCTCTGTAGACCAACTATCCGAACAACAAAGGATTCAAGAAATCGCAAGAATAATTTCTGGAGATAAAATTACATCCGAAGCAATAGAGGCAGCAAAATCTCTGTTCCAATCATCAATAAAGGCATAAAAAGGAGGAAAAAATAAAACCAATTTAAATATAAATCATCAACCAGAATATAAGTTTTGAAAAAACTTATGTCGCCCTCCCTTACCCCCGCCTTGCGGGAGGGCGACACGGACAAGGTGGTGAGTATAAAAAATAATTAACAGAAATATAAAAGGAGGAAAAAATGCAAATTAAATTTACTGAAATTATAAAAGACAATTACGATTATACAATCCTTGGCGTATATGAAAAAAACAAACTTTCCCAAACAACTACAAAGTTTGATAAGGAACTAAAAGGCATAATAACAAAATCAATTAAAAACTCTTCATTCACAGGAAAAACTGGTGAAATACTTACAATCCATTCCGATAAAGTAATACTCACAGGCCTTGGAAATGCAGGCGAACTTAATACCTCAACTCTAAATAAAATAGGCGGTATAATAGGCCTTACTCTTAAAAAAGAAAAAATATCAACCGCACTTTTAATGCTTGATAATTTCACTGATGAAAAAAATTTTGAAATAATCTACGGTGCAAAACTTAAAACCTATAAATTTGATAAATATCTAACAAAGGATAAAGAAAATTTCAACTGCACCCTTTTCGTTCACACAGAAAATCCAACAAAAGCAAAAGAGAATTTCAAGGAAATAAGTTCAATAATTGACGGAGTTATCACAACCCGCAACCTTGCAACCGAACCATCAAATGTTCTAACTACAACAGAATTTACAAAACAAATAAAATACCTTTCTAAATTAGGTGTAAGTATTGAAATCATTGATGAAAAACAACTAAAAAAAATGGGGGCAAATTTAATACTTGCCGTATCCCAAGGCTCTCAATTCCCTCCATACATAGCAGTAATGAAATACACAGGCAACAAAAAATCAAAAAAAACTATCGCCCTTGTTGGAAAAGGACTTTGCTTTGACAGTGGCGGTATCTCAATAAAACCATCTGCAAATATGGATGAAATGAAATCCGATATGACAGGCGCAGCAACAGTAGTTGGCATAATGGAAATGATTGCTAAACAAAAGGCAAAAATCAACCTAACCGGTATCATAGGACTTGCCGAAAATATGCCAGACGGAGCCTCCTATAAACCAGGGGATATTTTAACCTCACTTTCAGGACAAACAGTCGAAGTTCTAAACACTGATGCAGAAGGTCGTCTCGTCCTTGCCGATTGCATCACTTATGCAAACGAAAAAATAAAACCAACAGCAATCATTGA
>JBJEXC010000018.1:0-2954 GCA_051885355.1 Alphaproteobacteria bacterium | reverse complement strand
GATAATTCGTTTGCCTCTGATTCAACCATAAGAACGCCTTCGCTTGTTCCAGCAACGACTAAATCAAGTTTTGAATTTTCCATTTGTTTAAGTGTTGGATTGATTACATATTTATTCTTTATATATGCAACACGAGAAGCGCCTATTGGTCCCATAAATGGAATGCCTGAGATAGCAAGGGCAGCAGAGGAAGCAATCATTGCAACTATGTCAGGATTATTTTCCTTATCATAATTAAATACGGTTGCGATTACTTGAACTTCATTTTTAAAAGTTTCTGGGAAAAGTGGGCGGATAGGGCGGTCAATCAATCTTGAAACCAAAGTTTCGTGGACTGATGGGCGTCCTTCACGACGATTAAATGAACCTGGAATTTTACCACTTGATGCAAATTTTTCTTGATAATTCACGGTAAGTGGAAAGAAGTCTTGATCTTCCTTTGGTTGTTTTTCAGCAACTACTGTTGCAAGAACCATTGTTTCGCCGTAGGTTGCCATTACTGCGCCAGTTGCTTGGCGTGCGATTTTTCCAGTTTGAAGGGTAAGTTTTTTACCCTCCCACATAATTTCTTTTTCAACTATGTTGAACATACTTTTTTTCTTTCCGAACATAATAATTTCCTTTCGTTTCGTTTTTTTTATTATTTAACAAAGGAAGGAAAGTGACTTTGATAGTCAGAAAATACAATCCAAGTCATTTTTTATTGGATTCTATATTCTGACTTTTCCACCTTTGTCTTATTTACTATATACCAAATTGAGGTAAAAGGGAAGTAATTTTACCTCCCTTACCTTAAAATTTATTTTCTTATGTTTAATTTTTTAATTGTTTCTTCATAAGATTTTGGGTCAGTTCTTTTCAAATAATTTAACAATTTTTTTCTGTTGTTAACCATTTTTGTAAGCCCCATTTTTGATGCGTTATCTTTTTTATTTGTTTTGAAGTGTTCAGTTAAATTGTTAATTCTTTCTGTTAGAATTGCAATTTGAACAACACTTGAACCAGTATCTTTTTCATTGATTTTGAAATCTTTGATAATAGATTGTTTTTTTTCTTTTGTTATTGACATTTTTTCCCTTTCATAAGTTAAAAATTCGTATAATTTTTAGTTTATTGTTTATGTTTTTAACTATCGCTTGAAGGGTTCTATTGTAATGGACTTGATAAAGGGTGTTATCCCTTAGATTGTTGAAAAGTGAGGAAGAAAGGGCAATACCATTTCTTAACTTTTCATTTTGTTCCTTTGATATATCAAGAACCAAGATGTCGTTTAGTCCGTATGATACAGGATACAAAAAATCGCCAATACAATTTCGCACATCCAACGATTTGCCTGTATTTTGCATTATTTTTTCTAAATTGTCAAGTGATATTGCATTTTCTATTTTAAAAAGTCCGTTTTGGGTGCGGTGTAAGTATGAAATATGTCCGTAAGTTTGAAGGGTAAGGGCTATAGTCTTTCCAATTGAGCGGACATAGAAACCTTTGTTTGCGGTGACGGTAAATTGAAATTCTTTATCTGA
Source organism: Alphaproteobacteria bacterium (assembly GCA_051885355.1). Taxonomy (GTDB): domain Bacteria; phylum Pseudomonadota; class Alphaproteobacteria; order Rs-D84; family CACZYB01; genus CACZYB01. Next base: position 1,431 of record JBJEXC010000018.1, on the reverse strand, counting down.
TATTTGTGATAAAAGTTTAAGGTTGTGTATAAAGTTTTTACGAGGGGGAATTTCAAAAGTTTCTCCTTTTCTTGCAAGGGTATATGCCCTTTGTCCGTTTATTTTGATTGCAGAATATTGGGGTGGAATTTGTTCTATTTCCCCTAAAAAAGATGGTAGGATTTTTTCAATTTCCTCTTTTGTTGGGATATGTGAAGAGATGTTTATAGGTTCGCCTTCTTTGTCGTCTGTGGTGGTAGATGAACCAAATGTAATATTAAATATGTAAGTTTTTTTACCGTCCATTTGAAACTGGATTGTTTTGGTGGCTTCTCCTAATGCTATGGGAAGGACACCTGTCGCGAGTGGGTCAAGTGTGCCTGTATGTCCTATTTTTGTCTTTCCGAATATGGGAAAGAGTATTTTTTTTACTTTGAATACTACATCGTTGGAAGTTATTCCTAAGTCTTTGTTTATATTTATAAAGCCGTTTAGCATAAATTTGCCTTTTTTATTTTATTATTATATATTTTTTATTTTTTACAATAAAAATATGTTGACAAAAGTATAATATTGTGTATAAATAATATTTTTTAATTTAATATAAGGGGTATTATTATGAATAATTTAAATTTATTTATGCCTATAAGTTTTATTCCTAATGAGGGTGAAAAAAAGGCATTTGATGAAAAAAGTAACAAGTTTAGATCTATTGAGGAACTTTTGGATGATGCTGAACTTATGCGTGCAATGGCTCTTGTTAATGTGATGAGAAAAGATAGGCATTTAGTAGATGATATTATAAAAGTTATAAATAAGATTTTTTCAAAAGCAAAACTTAATATTCAAGTAAATGATTTTGCCAATGATATTAAACTTGATAGAGAAGTTGCAAAACTAAGAAAATTTTATCTTTCAAAGCAAAGAGAATTACTTAGTAAAAATCATTCTCGTTAATTTAAAAGATTTTTTATTTCATATAAAATTTCAAGTGCAGATTTAGGAGTTAATTCGTCAGGGTTTAACTCCTTTAATTTTTTTTCAAGTGTTTCTAAATTTTTATTTGTTTTTGTTGGATCTGTTTTAGTGTTATATGAAAATAGGTCCATTTCATTTATTTTCTTTATTGCATTTTTTGTTTTTGCAAGATTTTCATCGGATTCAAAGTTATCTAAAATTTGGGTTGCCCTTTGTATAACGGTGTTTGGGATACCAGCAATTTTTGCGACATGTATTCCGTATGATTTGTCGGCTATGCCACAGCCTACCTTGTGAAGGAAGATTATGTCGCCTTCGTATTCCTTTATTTCCATTGTGTGGGCGGTTACATTTGAAAGTTTTGCAATGCTTTCTGTTAATTCGTGATAGTGGGTTGCAAATAATCCTCGACATCTGTTTATGTTGTTTAGGTATTCAAGGACTGCCCAAGCGATTGATAAGCCATCGAATGTG
>JBJEXC010000017.1:0-3105 GCA_051885355.1 Alphaproteobacteria bacterium | reverse complement strand
GTCGGAAAACGAAAGTAGGAAGAAAACTACTTCGTTTTCCTCCTACTCGATTATATTCTCATCGTCTATTTGTGCGAGAAGTTCGTCATAGTATGCATAATCTTCTATATATAAATTTATTCTATTTTTTGCTTTCCTTGCTATTGCAAATATGCTACTTCGAAGCACATTAAATCTTTTTGCAAGACAAGAAATTGAATAATTGAAGTCATTATGAAGAATATAAACCGCAAACATTCTTGCGGTTGAAACTTTATCGCAAGACCTTTTTATCATAAGGTCTTCTTTTGATACCTTAAAGAATCTACATACAATTGAAATAATATCTTCCATAAACCTATCTTTTGCGTAAAGATGGACTTATTTTTTATGTAATCAAAAAATATTTGGAAATATTTGTTAATTCAATACATAATAAGATATTATATAGTATTTATTGAATATATAGTTTAGTCGCACTGTATAATATAATTTTGTGATGTACAAAATAAAGTTGTACGGTCAATGCCCGAAGACGAAAGAGGGCTATAAAATTAATGATTATGGAAGGTAATTATCTTACAGCAGGTGACCTTGCATTGATTGAGAACCGTAGAGGCTACGGCTATGGAGACGGTTACGGATGTGGTTGTGGCTCTTACGGTCACGGAAGAGGAATGGCTGCAACTGGTATCGGACTCGCAGCAGGTCTTGGCGGCGGTGCGCTCCTTCTTGCAATCGCAGGAATCTGGGGCATTAATAAAGCAAGTGAAGCCAGGGCTCACGGTGCAGCACAGACTAATGCAGCTCTTACCAACAATCTTAATCAGTTGGCAACTCTTGCAATCGCTGAGAGGAACTCCCGCGAGGATTGGCAGAACCGCCACGCACCGAGTATGACTCAGTATGTTGATGTTCAGACAGGTGCAGGCGCTTTCGCTGGTGCTAATTCAGTGGCTCAGTCAAGTGCTCTTGCGCAGGCAGAGGCAAATCTCTTGTCGGGTGCTCTCACAGGGCAATTCGCACGATGTCCACAGGAGGTAACATTGGTTTCCAAGAGAAATTGCGGATGTCCCGTATCTTATTGCGGATGCAACGTCTAATCGCTTAACAATGGGAGGGAGAGGATAGCCAATTCCTCCCATTTTACTTTTTTAAGGTATGTTTTTCAATCGAAATAAAATCAAAGAGGATATGATACCGATGATTAGACCAACAAGCAAGGTGGCATTGAAGATGTCTTGCCTTCAATCTTGTAATGGAGATATTGATAAGGCGGAACGCCTATACTCTTTTTTGATAAAAGATATGGAGGATTTACCGACTTTCGATGCCATACAACCGAGTACTTTCGACCAAATAAAAGATGGTGCAAAGCAAACGGTCGGTTGGATAAGTCAGAACCAAGACCAAATTATGAATTGGATAGGCTTTATTAAAGATATGTTCGGTAAGGGAGGGAATGGAGGGACTCTACCGCCATCAGCAAATCCAATTCCACCAATTAATCAATAGTAAGTTATGAACGACAAGATAGTGAACATATCATTCAATGTATGGGCTAACGATGAGAGCGAAGCCCTTGAATTGAAAAAGTCAGTATGCGGTTTTATTGATTGGTTCGGAGAAAGGGGGATAAAAGTGACAGCGAGAAAAATGAATGAAGCCGTTGTAAATTGGCAAAAGAATCCATTTGTAAAGAACAATGTGATTAATCATTTCAAAAATAGATGATATGGAAGATAGAAAAGAAAAAGTCAGTTGTAATGGTAGATGTGAGATGTGCAATATAAATCAGAGAACATATTGCGCTGCGCAAATGTCATATTACAACCAAGAGGAAATAGGTCAAATAAGGGCTATTTTAGATAGTTTAATGAGTATGAATAATAAATGTATCATCCTTAAAGAGAAAGTGTCTAAAATCGAAGAAAATGAGGAAGTGTCCGAACCTACGGTTTCTGGTGCGGACGAATAAAATATTAGCAATAAGAAACCGCTTAAAAATCAAGTGTTATGAGTTGTAATTGTAATTGTAACAATCGTGTCGCTGCACCAATAATCAGCGTCACTCCGTCACTTGGAAGCACGGCAAGTCCATTCCAGCTTCAAGTGACAATCAACCAAAGGCTTTGTGCAAAAGTTTGTGTACAGAACACTCCCGTATTTATTCCTACTTTTGATGTATTGGGAATAACGAATGTAGGAGGAACGCAGTATATGGTTCAAGTTCGTGTACAAGGTGCTATCAACTATGTCCGTTGTGGATGCGGATGTGAAGGAACGATGTCACAGCCACTCAATGCCGTGTTCTCTATCCCTTTGACTTCGGCAACCGCCCCTACAAGTGTGACTATCACAAAGGGTAATACGGTCAATGATGTCGTTGCTGTAAATTGTCAGACTTGCAGCAGGCAGTTTGTAAGCGATAATTTTGTTACACTCACCGTGGCATAGTATGGCTATGATATGGATAGCACTTGCAGTTATGGTCGCTTCGACCTTAATTGTCAACCTCGGACTTGGCGATGCAATAGCAGATGTTTCGGGAAAGATTCTCAAATGTTCCACTTGCCTTACTTTTTGGGGAACATTGATTACTTTGTATTGCTATAAAGCCGACATCATAACAATGCTTGTGTTATCCATATTTATGGCATATCTCTCAAATTATTTTGGGTTAATTCTCTCTATGTTGAATAAGTTGTATGATAGGTTATGGGTACTAATAAACAAAAAGGCGATAGTAAGCCAAAAGAAAAAGAACAAGTAAAGCCAAACATAAAGATAGGGAATATAGGAGAATATAAACCAATTCCTAAATTTCCTAATAAATGTACTAATTGTTGATTGCTATGTATTTCTATGAACTAATTGAAAAATACGGAAAGAACGCCAATGATGAGAAAATGAAGAAACTCACTATGCTTCTTTCTAACTTTTTTGACAAACTTAAACATTCTCACGAGGATAAATATTGGATGCTAATGCGAGAAGTTATGGGAGTACTCAATGATGGGCATTATGATGAAAAATTTGCATTGCACGATGTAGCCGATGTTGAATATACGGATAAACAAGGAGTTAAAAGAAAAGGTGCTTACTGGTCTCTTGAACAAGTTAAGG